>NZ_CP016456.1:1048125-1397500 GCF_001713415.1 Sphingobium sp. RAC03 | reverse complement strand
CCCGGAGGAAAAGACATCAACCGAGATTCCGTTAGTAGTGGCGAGCGAACGCGGACCAGGCCAGTGCCTGGTGCTTAGTTAACAGAAGTGTCTGGAAAGGCACGCCATAGCGGGTGACAGCCCCGTATGTGAAAGCAAAGCATCAGGACTCGAGTAGGGCGGAGCACGTGAAACTCTGTCTGAACATGGGGGGACCACCCTCCAAGCCTAAATACTCGTACATGACCGATAGTGAACCAGTACCGTGAGGGAAAGGTGAAAAGCACCCCGATGAGGGGAGTGAAACAGTACCTGAAACCGGATGCCTACAAGCAGTGGGAGGGTCCTTGAGACCTGACCGCGTACCTCTTGCATAATGGGTCTGTGACTTAGTGTATCAAGCAAGCTTAAGCCGTTAGGTGTAGGCGCAGCGAAAGCGAGTCTGAATAGGGCGACTTCAGTTTGATGCATTAGACCCGAAACCCGGCGATCTATGCATGACCAGGTTGAAGGTGCGGTAACACGCACTGGAGGACCGAACCGTTCAATGTTGAAAAATTGTCGGATGAGTTGTGCTTAGGGGTGAAAGGCCAATCAAGCCGGGAAATAGCTGGTTCTCCGCGAAATCTATTGAGGTAGAGCGTCGGATGATTGCCGTTGGGGGTAGAGCACTGGATGGTTGCGGGGGTCGCGAGATCTACCAACACTAACCAAACTCCGAATACCAACGAGTCTAGTCCGGCAGACAGACGGCGGGTGCTAAGGTCCGTCGTCAAAAGGGAAACAGCCCTAACCTACAGCTAAGGTCCCCAAGTCATCACTAAGTGGGAAAGCATGTGGGATTTCCAAAACAACCAGGAGGTTGGCTTAGAAGCAGCCATCCTTTAAAGAAAGCGTAACAGCTCACTGGTCTAAATAAGAGATCCTGCGGCGAAGATGTAACGGGGCTAAAGTGATGCACCGAAGCTTAGGGTGTGATCGTTTACGATCACGCGGTAGCGGAGCGTTCCGTAGGCCGTTGAAGCGATCTGGTAATGGGTCGTGGAGGTATCGGAAGTGCGAATGCAGACATGAGTAGCGATTAACAGTGTGAGATGCACTGTCGCCGAAATTCCAAGGGTTCCTGCTTAAAGCTAATCTGAGCAGGGTAAGCCGGCCCCTAAGACGAGCCCGAAGGGGGTAGTCGATGGGAACCACGTTAATATTCGTGGGCCTGGAGGTGTGTGACGGATGGTGTAAATGGTCTGGGCTTATTGGATTGCTCCAGGCTGTGAAATCGTCCCAGGAAATAGCCCCTCCGTATAGACCGTACCCTAAACCGACACAGGTGGAATGGTAGAGTATACCAAGGCGTTTGAGAGAAGTATCCTGAAGGAACTCGGCAAATTGCCTCCGTACCTTCGGAAGAAGGAGGCCCCATATAAGCGCAAGCTCTTATGGGGGGCACAGGCCAGGGGGTAGCGACTGTTTAGCAAAAACACAGGGCTCTGCTAAGTCGGCTTCAAGACGACGTATAGGGCCTGACGCCTGCCCGGTGCCTGAAGGTTAAGAGGAGGTGTGCAAGCACTGAATTGAAGCCCAGGTAAACGGCGGCCGTAACTATAACGGTCCTAAGGTAGCGAAATTCCTTGTCGGGTAAGTTCCGACCTGCACGAATGGCGTAACGACTTCCCCACTGTCTCCAGGATATGCTCAGCGAAATTGAATTCTCCGTGAAGATGCGGAGTACCCGCGGTTAGACGGAAAGACCCCGTGCACCTTTACTGCAACTTCAGAGTGGCATTAGGAAAGAGCTGTGTAGCATAGGTGGGAGGCTTTGAAGCATCGACGCCAGTTGATGTGGAGCCATAGGTGAAATACCACCCTGCTGTTTTCTGATGTCTAACCTCGTACCGTTATCCGGTACAGGGACCCTCTGTGGTGGGTAGTTTGACTGGGGCGGTCGCCTCCTAAAGAGTAACGGAGGCGCGCGATGGTGGGCTCAGGACGGTTGGAAACCGTCTGTTAGAGTGCAATGGCATAAGCCCGCCTGACTGCGAGACTGACAAGTCGAGCAGAGACGAAAGTCGGTCATAGTGATCCGGTGGTCCCTCGTGGAAGGGCCATCGCTCAACGGATAAAAGGTACGCCGGGGATAACAGGCTGATGATTCCCAAGAGCTCATATCGACGGAATCGTTTGGCACCTCGATGTCGGCTCATCACATCCTGGGGCTGGAGCAGGTCCCAAGGGTTTGGCTGTTCGCCAATTAAAGTGGTACGTGAGCTGGGTTCAGAACGTCGCGAGACAGTTTGGTCCCTATCTGCCGTGGGCGTCGAAATTTGAGAGGAGTTGACCCTAGTACGAGAGGACCGGGTTGAACATACCTCTGGTGTACCAGTCGTTCCGCCAGGAGCGCAGCTGGGTAGCTATGTATGGACGGGATAACCGCTGAAAGCATCTAAGCGGGAAGCCTCCCTCGAGATAAGATTTCATCGAGCCGTCGTAGACCACGACGTTGATAGGCTGGATGTGGAAGTGGAGTAATCCATGAAGCTAACCAGTCCTAATTGCTCTGTTCGCGCTTAAACGGTTCACTTGTGAACCGCAGAGTCCCACCATCAATGACAGCACTGGCAACAGGCAGCTTGAAATGATGGCGTGGTTCTTAGGCCAGCCAGAAATCACAACACACATATCAAAACGTGCACGGTATCGATTATAAACCCTGATTTTGCGCCAGCTTCATTGCTTGGTGACCATAGCGTCTGTGACCCACCCGATCCCATCCCGAACTCGGCCGTGAAACCAGTCTGCGCCGATGGTACTATTGCTCAAGCACTGGAAGAGTAGGGCGTCGCCAGGCATTGAAGCTCGCGCAAAATCAGCAAAAACCCATTCACATTGTCAAAAAAGGCGGCCCCAAAGCCGCCTTTTTTGCGTTACCCCAAAACCAAGGGGCAACCAGTGTCGCGGGATGGAGCAGCCCGGTAGCTCGTCAGGCTCATAACCTGAAGGTCGTAGGTTCAAATCCTACTCCCGCAACCACACCAACGCACACAATACGCCCGCCCTCAAAGGCGGGCTTTTTGGCGTCTAGCCCTCATCACAAACCCAAACCAATCACCGATAACTGACGGCCGTAATCCGCCTCACCCAGATGGCACGACCGCCGATAGCTGAAAAAGCGATCAGCCTGGCTGTACGTATCCTCATCGAGCAGTTCGACCCGACCAACGCCAGCGCCCGCCACGCGCGCTGCGACATAGGCCGCAATGTCGAACTGGCGATGCCCCGCACGCCCTTCCGAAAAGAAACGTTCGTTGGCCTCATCCTCCGCTTCGAACCGCAGCGCAAAGGCATCGGTCACCTCATAGGAGGCCCGGCCAATGCACGGCCCGATCGCCGCAACGATCGCGCCCCTGCCAGCGCCTAACGTCTCCATCGCCGCAATCGTCCGGTCGGTTACGCCGCCAATGGCGCCCTTCCATCCGGCATGCGCAGCGCCCACGACCCCCGCCTCAGGATCGGCAAACAGCACTGGCACGCAATCCGCCGTCAATATCCCCAACAACAGCCCAGGCCTGTCGGTCACAAGCGCATCGGCAGCGGGCCGAGCGTCATCTGCCACCGCCGCGTCAACCGTCACTACGTCCGCCGAATGAACCTGATGCACCGTCATCAGTGCCGATCCCGGCAGAACCGCGTCGCGCACCAGATCGCGATTGCGCCGCACCAGGGCGGGGTCATCATCCGATCCAAGCCCGACATTCGCGCCGGCATAGAGCCCCGTTGAACAGCCGCCGCGCCGTCCGGCAAAGCCGTGCGGCATGTCTGCCAAACTCCGCGTCCGGATCAATTCAACCACGCTGTTCCCCTTATTCACTGCCGACATTCATGTCATCGCCACGCAACATACTTGCGCGGGACGATTTAGGCGATAGTCTCCCCTATCAGAGCATAGGGGGACGGGGCCACCGACCGCCCAGGCAAGATATCGATAAAAGGGTTTCATTGATGATATTCGGGCGGGTAAAATCTCTCGACGCCATATTGGCGACGGCCGAGAAGAAATCGCTGCATCGGTCGCTGGGTGCATTCCAGCTGACGATGTTGGGCATTGGCGCCGTGATCGGCACCGGCATTTTCGTGCTGACGGCCGAAGCCGCGCAAAAGGCGGGACCGGGCATGATGCTCAGCTTCGTCATCGCCGGTTTCGTCTGCGCCGTGGCAGCGCTCTGCTATGCCGAAATGGCCGCCATGGTGCCGGTCTCCGGCTCCGCCTACACCTATAGCTATGCCGTCATGGGCGAGTTGATCGCCTGGATGGTTGGTTGGGCCTTGATCCTGGAATATGCCGTCGCGGCAGGCGCGGTATCGGTGGGTTGGTCCGGCTATGTCGTCGGCCTGATCGAACATACGTTCGCGATGGATATCCCTGATCTCCTGACGCGCGGGCCCTTTGATGGCGGCATGGTCAACCTGCCTGCCATGCTGATCGCCGGCCTCGTCACCTGGCTGCTGGTCATCGGCACCAAGGAGAGCGCGTCGGTCAATGCCGTGCTGGTGTTGATCAAGGTCGCCGCGCTGACCCTGTTCATCGTGCTGGCCCTGCCGGTCATGAACATGGAAAAATTCACGCCATTCGCTCCGCTCGGCTTCTCCGGCATATCGGCTGCGGCGGCCTCGATCTTCTTCGCCTATGTCGGTTTCGACGCCGTCTCCACCGCTGCCGAAGAAACCAAGAACCCGCAGCGTAACATGCCGATCGGCCTGATCGGCTCGCTCGCCATCTGCACCATCTTCTACATGCTGGTCGCCGCCGGCGTCATCGGCACGGTGGGCGCGCAGCCCGTCACCGAAGCAGGCATTCCGATCGCCCAGGGCGGAATCGCCCTCGCGCCCGGATCGACCGCCCTGTCGGCGCAATGCGCTGCCCTTGCCGCCGCTGGCACGGAAGCGGTCACCTGTTCGAAGGAAGCGCTGGCCTGGACCTTGCGTGAAATCGGCTGGCCGCAGATCGGCAACCTGCTCGGCCTGGCCGCCGGCCTCGCTCTGCCGTCGGTCATCCTGATGATGATGTTCGGCCAGACCCGCATCTTCTTCGTCATGAGCCGCGACGGCCTGTTGCCCGCGATGTTCTCGAAGGTTCACCCGACCTACAAGACGCCCTATGTCATCACCATCATGACCGGCGTCTTCGTGGCGCTGTTCGCGGCCTTCTTCCCGGTCGGCATATTGGCGGACATCTCCAACTCCGGCACGCTCTTCGCTTTCGCCGCCGTGTCGATCGCGGTGATGATGCTGCGTCGGACCGACCCTAATCGTGCCCGCCCGTTCCGCACCCCGGCGATCCTGTTCACGGCGCCGGTAGCGATTGCGGGCTGCATGTATCTGTTCTGGAGCCTGGGCGTCGAAACCAAGCTGATGTTCGTCGGCTGGGCCACCCTCGGCCTGATCGTCTATTTCGCCTATAGCCGCAGCCGCAGTCATGTCGGACGCGGTAATGATGGGGACGTACCGGAGCATGATGCGGGCATCCCGCCCCAACCCGTGCCGCCGCTACCCGGCGCGCATACGCCGGGTGGGCAGGACGCCTGATCGACCCACGAAAAAGGGGCGGGAAACCGCCCCTTTTTTTATGCCTGTCCGTCCATGTGCGGTTGGCTTCAAAGGTTCAATGCAGCGCCTTGAACTCGATGTCGCGCAGGCTGCTCATGTTAGGCCGCGTGAACATCTTGCCGCGCTCGGCCCAGACGACGATCAGGAAGGACAGGCTGCCGAACACCAGCAGGCCCAGCGTCAGCGGCAAGGTGGTACCATTGAACGCCTGGCCGACGATCGTGCCCAGTGCGCTCGACAAGGCCGTCGTGAGAAAAGCCTGAAAGGAGGAGGCGATGCCCGCGCCCCTGGAGAAGGGCTCCATCGAAATGGCGCTGAAATTGGACGCGGTGAAGGCAACCGTCATCATCGTCATCGCCTGCAGCACCATGAAGGTGACCAAGGTTTCACGCCCCGCCCAGATCACGCCGCTATGCACGAGGGCGATCAGGATGAAGATGATCAGCGCGCCTTGGCTCAGCCGCCGGGCACCGAATCGCGACACCAGGCGGCTGTTGATCAGGCTGCCCACCCCCATCGATCCGGCGATCAGGGCAAAGCCGATCGGGAAAAATGCCTGCGCGTCGAAGATATCGAAGAAAATCTGCTGCACCGACAGGATGAAGCCGATCAGGCCACCCATCACTACGCCACTTGCCAGCATATAGCCGATCGAGCTGCGCGTCCGCATCACGGTGCCGACCGTGGTCCATAGGGTGCGCGGCGTGATCCGCATCCGGTTATCGGGGTGCAGCGTTTCGGGCATGCGGATCAGCATCCACAGCAGGATCAGGCTCGCCTGGATCGCCAGTGCCCAGAAGATCCAGCGCCACGGCGCAATCCACAAGATCGCCTGACCGAAACTCGGTGCCATCACCGGGATCAGCATGAACACCGCGAAGATCAACGACATGACCCGCGCCATGGCGTCGCCCTTGAACCGGTCGCGCACGATGCCGACGGTGACGACTCGACTGGCCCCTGCAAAAAAGCCCGCGCAGGTGCGGCCGACGAGCAGCATGGTGAAACTCGGCGCCACCGCGCACGCGATCGATGCCATGATGAACAGCGCCATCGACCATCCCAACACGCTTTTGCGCCCGAATCGGTCGGACAGGACGCCGAACAACAGGGAGCCAAGGCCCAACCCCAGAAAATAGAGGCTGATGATCAATTGCCGGTCATTGGGCTGCGGGATCGCCAGGTCGAGACTGATCGCGGGCAAAGCGGGCAGCATCGGGTCAGTCGACAGCGCGTTCATCGCCATCAGGCACGCGCATAGCAGCACGAACTCGCGGAAACCGATCTGCTTTTCGCCCGGCGTTGCGGGCTGGGGGGACGATTGGGCCATGGCATGGCTATGGGGATGAAGGCCAAACGACGCCACCCCTTATCTGTCTCTTCCTGACGCTCGCCTCCGGCCGCATTAACCCTACTACGCCCGATTCTTCGGGCCATTCGCAGGAAATCACGCCGCAGGCGTTAACCATTTTTTATCGGATGCTGGTCCAACCTGCCCGCAATGAAAAACCGCAGGGTCGATCCATTGAATTAGCTGGGCAAGGGGAAGAACATTATGGGCAATAGTAGCAAGAGCGCGCAGTTTCTGATGGAAAGCCGCCTGTCGCACGCGACGAGCGGATCGGCAGAAGCCTGTTTCGACCTGGGTGTCGTCTATAGCTGCGGCACCGGCGGCATGCCGGTCGATCTTGTCGAAGCCCATAAATGGTTCAACCTTGCCGCCCTACGCGGCAGCGAGGAAGGCCAATCGATGCGCGCCGAAATCGCCGAAGAAATGACCGCGCGCCAGATTGCCGAAGCGCAGCGCCAGGCACGCGCCTGGATGGTGACGACACAGATCGGCGTCGCCTGACCGCTATCCTTTCCTGAACGGCGTACGCTCCGCCAGCCATTGGCGGTCCTGCTGCACGCCCGCCCGCTCGGCGGCCAGGAAGTCCGCGACCGCCCGGCGAAAACCGGGATTGGGGATATGATGGGCTGACCAAGTAGGTTCCGGCGCATAGCCCCGCGCCAGTTTGTGCCCGCCCTGCGCACCGGCCTCCACGCGCTTGAGCCCGCGCGATATGGCGATGTCGATCGCCTGATAATAGCATAGCTCGAAATGCAGGTTGGGCACATCCTCGCTGCACCCCCAATAGCGGCCATAGAGCGCATCGCTCCCGATCAGGTTGAGCGCGCCCGCAATCGCCCGCCCCTCGCGCAACGCCAACACCAGCAGCACCTTGTCGGCCATCGTCTCGCTCAGTAGCGAGAAGAAGGATCGCGTAAGATAGGGCGTCCCCCATTTGCGCGCGCCGGTATCCTGATAGAAATCCCAGAATATGTCCCAATGGGCTTCGGTGAGCGCGCCGCCGGTCAGGTGAACGATGTCCAGCCCCGCGACCGCTCGCGCCCGCTCCTTGCGGATATTCTTGCGCTTCTCGCTCGACAGCTCGGCCAGGAAATCGCCGAAATCGTCATAGCCGCGATTGGTCCAGTGAAACTGGCTGTCTTCGCGGATCAACCAGCCCGCCGCTTCGAACAGCGGCACTTGATCCGCCTCCACAAAGGTCGCATGCGCCGACGACAGGCTGTTGCGCTCAACCAGCGTTTCCACCCCGGCAATCAACGCCGGAGCAAAGGCCTCGTTACGCAGGAGCAGCCGTGGGCCAGGCACGGGCGAGAAAGGCGCGGCGATCTGAATCTTGGGATAATAGCGTCCACCGGCCCGTTCCCAGGCATCGGCCCAGCCATGGTCGAACACATATTCGCCCTGACTATGGCTTTTGCCATAAGCGGGCACGGCGGCGGCAATCCGCCCATCCGGTCCATCGATCACCAGCGGCAAGGGCTGCCACCCGGTCCCTTCCCCCACGCTGCCCGATCGTTCCAGCGCGGTCAGGAAATCCCAACTGACGAAGGGGTTGGCCGATCCGGCGCAGGCATCCCACTGGTCGCGCGGCAATTCGGCGACGCCTGCGGCGATGCGCGCCACCCACTCAGTCACGGGGCGTCTCGAAGATGATCTGATCGGCATGCCGCGCCCCGCGCGCCTGCTCATCGTCGCTGCGCACCGTCCAGGTCAGCACGGGCCGCCCTTTGGCGCGGGCGTGGGTGGCAAAGGGGGAGGGGAGGTCACGAATATCACAGGCGAGAAAGTCGGGTTTCCCCAACCAAAGTGCAAGGGCGCGAGCAATCTTGCCCCTTATCATTCCCTTGCCCTGCTCAGTCACGACCAATCCGCGCACCACCTGCGGCAAATATTGTCTGAACCAGCGCAGCACCAGGGGATTGAAGGACATGATCGCCAAGGGGGCGTCGGTCCATGCGGCTATATCGCGCGCAACAGCGGCACAGAGCGGCGCGACCGTGCGCCCCTGCACCTTGATCTCGACCAACAGCGGCACACCACCGCCGCACCGCTCCAGCAACGCCGCCAATCGCGGGATGGCACCGCCATCGGGCAGGACCATAGCATCCAGATCGGCCGCATCCCGCGCGCCGAGACTGCCCGCCACGCCGGTCATCCGCGCCAGCATCGCATCATGAAAGACAAAGGCGACGCCATCGCGGCTCGCCCGGACATCGCATTCGATGCCGCACCCGGCGGCGATGGCGGCGTCAAACGCCGCCATCCCATTTTCGCTGATGCCCGCCCCATGCAGCCCGCGATGGGCAAAGGGGCGGGCGGTCAGCCAGGACAGCCGATCAGGCCGGCCGGACAAGGACGATCGCGTCGATTTCGACGACTGCGCCGAGCGGCAGCACGGGCACGCCCACGGCGCTGCGCGCATGCTTGCCCGCGTCGCCGAACACATCGACCATCAGTTCGGACGCGCCATTGGCGACCTTGGGCTGGTCGGTGAAGGATGGCGCGCTGCTGATGAAGGCGCCCAGTTTCACGACGCGCTCGACCCGGTCGAGGCTGCCGAGCGCGGCCTTCATCTGGGCGATCAGGTTGAGGCCACAGATGCGCGCCGCGGCGACGCCATAGTCGAGATCACGGTCCTCGCCCAGCCGTCCGGTCATCAGGCCGTCGGGTGCCAGCGAAATCTGCCCGGAAATATGCAGCATGCCGCCCGCTTCCACGCTCGACACATAGGCGGCGACCGGGGTGGCGGCCTGGGGCAGGGTAATGCCGAGTTCGGCAAGGCGGGCGTCGATGCTCATGATAAGGCTCCATCAGTGGGGATAAGGGGAAGGGGGGCCGGACCCTGGGCTAGCCGGTCCATGATCCAGGCTTCGGCCGCGACCCAATTGTCGATCCGCGCATGGGCGTGGGGGGCGTCGGGCACGTCGGCGGCGATATCCGGCTCGCCGACAAAGTGCAGCCGCCACACGTCGGGCGCATGGCGCGCGACCGATTCATGATGTTCGGCCAGGTCGTCGATGAACAGCGCGACGCTGGGCGCACGCGCCGCCACGATGCGGGCCAGCGGGCGACCTTTCGGCCCGTTATTCCAATGGACCGGCATGTTCAGGCCATAGGCAGCGAGCTGTTCGACGCGCTGCTGGTGATGGCGTTCGCCGATATTGGTCAGCACTTCGATGTCGGCGACCTGCGCCAGTCGCCCCAAGGCCTCGACCGCGCCCGCGATCGGCGACTGCCGATGCATTTCCGTATCGAAAAAGGCGATCAGCAATTGCCACACATGCTCGCGCTCCAGCACCAGGCCACTATCCTTGTGGCGCAGCGCTTCGGCAAAGCCGCGTTCGCGCATGTCGAAATCCACGGCATGGGTCTCATCCAGCCAGGCGCGCAGCGGCACGACCATGTGCAACAGCACCTCGTCGCAATCGGTGATGATCAGGGGGCGGGTCATCGGCTCAAAATCTCCTGCGCCGCGATCAGCGCGGCGGGTGTGGTGTCGATCGCCTGGGCACAGGCGATCAGGTCCGGCTCATGATTGGCCAGAAAGGCGAGGATGGCCGCCATGATCGCCGGATCGCCCACGCCCGCGCGCAAGGTTTCCACGTCGATCCCGGTCAGCGCCAGCAACCGGTCCGCCCGCGATTCCTCCGCCAGCGTCCAGCCCAGCGCCATCAGCGCCAGCGTCATCGCGTCGTTAACGCTATCCTGCTTGCCATTCGGTTGGTCGGGTCGCATGGGTGTTTCTCTACGGGAAAGCCGCGTTGACGGCGTGCTTGCCTTGGGATGATCGTTAAAATCGTGGGTGACTGGTGGCAAAGCGCGTGCTCGTTGTCGAGGACAACGAACTCAATCTCAAACTTTTTTGCGATCTGCTGCGGGCGCATGACTATGACGTGCTGCCGCTGCGCGACGGGCGCGACGTCCTGGCGCAGGCGCAGGCCTTCCTGCCCGACCTGGTCATCACCGACATTCACTTGCCGCATGTCAGCGGCCTGGACCTGATCATTTCCCTGAAAGCCGACGCGCGCCTCGCGGCCGTGCCGATCATGGCGGTGACCGCCTATGCCGGAAAGGGCGACGAGGACCGGATTCGCGCGGCGGGCGCACAGGCCTATGTGTCCAAGCCGATCTCGGTGCTGCGCTTCATCGCGCAGGTCAGCGCGCTATTGTAATAGACGGGTCCGACACGTCGCTGTTTTGTCACACAAATTTCATCACCGCTACTTCGTCACGCCCCCGACACGTCATCCTTCCGTGCCAACTCCCTGATGCAAGGGCGCGGCCGCCGGCCGACAGCCTGTCACAGCACAGGGGTAATTTCCTAATGTCTCATCTGACCGACGAAGCGCGCGCGCCTTTCCGCGATGCGCAGCCGACCATCGCCATGGGCGACAACAGCCTGGAGGCGATCGTCGCCGCCAATCCGGCCCGCCGCACGATCCTCAAGAACGGCCTGATGGGCCTGTCGATCCTGCCGATGCTGGGCACGCTGGCGGCCTGCGGCGATGACGACAATGATTCGGCGACGCCAACCCCGACGCCCACCCCGACCCCAACGCCCACCCCGACCGACAGCTACGCCATCACCTTCGCGGGTGTCGCCGCCAATCAGAACGACACCGTCACCGTGCCCACGGGCTACACCGTCGACGTGCTGCTGAAGGCTGGCGATTCGGTCGAAACCGGCACCCCCTATTCGGGCAATTTCCCGACGCCTGCCGATGCCGAGAAATGGGCTGGCGGCAACCATGACGGCATGGAATATTTCGAACTGTCCGGCACCGATGCCAATATGGGCGGCCTGCTGGCGCTGAACCACGAATATCCCGACTTCAACATCCTGATGAGCGGCAGCTATGATGCCGCGACCGCAACCGCTGACCAGAAGGCGCTCGCTCTGTCGGCCGTGGGCATTTCGGTCGTGGAAATCGCCAAGGGCAGCGACGGCAAATGGTCGGTCAAGGCAGGCTCGCGCTTCAACAAGCGCTATACCGGCAATGACCTTTACCGCGTGAGCGGCCCCGCTTCGGGTCTGCTGTCGGGTCAGGTCAAGGGCATGTTGAACAACTGCGCGTCGGGCCGCACGCCCTGGGGTACCTACCTCACCTGCGAAGAAACCACCGACAATTATCTCGACCCGACCCAGCCCGAAAATGACTATGGCTGGGTGGTCGAAATCGATCCCTATCAGGAACTGGCCGCCCCGACGAAGCGCACCGCGCTTGGCCGCTTCAGCCATGAAAACACGGCCTATATGGCCAATAGCGACAGCCGCGTTGCCATTTACATGGGCGACGATTCGACGCCGGGCTGCATCTATAAATTCATCCCCGATCGCGCCTTTTCCACGGCCAACCGGGCCAACAATGTCGACCTGCTGGACAATGGCACGCTCTATGTCGCGCGCTTCAACGCCGACGGTTCGGGTGAATGGCGCGCGCTGACCTGGGGCCAGAACGGCCTGGTCGTCGGCGCGTCTGACCCTGGCGACGTCAGCCAGTTTGCCACTCCCCCGGCACCATCCACCGTTAATTTCGCCAATCAGGCGCAGGTGCTGGTCAACTGCCAGTCGGCGGCGCGCGTTGCGGGCGGCACGGTCATGGATCGTCCCGAATGGATCACGGTTGCCCCCGACAACAGCGCCGTCTTCGTCACGCTGACCAACAATAGCCGCCGTGTCACCGCCGATGCCGCCAATCCGCGCGCGACCAATCGCCATGGCCACATCATCAAGTTCAAGGAAGAGGGCAATTCGCCGCTCGCCATGAAGTTCACGTGGGAAATCTTCCTGCTGGCGGGCAGCCCGACCCTGGACGACGCCAATCTGAAGGGCAATATCAACGGCGATCCCTTCTCCAGCCCCGACGGCCTGCGGATCGATCCCAAGGGTCGCTTGTGGGTGCAGACCGACGCCAGCACCAGCAGTTCGACGACATCGGTCTTCGGCAATAATGCGATGTATTATGTCGATCAGACCACGAAGAAGTCGACCCGCTTCCTGGTGGGGCCAACCGGTTGCGAAATCACCGGCCTCGCCTACACGCCGGACCTCAAGACCTTCTTCGTGAACATCCAGCATCCGACCGGCAACTGGCCGGTGGCGGGACAAGAGCCGCGCTCCTCGACCATCGTCGTGCGCCGCACCGACGCCAAGCCCGTCGGCAACTAAGAGCGAACAAGCCCCTTCCCCGTCTGGGGGAGGGGCTATCGTATATGAAACGGATCCCATTTTTCTTCGTCATGCTGAACTTGTTTCAGCATCCATCGTGCCCCAAAAGCGGCGGCTCGTGAGGAGAAATGGACCCTGAAACAAGTTCAGGGTGACGACGTTGGATAGGTTGGGTGCCATATGCGGTAGCCGCTGCCCGTCGAGGGTAGGGGCTTTAGACTGGGGGCCTATCGATTACGCCTTCTCTACTCGCTCACCAACCCAACAGCAAAAGGCCCGTTCCCCTAAGGGACGGGCCTTTTGCTGTAGCGAAAACCGATCAGGCGTGCGGACAAAAAGCCCGCAACGGCTTACTTGATCTTGGCTTCCTTGAACTCGACATGCTTGCGCACGACGGGGTCATATTTCTTGAAGCTGAACTTCTCGGTCTTGGTGCGCGGGTTCTTCTTGGTGACGTAGAAGAAGCCGGTGTCAGCCGTGCTGACGAGGCGAATCTTGACAGTTGCTGGCTTGGCCATGGCCCAAAATCCCTGGTCGAATCATGTAAAAGAAAAAGCGTCCCCCCAAGCGTGTCGAGGAGGGCTGCCCCGTTTCAGCGCCCGCCCTTGGGGCAGATTCGGGTTGATGTCAAGGCTGGGCCATGATCGTCGCCCGCCGCCATGCCGGTTTACGCGGCCTTAACCCCATAAGCGCATGATCGCCATCGGGGCAAGAAGAGGGAAGGCTTCCCATGCGACATGATCCGATGCTGGCCATATTGGCGGACCTGATGCGCCGGGTCGATGGGATTGCGGGTGAACGCGGCCATGTATCCGTGGTGCGCCTGCATGACGAAGTCGACCAGATCCGGCATATCGCCCGCGCCTTTCACCTCGATGCAGTCGAAGGGCTGGCGGGCACGCTCGAATCGGCCCTGTCGCTCCATGGCCTCGGCCCGGTGGTGCTGTCCTATCTCGACCTGATGCGCGACGCGATCGCGACGGAGAGGCCGGTCGCCACCATGATGCCGCCCGTCGCCCGCGCCACGCCGCCTATCGCGCTGCGCGCCTGAACGCGCGCAGCTGATGGACGCCCCGCTGCTTGCTCTTCTCGGCTGCCTGCTCGGCGAAATCGGCGACAAGAGCCAGTTGCTTATTCTCGCCTTGGCGACGCGCTATGACCGCAATGGCGCGGTCATCGCCGGGATCATCGTCGCCGCTACTGCCAATGCGCTGATCTCCGCCTTTGCCGGGGCATGGATCGGCCCGATGCTGGGCGCGGATGCCCGGCTGCTGTTCCTCGCGCTGTCGGTCCTGTTCCTGGGCGCCGGGCTGCTCTGGCGGGTCAAGATGCCCGACACGCTCACCGGCTGGCCGACCGGCGCGTTCCTGACGACCGCGCTTGGCCTTTTCATCCTGGGTTTCGGCGATGGTCCGCAATTTCTCATCCTGGGCATCGCCACCCGCACGGGCGACCCGGCGCTGGCCGCAATCGGCGGCGCGATCGGCGTCATCGCGGCGCTGGTGCCCATCGTCCTGCTGCGCGACCGCCTGCTGGCGTCCATCCCCGTGCGCCTCATTCGCGGCGCGGGGGCGGCGATCCTGCTGCTGACCGGCGGTATCCTGGCGATTACGGCGCTCGGCCTGCTCTGATCGTTTTCTTTCATAAGGCTGATCGCGTTTTTTGGTGGCACCTTATGGACTGCCGATCATTATATGTCCGAAACCATTTCGCGAAACAGGAGCACATCCATGACAGCCCCCGATCTCAAGACCCCGACCGACCTTAAGAGCAACGAGACCAAGTCCGTTGCGCAGGCGCTGAACGGTGCGCTCGCGGACAGCTATGCGCTCTACCTCAAGACCAAGAATTTCCACTGGCACGTCTCCGGCCCGCATTTCCGCGACTATCATCTGATGTTCGACGAACAGGCCGCCGAAATTCTGGCCACGACCGACCTGATCGCCGAGCGCGTGCGCAAGACCGGCAATGTCACCCTGCGCTCGATCGGCGACATTTCCCGGCATCAGAGCCTCAAGGACAATGACGCCGATTTCGTCAGCCCGGCCGACATGCTCAAGGAATTGCGCGACGACAATCTGGCGTTGGTCGAAACCTTCCGCGTCGTGAAGGCTGCGGCTGCGGACGCTGGCGACAATGCTACCGAAGGCGTCGTCGATGACTGGACCGATCAGGCCGAACAGCGCGCCTGGTTCCTGTTCGAAGCAGGCCGCGGCGCGTAATTTCTAATCCTCACCCGTTCGGTTCGACAGGCTCGAACCGAACGGAGGGGGAAATCAGGTCTCTGTGACAACCGAAATAGCGACGATCTCGATCGCATCCGCCTTCCCGGCAAAATCCACCGTCTCGCCAACGCCCGCGTCCATCATCGCCCGCGCCAGCGGCGAGGAGAAACTGATCCGCCCATCGGCTGGATCGGCCTCATCATCGCCGACGATCATGACGCTCTTGTCCCGCCCGTTCAGGCGATAGGTCACACGGCACCCAAAGCCGACGGTTTCGCCATCAGCCACCGGCTGCAACTGCGCGGTAGCCCGCCTTGTCCGCCAATAGCGCAACAGCCGCTTATGCTTCTTGGCGGCCTCATCCTCCATCGCTCCGGTATCGACCGCTTCCAGCGTAGCCGCCATCTCCTGCGTCAGCCGCAGCCCCCGCGCCGTCACCCAATTGGGACCGGGCGGCAGCGGCAGCTCGAACTTGGGCTCCATATGCTCGTCATCGCCCTCACGGCGAAAGGCGACACTCACGCCTCAATCCTCATCGAACAGCCCGGCGAGTTGCTCGACCATCGTTCCGCCCAACTGCTCGGCATCCATGATCGTCACCGCACGCTTATAATAGCGCGTCACATCATGGCCGATGCCGATCGCGACCAGCTGCACCGGCGAGCGGTTCTCGATCCAGTCGATCACCTGGCGCAAATGCCGCTCCAGATAGGTGCCGCTATTGACCGACAGGGTCGAATCATCGACCGGCGCGCCATCCGAAATCACCATCAATATGCGCCGTTCCTCCTGGCGCGCGATCAACCGGCTATGCGCCCACAACAGCGCCTCGCCGTCGATATTTTCCTTGAGCAACCCTTCGCGCATCATCAGGCCCAGATTCTTGCGCGCCCGCCGCCACGGATCATCCGCCTTCTTGTAGACGATATGGCGCAGATCGTTGAGCCGCCCCGGCATCGGCGGACGCCCGGCCGCCAGCCATTCCTCGCGCGCCTGCCCGCCCTTCCACGCCCGCGTGGTAAAGCCCAATATCTCGGTCTTGACCCCGCACCGTTCCAGCGTGCGCGCCATGATGTCGGCGCTGATCGCCGCGATGCTGATCGGCCGTCCGCGCATCGAACCTGAATTGTCGATCAACAGCGTCACCACCGTATCGCGAAACTCGGTATCGCGCTCGATCTTGTAAGTCAGCGACCGGGTGGGATCGATGATGACCCGCGCCAGCCGCGCCGCGTCCAGCATCCCCTCATCCTGGTCGAAATCCCACGACCGCGACTGCTGCGCCATTAGCCGCCGTTGCAGCCGGTTGGCGAGCTTCGTCACCGCCCCCTGCAAACTGACGAGTTGCTGGTCGAGGAAGCCGCGCAACCGCACCAGTTCATCTTCGTCGCACAATTCGTCGGGCGTGACGATCTCGTCATGCTTGAGCGTATAGGCTTTGTAATCGAACCCCGGCGGCAGGTCGGACATGGGCCGATTGGGGCGGACCGGCATCATGCCTTCCTCGCCCATATCGTCCGCGCCCGCATCGCTGTCGGCCTCGAACTCGTCGCTATAGTCGGTTTCGCCCTCTTCGGTGTCGCCGCCCTGGTCCTCGGCGCGCGCCTCGGCATTCACATCGCTGTCGCCGGACTCGTCCTGCCCGCTGTCGCCGTCCTCGGACTGATCCTCCTGATCCTCGTCCTCATCCTGCGCATCGGGTTCGTCCAGATCGGGCGGCACATCGGCATCGATCAGTTGCAGATGTTCCAGCATCGCCGTGGTCAGCTTCTGGAACGCGCGCTGGTCATCGATCGCCAGCGCCAGCGCGTCCAGGTCATGCCCCGCCTTGTCTTCGATCCACTGATCGACCATCGCCACGCCCGCCGCGACATCCTTGGGGATCGCCTGTCCGGTCAGCCGTTCGCGCACCTTGAGCGCCAGCGCGGTGGACAAGGGCACCTCGTCCGCCGACCGCGCCCGGCGGATCGCATCGGATTTCAGCCGCATGTCGAGCGCATGGTTGAGGTTGGCACGCACCCCCGCCATCGCCCGCGACCCGATCGCCTCGACCCGTGCCTGCTCGACCGCATCGAACACCGCGCGCGCCACCGCCTCGCCCGGCGCTGAAGACCCGTGAATCTTCGCATTATGATAGCGCAGCTTCAGCGCATTGGCGTCGGCAAAGCCCCGCGCCAGCGCCACCTGATCGGCGGGCAGATTGCGTCCCGGCGTCGGCACCTTGATCGCCTTGCCCGCCACATGCGGCGCGTCGGCGGTAAAGCCCACCTCGACCTCGGCATCACGCGCAATCGACCGCGCCGTGCCGGACAGCACATCCTTGAAAGCATCGATGGGGGAGCGTTCGGTCATGGCAGATCCTTGAGCGCCGCGACGCAGGCTGCGCGAAGCGGCGGAAGGTCTCGCCGGATCGTCGTGAAAATATAGGTCGGATTGATGTCGTCATAGGCATGGCGCAGCATATTGCCCAGCCCACGGACGGCGCGCGCCGGAATGGTAGGGGCAATCTCCTGCATCCGCGCCTCGCCGATCTTCACGGTCGCTTCGATGATCCGTTCCAGACAGCGTTCGCTCGCGTCGATCGTTTTGCGATCCGCAACGAACGCCTCGACCGCCATCTCGGCCAGATACAGGTCGATCGCATCGATATTGTCGATGATGTCGGTCAGCCTTTGCGACTCCCGCCTAGAAGACACGAAGGCGATCCCGGTCGATCTCGGCCTGAAACCGCGCCTTACGCGCAGGCTCGCTCACAAAATCGACGGCTACACCCAGCAGTTCGCGGACCCGCTCGCTGATCCCGGCCAATTCGAACAGGCCGATCCGCCCGTCATCCACCAGTCGCGCGGCAATATCGACGTCCGAATCCGGCCGCTGCTCGCCCCGCGCCGTCGATCCGAACAGCGACAGGCTCACTACGCCCATGGCGCGCAATTCGGCTTCATGGGCTTTCAACCGGGCAATGGCGGTGCTGCTGTCCATCACTCTTATATAGCCTCAAGCCATGCCGGGAACCAGCGTCCCACCATCAGCCTTCCGGGTCGCCGGTGCGCGGCACGGCGATCGTCTCGATCTGCGTTTCGACGTCGCTCATCAACTTGTGGATCGGGCATTTCGCCGCGACCGCGATCAGCTTTTCATGCTGCTCGTCGGTCATCGGCCCAGTCAGGGCGATGCGCGTGGTCAGCTTGTAGAGGCCCTTGCGCTCTTCACTCGCATCGCGGATCACGCCGACATGGATGCCCTCGACCGGAATGGCATTGCGCTGCGCATACCATAGCATCGTCATCGCCTTGCAGGTGCCGAGCGCCGCATCATAGAGGTCATGCGGGTCCGGGCCTTCATCCCCGCCATCGGGCGCGGCCATGTCGGCGACGATCTCATGCCCCCTGATGCTGATCTTGTGCGCGGTCCCGTCCGGCGCGATCCGCTCGACGACGATCATCAGGCGGCCCGACCCGCCACGCTTTCGGGCAGATCCTTGCCGAACACGCGCTGATAATATTCCGCCACCAGCGCCCGCTCCGCCTCATCGCATTTGTTGAGGAAGCTCAGGCGGAAGGCGAAACCGACATTCTTGAAGATCAGCGCATTCTGCGCCCAGCTGATCACCGTGCGCGGCGACATCACGGTCGAAATATCGCCGTTGATGAAGCCCTGCCGCGTCAGTTCGGCGACCTTGATCATATTCTCGACTTCCTTGCGGCCGCCCTCATGATCATATTCGCCGGACTTGGCCAACACCACCTGCGCCTCGGTCGCGGCGGGCAGATAGTTGAGCGCTACGACCAGGTTCCAGCGGTCCATCTGCCCCTGGTTGATCTGCTGCGTGCCATGATAAAGGCCAGTCGTATCGCCCAGGCCCACCGTATTGGCGGTCGCGAACAGGCGGAAATAGGGGTTGGGCCGGATCACGCGATTCTGGTCGAGCAAGGTCATCTTGCCATCGGTTTCCAGCACGCGCTGGATCACGAACATCACGTCGGGACGCCCCGCATCATATTCGTCGAACACCAGGGCGACCGGCCGCTGCAAGGCCCAGGGCAGCAGTCCTTCCTTGAACTCGGTCACCTGCTGTCCTTCTTTCAGGACGATGGCGTCGCGGCCGACCAAGTCGATACGGCTGATATGCGCGTCGAGGTTGATGCGGATGCACGGCCATTTCAGGCGCGCGGCGACCTGCTCGATATGGCTCGACTTGCCGGTGCCATGATAGCCCTGCACCATGACGCGGCGGTTGAACGCAAAGCCCGCCAGGATCGCCAGCGTGGTGTCGGGATCGAACACATAAGCGGGGTCGAGGTCGGGCACGCGCTCGTCGGCCTGGGAAAAGGCCGGGATCTGCATGTCGACGTCGATGCCGAACATATCGCGCGCGTTCACAAACCGATCGGGGGCATCCAGCAGCGTTTCGGCGCGGGTATCGGGCTGGACGTTGGAAATATCGTTCATCGGGTCATCATCTTCCTGCGAGTCATGCCAGCCCTAACCGATCCAGGAAGGCTATGTCGAGACAATGGGGTCTGGACCTACGCGGATCAAGCGGCCCATTCGGCCAGATTGGCTTCCTGTCCGATCAACGCCAGCCCGTGGGCGATCGAGGTCAGCTCCCCGCCGCTCGCAATCCGTGCCTCGCCAAAACGCTTGCGGAAGATATCGCGAATGGCCGGGATCAGCGACGATCCGCCGGTCAGGAACAGCCGATCGATCGCATTTGGCGTCACACCCGCCTTGGCCAGCGCCGCGTCCACCGTCGCTTCGATCCGCGCAATATCGGGCGCGATCCAGGTCTCGAAATCGCGCCGCTGCACTTGCTGCTCAATCTCCAGCCCGCCGCCCGAAAAGCGGAAAGTGGCGCTGTCCGCGTCGGACAAGGCGCGCTTGAGCGACCCCACCGCATCATAAAGCGGATAGCCCAATTCTTTCTCGATCACGGTGATCATCCGCCCGATCGCCGCCGGGTCGGTCGCCGCTTTCTTCAGCCGCGCCAGTTCGTCCATCGTTCGCCGGTTGCGCATCAGCGCCAGGCGCGACCAGTCGGCGAAATCGGCGAAATGGCTGCGCGGTATCTCCAGCGTCTTGCCGAACGACTGATAACTGCCGCCCTTGCCCAGCATCGGCAGCACCAGATGGTCCATGATCCGAAAATCGAACCGGTCGCCCGCTATGCCGATGCCCGCCGACCCCAGCGGCACGCAGCGGCGCGCGGCACCGGGGGCTTCCACCCGCACGATCGAAAAATCGCTGGTGCCGCCGCCGAAATCGGCGACCAATATCGTCGCGGGTTCGGTCAGGCGGCTGGCATAGCTGAACGCCGCGCCCAGCGGTTCATAGACATAATGGATGTCGGTGCCGAACCCGGCGAACATTGCGTCATAGCGTTTGCGCGCCAGCGCTTCGTCGGGACGCGATCCGGCATATTCGACAGGCCGCCCCACCACGATCCGCTCCGGCCGGGTTGCCAGCGCGCCGCCCGCATGGCCGACCATCCGGTCCAGGAACATCGCGCCAAGCTCCTCGAACCGGAACCGCTTTTCGAACACATTGGCGGTTTCGAAGATCGGGCTGGCGGCCACCGACTTGAACGACTGGAGAAAACGGCTGTCTTCGGGATATTCCATATATTCCGCGATCGCCCACGGCCCCGCCTCATGCGCCAATCCGCCTTTGGCCCCTTCCTCATGCCAGAAGCACAAGGCCGATCGAAACACCGCGCCGGTCGCCTGATCGCCGACAAAGTCCACCAGATCGGACTGCTGGCCGGTCGCGATGGCGACGACGCTGTTGGTCGTGCCGAAATCTAGGCCCAGCGCGCGCGGCACATCCTGCATGGTTCATCTCCGGGGAAGGGGGCTGCGCGCTATGACAGCCGCGCCGTGCGCCCGCAAGGCTAGCCTCTGTCCTACAAGGCAGCCGATCGCTATAAGCATAGAGTGTCGAGGCCAGAGGTGGCGTAATAAAATTATGAGACGGCGAACGAAAATATCGAAAACAGCGGGAAATATGCGAAGCTAAGCGAAAACCGCCGCCTTGCGCAAATGGGCATAGGCCTGGATCACGCCCTGCAACGCGCCCTCATGGCTGCGGTCGCCGCCATTATGGTCGGGGTGATAGCGGCGCAGCAACTGGGTATAGCGCGTCCGCAGCGCCTTGCGGTCGGTGTCGATGCCCAGCCCCATGACGCCCAAGGCCTTGCGATCCTCGGCCGACAGAAATTGGCCATCCTGCCGCACCTGCGCATCGGCACGCGCCTTGGCCATCCGTTCCTTGAACTTCGCGCCGATCGCATCGAGCGGATCGACGAAATCGGCCCATTTGGGCGAAGGACTATGCGCATTGGCGGAAAAGGCGCGCGTCTCCCGCTCCCACCCTGCATAGGGGCGCTGCGCGGCCGCGATCTCGTCGGGGGACATGCCGGTGAAGAAATTATACCCCTGGTTGAACGCCTTGACATGGTCGAGGCAGAACCAGCGCCAGCGCGGCCCCTCGTCGCCCGGTCGCGCGCTGCCTTCCGCCGGGGGCGCGCGGAACTCGCCGGGTTCCGGGCATCCGGGCGCCGCGCAGGGGCGGTCGCCTTCCACCCGGCCATGAAAGCGGTTGAAACGGCGGGTCGAGAAAGGGTCGGTCGACAAACTTGTCCTGATGCATGACGCGGCAAAGCGTTTATATAGGGGACATGACCCAGATTCTGAAAGGCCCCGTGGCCACCGAAATCGAGGCGCGGCTGCGCGACGCCCTGAACCCGCAACAGCTCGCCGTGATCGACGACAGCGAAAAGCATCGCGGCCATGCGGGGCATGACGGGTCGGGCGAAAGCCATTTCACCGTCGACATCGTTGCCGATCGCTTCACCGGGCAAAGCCGCGTCGCGCGTCAGCGTCTCGTCAACGCCGCGCTGGCCGATCTGCTGCGCGACAAGGTCCACGCGCTGGCGATCAAGGCCCGCGCCCCCGGAGAAGCCTGATGACCCTGGACGACCTCATCCTGCAAAGCATCGCGCCCACCACCCATAATCTGGGCGATTTCAAGGTTCACCGCTCGCTCCCGACCAAGGGACGCACGATGGTCGGCCCCTTCATCTTCTTCGATCAGGCTGGCCCGGCAAAGCTGGATGCAGGCCATGGCATCGACGTGCGCCCCCATCCGCACATCAATCTGGCCACCGTCACCTATATGTATGAAGGCGCCTTCCTCCACCGCGATTCGCTGGGCACCGAACAGTTGATCGAAGCGGGCGCAATCAACCTGATGACGGCGGGCAAGGGCATCGTTCATAGCGAACGCTCGCCCGACGACGAGCGGGCCAAGGCCTCCAAATTATCGGCGATCCAGACCTGGCTGGCGTTGCCCGACGCGCTGGAAGAAATGGACCCGGCCTTCGAACATGTCGGCGAAGCCGGTTTGCCGGTGATCGAGGACGGGCTTGTCCGCGCCCGCGTTATCATGGGGTCGCTCTGGGGCGAAACCTCCCCGGTCACCACCTATGCGCAGACCATCTATGCCGACATCCAGCTATCGCCCGGCGGTCGCATCCCGATCGACCCGTCGGCCGATGAGCGCGCCATCTATGTCTCCGGCGGCGATGCCGCACTCGATGGCATGATGCTCATGCCGCAGACGCTCTACGTTCTGCGCCCCGGCACCCGCGCCACGTTGATGAGCGTCGATGGTGGCCGCGTGATGCTGTGCGGCGGCGAAGCCTTCACCTCGCCCCGCCATGTCTGGTGGAATTTCGTCTCGTCCCGCCCCGACCGCCTCATGCAGGCCCGCGAAGACTGGGAAGCGCTCCGCTTCCCCCTCATCCCCGGCGACGATCAGGAGTTCATCCCCATCCCCCAGGGCCGCCCCAAGACGGTCAGCTACCCGTGAAAAACCTCGTCATCCCCGCGAAGGCGGGGATCCATCTCCCACCAGAGCGCCGTGGCGAAAAGTCAGGAGATGGATTGCCGCCTGCGCGGCAATGACAGTCTATGGTAGGATGATGACCTTACTGCACAAAAGTCAGCGACAAATTCTCGGCATTTTTGGGAATGTCGATCCGGCTCTCATTGATCGACGCCTCTTCGCCGGGCTTCAACCGGGCCTTGTCGGCCTTGGTGGTCCAACTGAACACCAGCCGGTTCTGCTGGTCGCGCAATTGCACCAGCACCGGCGGCACCGGCAACGCCTGTGTCCCGCTGTTCACGATCCGCGCGCCAAAGGCGAAATATTCCTCGCCCGTCGGCAGCTTGCGCCGCTCGGCGGGTTTGGAAAGGTAGAAAAGCAGGTCGGGATCGCCCTCTTCGGCGACCAGTCCCATGCTCACCGCCCATCCCGGCGGCCCGAAATAATAGAGCGCGCCGCCCGCCGCTGCCACGATCAGGGCAAAGGCGACGGCAGCGTAGGTCCATAATTTGAGGACATTGCGGCGGCGCTTGACCGGCACGGCGGGCGCTGGTTCGCTGTCCTCTACCCGGCCGACGGGGGCACCGGCATAGATGTCGTCGAAGCGGTTGTTCGCTGGCGCCGAAGGCTCCGGGGCAACCGGCTCGGCGACCTGCGTGTCTGGAACCGCCTCGACCGGCGGGGCAACGGGCGCTGGTTCCGGTGATGGCGGCACTGCCACCGGCGGCGGCGCGGCTTCCGCTGGCTCGTCCGCCCGTCCGGGCAGGATGGCAGGCTCCTGGAACCAGCTATGCTTGCAGGCGGCACATCGCACCTGGCGGCCATTCGGGCCGACGGCGCTGTCCGGCACGACATAGCGTGTCGCGCAATGGGGACATAGCAGGATCATGACGCTTCATAGGCATGGCAGGGACTCGCGCGCAAGCGGCAAGCATCAGGCATGTCACAGCTCTGTCATCCAGTCTCGCGACTCGCCCCTTTTCCCGGCGCGGGCTTTACGGCGGCCTGCCCGCTGTGCCATGGCGGGGCTTCCGGGGAAGCAGGGAGCGCATGACGCGCCATCAATCTGACATGACGGCCATCGTCCAGTTCGAAAATGTCGGCCTGCGCTATGGTCTGGACAGTGAAACCCTGTCGGACGTCAGCTTTTCGCTGGCGGCCGGTGGATTCTATTTCCTGACCGGCGCGTCCGGCGCGGGCAAGACGTCGCTGCTCAAACTCCTCTATCTCGCCCAGCGGCCCAGCCGCGGCGTCATCCGCCTGTTCGGCGAAGATGTCGTCACCCTGCCGCGCACCCGCCTGCCCGGCTTCCGCCGCCGCATCGGCGTGGTGTTTCAGGATTTCCGCCTCGTCCCCCATCTGTCGGCCTATGACAATATCGCCCTCCCGCTCCGCGTGGCGGGGATGGAGGAGAAGGAGATCGACGCGCCGGTCGCCGAAATGTTGAGCTGGGTCGGCCTTGGTGATCGCGGCCAGGCGCGGCCCGCCACTTTGTCGGGCGGGGAGCAGCAGCGGGTCGCCATCGCCCGCGCGGTGATCGGCCGTCCCGAAATCCTGGTCGCCGACGAACCGACCGGCAACGTCGATGCGGATATGGCCCGCCGCTTGCTCACCTTGTTCGAAGCGCTCAATCGCCTGGGCACCACCATCGTCGTCGCCACCCACGACCTGCCGCTGATGAGCCAGGTCGCCGGCGCGCAGATGATGCGGCTGGACAAGGGGCGGCTTGCCGATCCCACCGGATCGCTGCGCTATCCGGCCCGGTCCCGGCAGGCCGAATGAGCAGTTCGCGCGCCAGCCGCCGCGCCGCCGCGCGCCATCGCCTGCTGCCGGGCGGACGCCTCGCCGGTCCCATGCCGTGGATCATCGCCATCATGATGTTCCTGACCGTCCTGTCGGCCGCCGCCGGGCTGGCGCTGGGCGCGGCTGTCCAGGCGATGAGCGCTGACCTTGCCGGACGCGCCAGCGTGCAGGTAGTAGAGGCCGATGCCGCCGTGCGCGACCAGCTCGCCGCCCGCACGCTGCAGGCGCTGCGCCAGGCGAGCGAAGTGCGCGCCGCAACCCCGGTCGATCCCGCTGCACTCGCCGACCAGTTGCGTCCGTGGCTCGGCGAAGATGCCGCCAGTGCCGACCTGCCGGTGCCAGCGCTCATCGATGTGACGCTCACCCCCGGCGCGGCGGAGGCGAAGGTCGATCGGTTGCGCCGCCTGCTCGGCAGCATCGCGCCCAGCCTGCGGATCGAACCCCATGCCGCGTTCCTGCTCCCGCTCGCCGGACTGTTGACGGCGCTCGGCTGGCTGGCGGTCGGCGTCGTCGTGCTGATGACGGTCGCAACCGGCGCAGTCGTCGTGCTGGCGGCGCGCGCCGCGCATGACAGCCATCGCGGGACGATCGACGTGCTGCACCTCATGGGATCGACCGATGTGCAGATCGCCCGGCTGTTCCAATGGCGTATCGGCCTCGACGCGCTGTTGGGCGGCGTGCTCGGCTTTGCCTTTGCGGTTGCCACGCTTCTCGTCATCGGCCTCCGCCTCGATGCGACCGGCTCCGACCTGCTGGGCGCAGTGGCGCTCGATGGGACCGGCTGGGCGCTGCTCGCGCTGCTGCCGGTGGCGGGCGTCCTCCTCGCTGTCCTCACCGCGCGCTGGACCGTGCTGCGCGCGCTGGGCCGCGCGCTGTGATCGTTCGGCTGCTGGCCGTCAGCATGCTGGGCTGGATGCTGGGCTTCATCTGGTTCGCGGTGCTGCTGCCCCAGCCGCTCGACAGCCGCCCGACAGACGCCATCGTCGTCCTGACCGGCGGGGCCGGGCGGATCGACCGGGGCATCGCCCTGCTGGAAGCCGATACCGCCAAGCGGATGCTGATCTCCGGGGTCGACCGCTCCGTGCGTCCGGGCGAACTGGCGGCCGAATATGATACGCCCGAAGCGCTGTTTGCCTGCTGCATCACGCTTGGCCGCGAAGCGATCGACACCCGCTCCAACGCGATCGAGACTGCCCGCTGGCTGGAGCGCCGCGATTACAAGACCGTGCGCCTCATCACCACCGACTGGCATATGCGCCGCGCCGCGCTGGAGTTGCGGCAGGCGTTGCCGGAGCGGGTCGCGATCGTCTATGACGCGGTGCCCAGCCGCCCTAGCCTCACGATATTGGTGCGCGAATATAATAAATATCTGCTGCGGCGCGGGGCTGCGCTGCTCGGCATCTGACAAAGGCGCATATCTGCTCATGCTCACCGCGATCCGCTCGCTCGCCTTCACGCTGGTCTTCTATTCCGGCAGCCTGTTCTTCGTGCTGGCGGCCCTGTTGCTGGGATCGTTCAGTACCGAGGCGGTGCTGCGGATCGGGACGGGGTGGAGCCGCTTCCATCGCCTGTGCGCGCATTGGCTGCTGGGGCAGAAGGTGAAGGTCGTCGGCGACCTGCCGCTTGGTCCCTATCTCTATATCGTCAAGCATGAATCGATGTTCGAAACGATCGACATGCTCTGCCTGTTCGACCGTCCAGCCGTCGTCGCCAAGCGGGAATTGCTCGACATTCCGCTGTGGGGCCGCGTCGCCCAGCGCTATGGCCTCATCCCCATCGAGCGCAGCGGCGGGGCGAGCGCCATGCGAGTGCTGCGCGCCGCCGCGCGGGAGGCCAATGCGCAGGGGCGGGCGGTGTGCGTCTTCCCCGAAGGCACCCGCGTCCCTCATGGCGAAGCGCCACCGCTCAAGGCCGGTTTTGCGGGTCTCTATGTCCTGCTCGGCCTGCCCGTCGTGCCGATTGCGATCGACAGCGGGCGGGTGTCGCCGCGCGGCAAATTCCTCAAACGATCGGGCACCATCACCTATAAGGTGGGGGAGATCGTCCCGACCGGCCTAGACCGGCGGGAGGCCGAAACCCGTGTCCATGCCGCAATCAACGCGCTGAACCCGCCATCCGCTTTGTCTCAGTGAACGCGGCCGAAATCCGGCTTGGCGTCATCCTGCCCCTGTTCGATGATCGAGCGGCGAATGTCGCGGGTGTGGGTGAAGAGGTTGAACAAAGCGTCGCCGTCATTCCAGCGGATCGCCCGCTGCAGCGCGGATAGATCCTCCGAAAATCGCTGCAGCATTTCCAGCACCGCATCCTTGTTCGCCAGAAACACGTCGCGCCACATGGTCGGGTCCGACGCCGCGATCCGCGTGAAGTCGCGAAAACCGCCGGCCGAATATTTGATCACTTCGGACTGGGTGACATTTTCCAGGTCACTGGCCGTACCGACGATGGTGTAGGCGATAAGGTGCGGCAAATGGCTGGTTACCGCCAGCACCAGGTCATGATGCGCCGGGTCCATCAATTCGACATCCGCCCCGACCCGCCGCCAGAGTTCGGCGACGCGCTCGACCGCGGCCGGATCGGCGTCGGCGGGGGGCGTGACGATGCACCAGCGGCCTTTGAACAAGGTCGCGAAGCCCGCTTCCGGTCCGCTATTTTCGGTGCCCGCGACGGGATGCGCCGGGATGATCGTTCGCCCCGGCAGCGCGGCGGCGAGCTGCGCCAGCACATCGGCCTTGCACGATCCCACATCGCTGACGATCGCGTCGGCGGGCAGATCGTCGGCAATCTCGGTGGCGACCATGCCCATCGCGCGGACGGGAACGCACAAGATCACCAGATCGGCGTCGGTCACCGACGCGCCCGCCGTGTCCGTGACATCGTCGCACAGGTCGATCCGCCGCGCTGTGTCGCGCACCTGCGGGTCGGCGTCATGGCCCGTCACCCGCACCGTGGGCATGTTCGCCCGGATCGCGCGGGCGAGCGAGGAGCCGATCAGCCCCAGGCCGATGATGGTGACGCGGGCGAAAGGCAGCATCGCGTCAGGCCGCTTCCGCCATGGCGCGCAGCTTGGCGGCGACCGCGCGGGTCTGCGCCTTCGTGCCGATGGTGATGCGCAGGCCGTTGGGCAGCCCCTGGCCGGGCAGCCAGCGGGTGGCATAGCCTTCGTCCCATAGACCCTTCATCGCGGCTTCGGCGGTCAATTTGCCGTCGAACAGGATCAGCAGGAAATTGGTCTTGCTCGGCACGACGCGCAGGCCGTGGTTGGACAGCGCACCAATCTCGCCCGCCAGCCATTCGCGCCAACGCGCATTATGCGTCCGGCTCGATTCGACCCAGCCACTGTCGTTGATCGCGGCGATGGCGGCGGCCTGTCCCGCCGTCGTCACGTTGAACGGCGCGCGGATACGATGGAGAATTTCGATGATCGCCGGGCAGGCATAGCCCCAGCCGATCCGCTCGGCCGCCAGGCCATAGATTTTCGAGAAGGTGCGCGTAACCAATATGTTGGTCGCGTTCTTCGCGAGTTCGAGGCCGCCATCATCCTCGCCCGCGTCGAGATATTCGGCATAGGCCTGGTCCAGCACCAACAATATGTCGGGGCGCAGGCCCGCATGCAGCCGGGCAATTTCTTCGCGGCCGGTCATCGTGCCGGTGGGGTTGTTGGGGTTGGCGAGGAACACGACCTTGGTCTTGTCCGTCACCGCCGCCAGCAGCGCATCCACGTCGGTCGCATAGTCCTTGTCGGGCGCGATTACCGGGGTCGCGCCGACCCGGCGGGCGGCGATGTCGTAGACCGCAAAACCATAGCGCACATAGAGGATCTCATCGCCCGGCCCGGCATAAGCGGAGGCGGCGATATGCAGCAGCTCGTCCGACCCCGTGCCATAGATGATCTGCGCCGGGTCCAGCCCATGCACCGCGCCGATCGCCTCGCGCAACCGGGTCGCGGCGGGATCGGGATAGCTGGCAAGATCGGCGGTCGCCGCAACCAGCGCGGCCCGCGCGGCCGCGCCAGTGCCCAGCGGATTTTCATTGGCCGATAGCTTGATCAGCGGGCGGCCATCGTCGGCGGCGGATTTACCGGGGATATAGGGCGAAATGCCCAGGATCCAGTCCTTGGGAGCGGGATATGTCATGGCATCGCGCTTTAGCGGCTTCCGCGCCAAAGGCAAAGCGGTAGGCCGAGCGGGGATTTTGGGTGTTGAGGGTGACAGGGGGAAATACACACCGTTGCAGGGTCCAATTTTGGGGCGAATTGGCCCGAATTGTACCGGGAAAGCCATGGCAACGTCCCGACGACGCGACACGGACGCGACAGCGACGCGCCCTGTCCGCGCCACCGACGCGACGGGGGCGGGGCGGTGGAGGGCGGCGTGGAGCGGGCAGAGGACTGGCGCATCGCTAAGGATAGACCAGAGAAAATCCTACATTGGAAGGGGGTGGATAGGGGATTGGGGATTGGCCTTGGGGTAGTGGTGTTGGGGATGGGCGGGTGGCCTTTTTCGACCGTTGCGCTGGCCCACCCCCCAACCCCCTCCCGCCTGCGGGAGGGGGAGAAAAACTTGCCGAGCCGCAGCGAGGCAAGTTTTTTGCATATCCGTTGACGACCAAAGGCTGACCTTCCCTCTCCACCGTAGCTTGCCTGAAAGCAGTCACTCGTTCATCTTTCGCTGATGAGGCGAACACCACTTATTCACTTGGCGCTGGCAGCGGTCATTTTGTTGATAGCTGCATGCGATAAGGGGGCAGGCTCCCAAAACAAGATCCTCGTCAAAGCCGACCAAACGGAAGCCGCCTTCTTTCATCGGCCGGTAGCGCTTGCTGCGGCCCAAGCCTCCCGAACACCACATCCCTTGATTGTCCTGCTGACGTCCGACCCTTGGCTTCCGGTGGTCGGCTCTGACTCGCCTGCCTTCGTTCTTTACAGCGATGGAACCGCAATCTTTCGAACTAAAGTCGGTTTCGCGTCAACAAAACTAGATCAGAATCAACAGGCAGACTTGATTGCAGATTTCTCAAATCCTGAATTGGCAGCGCTCGCAGGTGGCTATTATGCAGCCAGTGCCACGGATCAGCCCGAAAACACGCTGCTCGTCTACGGGAACAAGGAGCCGTTTTATATTTCGGTTTATGGGTCGCTGGATGATGAATCGGTGCGTGAAAAAGTGCCGACAGCGATTACAAAAGCCTTTGATCAGCTTCGAGGCTTCCGACCCTCCACAGCTCAAGCTTGGTTGCCAGATAAAGTTGAGGTTATGATATGGCCCTACGAATATGCTCCTAATCGATCCATCGTTTGGCCGAAGCGCTGGCCGGGCCTAGATGATCCTGTCACTCGCAAGCGAGGTGACTCATACAGCCTTTTTATATCATCGACTGAACTACCAGCTTTGCGGACGTTTCTAGCAAGCCGTAAAGAAAAGGGAGCCGTCGAGATCGATGGCAAAAAATTCGCAGCTAGCGTCCGGCTGCCCTTTCCGCACGAGGCGCTGTGGATGGCTCCAGCAACATGAGCCATAGTGACTATTACCCAATCCCAACCGAAACCCGCCAGTTCCCAACCTACCCCTTTCCCTCATGCCTGCAAACGCACCCGGCGGCCCTCGCGGGCGGAGCGGTAGATGGCTTCGATGACGCGCAGGTCGGCGAGGCCCTCTTCGCCGGGCACGATGACGGGCGTGCCGTTCGATACCGCCTGCGCGAGATGGTCGAGCTGGCCTGCAAATTGCGTTTTGGGTGATGGCGGCAGGGTGCGGTCGGTGACTTTGCCGTCCTTGCGGATGCGCATCGCATGGCCGCTATAGGGGGTGGCGGGTTCCATATCGATCCATCCTTGCGTGCCGATCACGCGATAGCTGTTATGCGCCGAGCTATAGCTGGACACGCAGGTCGCCTCGATCCCCGACGGGAAGCGCAGCAGGAAGGTGATGCGGTCCTCCACGGTGCGGAAGCGCGGGTCGGCGCGGTCGGTCGACTCGATCGCCATGACGTCCACCGGTTCCTCACCGGTCAGATAGCGCACGGCGTTGAGGCTGTAGATGCCGATATCCATCAGCGATCCGCCGCCCGACAGGGGCTTGTCCAGTCGCCATTGGTCCGGCTGAATGGGGAAGCCATGTTCGGCGGTGATGATCCGCGTCGGCCCGACATGGCCGCCGCGCGCCAGTTCGATCGCCAGCTGATTATGGGGTTCGAAGCGCGATCGATAGCCGATCATCAGCTTCTTGCCCGCCGTTCGGCAGGCGGCGATCATCGCCTCGCACTCGGCGACGGATATAACCATCGGCTTTTCGCACATCACATGCTTGCCCGCCCGCGCCGCGCGGATCGTATATTCGGCGTGCATGCTGTTGGGCAGGATCACGTAGACCGCGTCGATATCGGGATTGTCGGCGATGCGGTCGAACGTCTCATAGCTGTAATGATGCGTCTTGGGCACGCCATATTGCGCGCCATATTGTTCCAGTTTGGCCGGGGTGCCGCTGACCAGGGCGCTGATCCGGGCATGGTCGCATCCGGCGAAGGCGGGCATGATCTGCTTGGTGGCGTAAGAACCCAGCCCGACGATCGCATAGCCGAGCTTGCGGCCGGGCGTGGCCGCCAGCGCGGGCATGCCCGCCGCTGCGATGCCAAGGCCGACCCCGGCCATTAAGGTCCGTCGCGTCACGATGCCTTCGTCCGTCATGCTCATCTCCCAAAGGTCGGTTTGCCGATTTGCATCAAGAATAACCCATACAAATGGCAAAGCCCACCCTTTTGCTGATCAGTCCGGCCGAGAGTCGGCGCGATCGCGTGCCGGATAATCCTCCGGCGTTACCGTGCCGACATTCGGTCGATCCTCGACATCTTCCTGCGGCTTGCCGCCGCGGGTCCGGGGATCGGGATCGTCGTCATTGGGGATGACGTCGCCCATTGGACCCCGGCGGGGCATCTCTTCGCCCTGGGCGGCGGCGGGATCGCGCCCGTTTTCATTACCTGGCATGTCATGTCTCCAATATGTTTCGGCTATTCTGCCGCGACGTTTGACGAAGGCGCGAAATCGGGTTTCAGGACGATCTTGGTCACTTCATTCTGATTGTCGTGAAACATCTTGTAGCCTTTGGGCGCGTCTTCCAGGCTCATGCGATGGGAAATGAGGAAGGTCGTGTCGATCTGGCCTTCGACGATCGCGTTGAGCAGCGCGGGCATATAATGTTGCACGCTGGTCTGGCCGGTCTTGAGCGTCAGCCCCTTTTCCATGAACGCGCCCAAGGGGAATTTATCGACGAAGCCGCCATAGACGGCGGGCATCGAGACGCGGCCGCCCTTGCGACAGGCGTGGATCGCCTGGCGGATCGAATGGATGCGGTCGGTGCCCAGGAACAGGGACGCCTTGATCTGATCGACGACATTATCGACGAAGAAGCCGTGGGCTTCGAGGCCGACCGCGTCGATCACGGCATCGGGACCGATGCCGCCGGTCATTTCCATCAGCGCTTCATACGTTTTCGATTCCTTGAAATTGATCGTCTCTGCGCCGAAGCGTCTGGCGAGTTCCAGCCTGTGCGGGAAATGGTCGATCGCGATGACGCGGTGCGCGCCCATCAGGAAGGCCGATTGCACCGCGAACAGGCCGACCGGGCCGCAGCCCCAGACCGCGACGGTATCGCCGGGTTCGATATCGGCATTTTCCGCCGCCTGCCATCCGGTGGGCAGGATGTCCGACAGGAACAGGACTTGCTCATCGGTGAGGCCGTCCGGCACGACGATCGGGCCGACATCGCTGAACGGCACGCGGACATATTCCGCCTGGCCCCCGGCATAGCCGCCGGTCAGATGGCTGTAGCCGAACAGGCCGGACATGGGTTGGCCATACATTTCTTGGCCGATGTCCTGATTGTCCGCCGGATTGCCATTGTCGCAGGCGGAATATTGATGCTTGCCGCAATGATAGCAGCTGCCACAGGCGATGGTGAAAGGGACGACGACGCGCTGGCCTTTCTTGAGCGTCGATCCGGGGCCGGTTTCGACCACTTCGCCCATGAACTCATGGCCGAGAATATCGCCCGCCTGCATGGTGGGGATATAGCCGTCATAGAGATGCAGGTCGGAGCCGCAAATGGCGGTGGACGTGATCTTGATGATCGCGTCGCGCGGATTGAGGACTTCGGGATCGTCGACGGTATCGACGCGCACGTCATGTTTGCCGTGCCAGGTGAGGGCGCGCATCAGGCTTTCTCCTCTTGCAATTGCTTTTGGGTCCAGGCGGCTGTGGCAATTTCGCCCGCTTCCATCAGTTGCTTGAACCGGCGAAGGTCGCGCCGTGCCTGAATGGCGGGTTCGCGCTGGAACAGTTTGGCGACGACCTTGCCGATGATGCCGGCGGGCGGATCATAGGCGATGGTCGCGGTGACGATGGTGCCCCGGTCGCCTGCGTCGCGAAATTCGATGCGGCCGCTATTGGGGACGTCGGCGCCATTGGTGGAGGCCCAGGCGATCAATTCGCCTTCGCGCTTGTCGGTGATGACGGCGTCCCACTCGACGGTCTTGCCCGCCGGTGCCTTGACCACCCAATGGGATCGGGTGTCGGACAGGATGTCGATGCGTTCGACATTGTCCATGAAGGTGGGCAGGTTGGCGAGGTCCGCCCAATAAGCGAACAGTTCGGCACGCGGGCGATTGATGGTGACCGTTCGGCCGAGCAGCGCGTCGCCCTTGGGTTGGGGCAGAGAGTCCACCTCCTGCGCGCGCACCTCTTTGTCCTTGGAGGTTGTCGCGGGGGCGTCATCCTGTGCGATCGTCATGGCTGTTCTCCTGTCGTCATGTGCAGACGGGAAGGCGCCGTCCGCCCGGACGGGCCGGGCGGACGGCGCGCGATCAGGCGTCTTCGGCTTCCAGATTGACCGAGGTTTCCGCGAGTTTCGTCATGAAGGCGTCGCTTGCGTAAATATCCTTGGTCGCGTCGCGTAGCTTCTTGTTATCGTCCTTGAGGCCGAGAGCCTTGGCGAAGGCGGCGGCGGTGCCGAACCCGGCGATGCCATAATGGGTCATGCGCTGATATTGCGCGATGATGAGGACATCGAGGACGGGGCCTTTATCCGGGCCTTCTTCGATCACATGCTTGATCGCTTCGGCGGCGAGGCCTTCCATGCCCTTGCAATGGTCCTTGGAGACTTTCTCATCCTGACCGGCGATCAATTCCTTGAGGATCGCGGTGTGGCTGGCGATGCCGTCCTGGCTCTTCGTCAGCATGTCCTTGAGCGCGGCGTCACTGGCTTTGGCGGTGATTTTCTTGATGACCTTGAGCATCTGGTCGTTCGCGGACCAGAGGTCTTTCAGTTCGTCGATATAGACGTCTTGCAGGCTTTCAGGGGTCGACATCGCTGTTCTCCACATCGCCGGACGGCATGTCCAACATGGGCGTGGAGCGCGTGGGGGCGAGGCGCGGTTCCTGCAAAACCGCCCAACATGATCTGGATCAATGCGTTTGTTGCAGAGGGGATCGGCGCTTTGGGCGCATCGATCGGGTAAACCGACCGGCTATAGGGGGGGGGTGGTGCGGTCGAGAAGACTCGAACTTCCACGGCCTTTCGGCCACAACGACCTCAACGTTGCGCGTCTACCAGTTCCGCCACGACCGCACACTCAAAGGGAAACCGGCAGGGCCGGCATCTGGTAGGCGGTGGCCATTAGCAAAGGCTTTTGCCCCATGCAACAACCTATCTGCATCTGCGTTATGATTGATGAGATTGGGTCGATATAATGATTGTGGGAAGGTGAGGCGCGCGATGCCGGGGCAATGGTGGATGATGTCGGGCATGACCCTGGCGGCATCGGTCGCGATGGGACTGGGGCTAGGAAGCTATGTCACCAGCCCGCAGAAAACAGCCGTTTCCGCCGAGGAATGGAGCCCGGACGACGATAATTCCTATGTCGAGGCGGGACGTACCGCTTCGATGTTCGGAGACAGCGGCACAAGCGACCGGGGACCAGCGGTGATTCGCTGCACTGGCTGCGGTCCGACTTTGACGGAGCGGCGCTTTGCCGCCGACATGGCCGGGATCGAAGGCAGCAGCGATCCGTACGTGCAGGATTATGTGGCGCAGGATTATCCAGTGACGGATGACTCGCTGGTCCACGATGCGGCATCGGAAAAGCCCGTCAGCAATCCGCGATTGGATCGGTCGAAGGTCGCTGTGGCCGACCCTATGGTGAAACCGGTGGCGATATCACCAGGGGGGGTGGTGCAGCCGATCATCGTGCCGACGATCGACCACAACCACCCCTGACCGCTTATTCCGCAGCAACGACTTCCGCGGCCATGTCGCTGAGCGGGTGGGCGAGGCGCGTGATCATTTCCTTGGGGCAGACCTGCCAGAAATACCGACGCCAGCGATCCCAATCATCCAATATGGTGTTCGACCATTTGCTGTCGGTCGACACTGCATGCTGGGCGATCAGCGCTTTCAGTTCCGCTTCCCAATGGGCGCTTTCCAGCCGCTGCCAGACAATGCCTTCGGGGTTGGCGCGCGACGGGAAGCTGCCATCTTCGTCAAGGATGAAGGCCATGCCGCCAGTCATGCCCGCGCCGAAATTGGCCCCGGTCTTGCCCAGAATGACCGCCGTGCCGCCGGTCATATATTCGCAGCCATTGGCCCCGCAGCCTTCGACTACGACCTGCGCACCCGAATTGCGGACAGCGAAGCGTTCACCGGCTTGCCCTGCCGCGAACAGCTTGCCGCTGGTCGCGCCATAAAGGACGGTGTTGCCCAATATGGTGTTGTCCTTGCTCGCGAGCGGGCTGGAGACTGTCGTGCGCACGACGATGATGCCACCCGACAGCCCCTTACCGACATAGTCATTGGCGTCACCGAACACTTCGAGTGTGATGCCCTTGCACAGGAACGCGCCCAGCGACTGGCCCGCCGACCCGCGCAGCCGCACGGTCAGATGCCCGTCGGCCAGCGTCGACATGCCGAACTTGTCAGTCACCGCCGAGGAGAGGCGCGTGCCGACCGCGCGGTGCGTGTTGCGCACCGTATAGGTCAGCTGCATCTTTTCGCCACGCTCGAACACCGCCTTGGCATCGCGCATCATCTGCGCGTCCAGGCTGTCGGGCACGTCGTTGCGCCATTGCGTCAGCGAAAAGCGGCGCTGGTCGTCGGGGGCATCCACCTTGGCCAGGATCGGGTTGAGATCGAGATCATCGAGATGTTCGGCCCCGCGATTGACCTGCTTGAGCAACTCCGTCCGCCCGATCACTTCGTCCAGGCTGCGGAAACCCAGCCGCGCCAGCACTTCGCGCACTTCTTCGGCGATGAAGGTCATCAGGTTGATGACCTTTTCGGGCGTGCCGGTGAACTTCTGCCGCAGTTTCTCATCCTGCACGCACACGCCCACGGGGCAGGTGTTGCTGTGGCATTGGCGTACCATGATGCAGCCCATGGCGACGAGGCTGAGCGTGCCGATGCCGAACTCTTCCGCGCCCAGGATCGCGGCGATGACGATGTCGCGCCCGGTCTTGAGCCCGCCATCGGTCCGCAGCTTCACCCGATGCCGCAACCCGTTGAGAGTCAGCACCTGATTGGCTTCGGACAGGCCCATTTCCCAGGGCGTACCGGCATATTTGATGCTGGTCTGCGGGCTGGCACCTGTGCCGCCGACATGGCCCGCGATCAGGATGACATCGGCATGCGCCTTCGCCACGCCTGCCGCGACCGTGCCGATGCCCGCCTGGCTCACCAGCTTGACGCACACCCGCGCACGCGGATTGATCATCTTGCAGTCGTAGATGAGCTGGGCCAGATCCTCGATCGAATAGATGTCGTGATGCGGCGGCGGCGAAATGAGGGTCACGCCGGGCGTCGAATGGCGCAGCTTGGCGATGAACTCGGTCACCTTGAATCCGGGCAACTGCCCGCCTTCGCCGGGCTTGGCCCCTTGGGCGACCTTGATCTCGATTTCTTCGGCCGATGCCAGATATTCGGCATGGACGCCGAAACGGCCCGACGCGATTTGCTTGATGACGGAATTGGCGTTGTCGCCATTTTCATAGGGTTTGAAGCGGTTGGCATCCTCGCCACCTTCGCCCGATACGGCCTTGGCGCCGATCCGGTTCATGGCAATGGCAAGCGTCTCATGCGCTTCGGGCGACAGCGCGCCGAGTGACATGCCGGGCGTGACGAAACGCTTGCGGATTTCGGTGGTGGCTTCCACCTCGTCGATCGGCACGGCTTCGCGGGCGAAGTTGAACTCCATCAGGTCGCGCAGATAGACCGGTGGCAAATCGCGCACGCCGCGCGAAAATTGCAGATAGGTCGAATAGCTGTCGGTCCCGACCGCGGTCTGCAACAAGTGCATCAGCTGCGCCGAATAGGCATGCGCCTCGCCACCGTCGCGCTGGCGGTAGAAGCCGCCGATCGGCAGGCGGACGACCGCGCTGTCGAAGGCTTTTTCGTGCCGCAGCATCGCGCTGTAATGGAGCGAGGCATAGCCTTCGCCCGAAATCTTCGCCGGCATGCCGGGGAAGAGATCATTGACGAGCGCGCGCGAAAGCCCGACCGCTTCGAAATTATAGCCGCCACGATAGCTGCTGATGACCGCGATGCCCATTTTGGACATGATCTTGAGCAGGCCTTCGTTGATGGCCGTGCGATAGCGTTCGAAACAGGCGTCGAGCGAGAGGTCGCCGAACAGGCCGCGCGCATGGCGATCGGCAATGCTGGCCTCGGCCAGATAGGCGTTCACCGTGGTCGCGCCGACACCGATCAGTACCGCAAAATAATGGGTGTCGACCGCTTCGGCACAGCGCACGTTGATCGACGCATAGGAGCGCAGCCCCTTGCGCACCAGATGGGTGTGGACCGCCGCCGCCGCCAGCACGCCCGCTATCGCGGCCCGATCGGCATCGACATTTTCGTCGGTCAGGAAGATTTCGGTGCGGCCCTCGCGGACCGCCTGTTCGGCTTCCTCGCGGATGCGGGCGATTGCCGCGCGCAATTGCTCTTGGCCCCCGCTGGCGGGGAAGGTGCAGTCGATCTGCGCCACCGCCGGGCCGAAATGCGCCTTCAACCGCGCCCATTCGGCGCTGGTCAGCACCGGCGATTCCAGCACCAGCACATGGCTGTTCTGCGCGTCCTGCTCCAGGATATTGTGGAGGTTGGAAAAGCGCGTTTTCAGGCTCATCACATGCCGTTCGCGCAGCGGGTCGATCGGCGGGTTGGTGACCTGGCTGAAATTCTGGCGGAAGAAATGGCTGATCGTGCGCGGCTTGTCGGAAATGACCGCCAGCGGCGTATCGTCGCCCATCGATCCGATGGCTTCCTTCGAATCCTCGACCATGGGGGCCAGTATCAGTTCCAGATCCTCCAGCGTCAGATTGGCCGCCACCTGCCGCCGCGTCAGCTCCGCTTTGTCCCAGCCGGGCAGGGCGGTCGGCGCGTCAGTCAGGTCGCCGATCGCCATGAAATCCTTGATCAGTTCGCCATAGGGGCGCTCGCCCGCGATCCGGTCCTTGATCGCGGCGTCGTCATAGAGTTCGCCTTCCTGCAGGTCGATCGCGATCATCTGCCCCGGACCCATGCGGCCCTTGCGCACGATCGTCGTTTCGGGAACCACGACCATGCCGGTTTCGGACCCCACGATCAGCAGATTGTCGCCGGTCAGCGTGTAGCGCAGCGGGCGCAGCGCATTGCGATCGACGCCCGCCACGACCCAGCGGCCATCGGTCATCGCCAGCGCGGCGGGGCCGTCCCACGGCTCCATGACGGAGGCGAGATATTCATACATGTCGGCGTGAGGCTTGGGCAGTTCGGCGCTTTCGCTCTGCCAGGCTTCGGGCACCAGCATCAGCTTGGCGGTCGGCGCATCGCGGCCCGAACGGCAGATCGCCTCGAACACGGCGTCTAGCGCGGCGGTGTCGGACGCGCCCGCCGGGATCACCGGCTTGATGTCCTCCGACTGCTCGCCAAAGGCCAGTGACGCCATCTTGATCTCGTGGCTCTTCATCCAATTCTTGTTGCCGCGGATCGTGTTGATCTCGCCATTATGGGCAAGCGTGCGGAACGGCTGGGCCAGCCACCATTGCGGGAACGTGTTGGTCGAATAGCGCTGATGGAAGATGGCGACGCGGCTTTCGAACCGCTCATCCTGCAGGTCGGGATAGAAGACTGACAGCGATTCCGCGAGGAACAGCCCCTTGTAGATGATCGAGCGGCACGACAGCGAACAGACGTAGAAGTCGTTGATCTGCGCCGCGATCACCTGCTTCTCGATCCGGCGGCGGATGAGGTAGAGATCCTTCTCGAACTCGGCCTGGTCGCGCTCTTCGGGCATCGGCCCGGCGATCATGATCTGCTCGATTTCGGGGCGCGTGCGCTGCGCCTTTTCGCCGATGACCGACACGTCCACCGGCACCTGGCGCCAGCCATAGATGGTGTAACCCGCGTCGATGATCTCGCTCTCGACGATGGTGCGGCAGGTTTCCTGGGCGGACAGGTCCGTACGCGGCAGGAAGATCATGCCGACGGCGAGGCGATTGGGCAGCGGCTTGTGGCCGGAGTCGGCAATAGCATCGTCAAAGAAGCGCACCGGCAGATCGACATGGATGCCCGCGCCATCGCCGGTTTTGCCATCGGCATCGACCGCGCCCCGATGCCACACGGCTTTCAGCGCATCGATCGCGGAGGCGACCACGCGGCGGCTGGGACGGCCATCAGTGGCGGCGACGAGGCCGACGCCACAGGCGTCGCCTTCCAGGTCGGGATGATACATGCCCTCGGCGGCGATCCGCGCGCGTTCTTCGGGGCTTGCCATGAAGGGAGTGTCAGTCATGATCGCCATCCTATTTTTCCGTTCGGTTCGAGCTTGTCGAGAACCCCTGCGCCTCGTTCTCGACAAGCTCGAACCGAACGGGCTGGGGTGGAATGAGGGCGCTTAGGCCGCGACGCTTTCGCTGGTCTTGGCCTTGGCCTTGAGATATTTGTGCATATGCTCAGTCACATCGCGCCCATCGCGGATCGCCCACACTACCAGGCTTGCGCCGCGCACGATGTCGCCGGCTGCAAACACGCCATCCACGCTGGTCATCATCGTCTTGTGATCGACGCGCAGCGTGCCCCAGCGGGTGACCGACAGGTCGTCCGCGCCGAACAGCTTGGGCAGTTCTTCGGGGTCATAGCCCAGTGCCTTGATGACCAGATCGGCCTCTAACGTATGTTCGCTGCCGGGATCGGGTTCGGGGGCGCGGCGGCCGGAGGCGTCGGGGGCACCCAGGCGCATCTTGGTGACCTTTACGCCGGTGACATGATCGGTGCCTTCGAATGCGATCGGCGCGGTCAGCCAGACGAATTCGACGCCTTCTTCCTCGGCATTGGCGACTTCGCGCTGTGACCCTGGCATATTGTCGCGATCGCGGCGATAGAGGCATTTCACCGACTTGGCGCCCTGGCGGATCGCGGTGCGGACGCAGTCCATCGCGGTGTCGCCGCCGCCGATGACGACGACATTTTTGCCCGTCGCCAGCAGCGTCCCGTCTTCATGTTCGGGCACAGCGTCGCCGAACCCGGCCTTGTTGGAGGCGGTGAGATAATCGAGCGCCTTGACCACGCCCGGCGCGCCTACGCCCGGCGCGCGGATGTCGCGCGGCTTGTAGACGCCGGTCGCGATCAGGATCGCGTCATGCTTCTCGCGCAGGGTTTCGAGCGTCGCGTCGCGGCCGACCTCGAAATTTTCTTGGAAGACGATGCCGCCATCCTTCAAGCGCTGGACGCGGCGCATGACGATGTCCTTTTCCAGCTTGAAGCCGGGGATGCCATAGGTCAGCAGCCCGCCGGCGCGATCATGCCGGTCATAGACATGCACCTCATGCCCCGCCGCGCGCAGATATTCCGCCGTGGTGAGACCCGCAGGCCCAGCGCCGATCACGCCGATCGACTGGCCGGTGGGCTTGCCCGCGACCAAGGGTTCGACCCAGCCTTCCTTCCAGGCGGTGTCGGTGATGTATTTTTCGACCGAGCCGATGGTAACGGCGCCATGGCCGGAAAATTCGATGACGCAATTGCCTTCGCACAGGCGATCCTGCGGGCAGATGCGGCCGCAGATTTCGGGCATGGTGCTGGTCAGGTTAGACAGTTCATAGGCTTCGCGCAGGCGGCCTTCGGCGGTCAGGCGCAGCCAGTCGGGGATGTGGTTGTGCAGCGGGCAATGGGTCGAGCAATAGGGCACGCCGCATTGCGAGCAGCGCGATGCCTGCTCCTCCGCCTTGTCGAGAATGAAGCTGCGGCTGATTTCCAGAAAATCATCGGCGCGGTCATCGGCTGCGCGCTTTTCCGGGTAGGCTTGTCCCTTGCCCACGAATTTCAGCATCGGATTGTCGGCCATCGCTCGCCCCTGACTAAAGTTTCAGCGGCGCGCATAGCATAAAAACCCGCGGAGTCACGCGGATTCTGGCATTTAGGACAGCAATGCTGACTATAAAATCGCAGTTAGCTAGGTTAATTGCGAAATGATCGCAACAAAACGCGTGGTAAATAGACCGTTTCGGCCCTATCTTGTGCCCAGCCAGATCAGGGCCGCGATTCCCGCGATGATTCGATACCAGGCGAAGGGGGCGAAGCCATGTTTCGACACCAGTCCCACGAACCAGCGAATGACCAGCAGCGCAACGATAAACGAGACGACAAAGCCCAGCGCGATACTGTCCCAGCCCACCGAGGCGCTGGTGATCCGGTCGCCTTTCTTGATCAGTTCCAGCGCGGTTGCGCCCAGCATCGTCGGGATGGCGAGGAAGAAGCTGAACTCGGCCGCCGTGCGCCGCTCCACGCCCAGCATCAGCGCGCCCATGATCGTCGCGCCCGACCGGCTGACGCCGGGCACCATGGCCAGGCACTGGATGAAGCCGATCGCCAGCACGCGCACCATGGGAATATCGGCGATGCCGTGAAAACGCTGGTCTTTGACCGCGCGCTCGATCAACAGGATGGCGATGCCGCCGACGATCAACGCCCAAGCGACGACCTGCGGCGCGCCCAGCATGATCTCGATATAGTCATGCAGCGCCAGGCCGATAATGGCCGAGGGGATGAAGGCGATCAGCAGATTGCGCAGAAAGCGCCAGCTTACCGGCTCCCGCCGCAGCAGTCCTATGCCCACCGCCCAGAAGGTGCGCCAATAGAGCACCACTACCGCCAGGATCGCACCCAGCTGGATCACGACGTTGAACATCGCCCAGGTCGCGGAGTCATAGCCGAGCAATTCGCTGGCGAGGATGAGATGCCCGGTGGAGGACACCGGCAGAAACTCGGTCAGCCCCTCGACGATGCCGAGAAGGATGACGGTCAGATAATGCAGGTCCATGGGTAGGCAGGCTCCTGTTTGATCCTTCCCTGCAAGGGGAGGGGGACCGCCGCGAAGCGGCGGTGGAGCGGTGTCGCGCTATCGATGGACGACACCCCTCCGTCAGGGCTTCGCCCTGCCACCTCCCCTTGCAGGGGAGGATTTTGTGGGTTCAGGCGCTGGCGCGACCGGCGAAGCGGCCATGTTTGCGGTAGCGGACCATCCACTTGTCGGCGACGCCGTCCATCGGCGTGGCGACGACGCCGAGCGCGTCGAGTCCCTTGGCACCCTCTGCGACGACATTGTCACGGCCGAGCATCGCCAGTTGATCGCCGGTGATCGGGCCGCCCGGCAACATCGCCAGCATTTTGGCGACGCCGTTTGGCACCTCCACCAGCGCCTTCTCCCGGCCGACCGCCTTGGCGATCCACTGGTTGATCTCGCGCATGCTTCGGACCTGCGGGCCGCCCAGCTCATAGGTCTGACCACCATGGACGCCGGGCTGCTCCGCCGCATTGGCGATGGCGTGGGCGACATCGGCAACATAGACCGGCTGGAACTTCGTCGCTGCGCCGATCACCGGGATGACCGGCAGCATGCCGATGATCTCGGCAAAGCGGTTGAGGAACTGGTCTTCCGCGCCGAAGATGATCGACGGGCGGATGATGGTCGCGGTCGGGAAGGCCGCCTTGACCGCCGCTTCGCCCGCCGCCTTGGATCGGCCATAGGCGGACGGGCTTTCCGAGTCCGCGCCGATCGCCGACATATGCACGAGCGCGGTGACGCCAGCGTCCGCCGCGGCCTTGGCCACATTGGCCGCGCCGCGGTGGTGGAAGGCGTCGAAGTCGCCCTTCAATATGCCGACCAGGTTGATGACGACATCACTGCCCGCGATAGCGCGCGCCACGCTGGCGGGATTGCGGATGTCGGCGGCGATGAACTGGACTTGCCCAAGGCCTCCCAGCGGTTTGACCCGCAGCGCTGTCGAGGGATCGCGCTGTGCGATCCGCACCCGCGCGCCGCGCGCCAGCAGCGCCTGTGCCACCTGGCGACCGACAAAGCCGCCGCCGCCGAACACCGTTACCAGACTGTCTTTCATCACCTGTCCCACGTCCGTTCGAAAAGGAATATGCTGGCATTTCCCTTGCCTCAGCCGCGCGGCGCTGACAACCGCTTAGCGCGTGTTTGGAAATGCGCAAAAGGGCGCATTTCGAAGCGGAAGAATGCGCGAAGGCGCATTCCCAAATGAACGCCTCACCCGATCCAGCCCTGAAGATCCACGATCATCCACAGGCCGAGGATCAGGAACAGCAACGCGGCGCCGACCTGCAACGCGCGCATCGGGACTTTCTTCGCCAGCGCTTCGCCGAACAATACGGCCGGAACATTGGCGACCATCATGCCGAGCGTCGTGCCCATCGTCACCGCGAGCAGATTGTCGAACCGTGCGCCGAGCGCGATCGTCGCCACCTGCGTCTTGTCGCCCATCTCGACCAGGAAGAAGGCGATCAGCGTGGTCATGAACACGCCTGCGCCCGATGGTGCCTTGAGCGGCGCATCTTCGTCGATCTTGTCCGGCACCAATGTCCAGGCGGCCATGGCGATGAAGCTTATCGCGACCGCATAGCGGAACCAGCCTTGCGTCAATATGCCAGCGATCGAATGGCCAAGCAGCGCGGCGAGGAAGTGATTGGCCAGCGTCGCGAACAGGATGCCGAGGATGATCGGCACCGGCTTTCGAAAACGGGTAGCGAGCAACATGGCGAGCAATTGCGTCTTGTCGCCCATTTCGGCGAGCGCAACGAGGGCGGAGGAGGTGAGCAGAGCTTCCATCAGGCATGTCCGGGGCCGGGCGGAGGTGAATGACGCAATGCCACCGGCGCTCCCCGCCCGGCCGGGCATGGAACGTCGATGCCATTGGTCTCGCCTTACGCGGACATACCCGCGTCCCTCATGCCATGACCTCTCGGCCAAATATGTTGACATAAGGCCCGCTCCGTAGTGCGGAACGGCTGGCTACTCCCCAGATGACGGGTCGTGCTTAGGTCAAGGACGCAATTTGTGCAAGACGCTCAGGGTTCGCCACGGCTTTGCTGCATCCGCCGTTCGGCAAACCATTGTTCCAGCATCTTGGCGGTGCAGCCGGTGGCGCCATTGGTCCCGTTCACCGAACAGCTGTTCGGGAGATTCTGCCGCTGGACGCTTTCCATGGTGGCGACCTGACTGCCCCAGCCGGGGCCGCCCGACACGGCGGGCTTTTCGCGCAGCTTCTTGGGAATGCGATAGCGCTCCGCCTCCGGCCTGCGCGCGCACACCACGATTTCATCGCCTTCGCCCTGCGGACAGGGATCATCGCCATAGACGAGAAGGTTGATGGTGCGTTCCGGTGGCGGTTCCGCTTGGGCGAAGGCCGGGGAAGATAGCAGCGGGGTCAGCAGCAGGCCGACCAGGGGAAGAACGACATGATGTCGCATGGGATCATATTCCTTCATACCCCTGTAGGAACCGGGGGTGCCCAAATCCCCGGCTGGTCGGTTTTGAGACGACGACCGATGCGTAAAACCGTCAGGGTTGCGTCGGACTATTGGACTGTTGCTGTGCGGCCTTTTCCTCGGCCTTCACCCGTGCCTCGATCGCTTCGCTGTCCGCATCGATCGTTGACAGGCGCTTGGCGCGTTCGGCCTCGACCAGATCCTTCCAGCTGGCATTGTCGAGCGCCTGACGCTCGGCCTTGGCGAGCCGGGCGAGTTGGGCAAAACACCCGGTCGCCCCGCCGCCGCCCGATGGCGAGCAGCTTTCCGTGCCCGACCGTCCGACATATTCCATCGAGCGTACCCGTTCGCCCCAGGCCTGATTGCTCGGCTTGTTGGGGTCGCCGCGCAGCGGTTCGGGGATGCGATAGCGTTCGGCCTCGCCCTTGCGCGCGCAGACAACGATTTCGTCGCCCTGACTGGGCGGGCAAGCATCCTCGCCATAGACGATGACGATATTGACCTTCTCATTGTTCGGGTCGGTTACGGCGGTTGGCGCGGTCGGCTGTTGCGCCATGGCGGGGACGGCGGCGGCCAGCAGCGCCAGGGCTGCGATCATCGGGGTCTTGGTCATTCGTCCGTCCTTTTCAGATGCGCTTCGAAAGCGCGATGGCGGCCCGGCATCCCAGACGGATCGCGCCGGATAACAGGGGGTAGGCCGGTGCCTGTTCCGCGCCATGCGCCAGCGCGGCGTCACGATGCTCGACTTCCTCTGCCTGGAAATCCGCGATGGCCTCGGAGAGTTCCGCATCATCGGTGCCGATCTGCTCCAACTGCTCGGCATAATGGCGGTCGATCTCGGTTTCGATGGCCGCGGTACAGGCCATGGCGGCCTTTGGACCGATCGCGGCGGTGACCGCGCCCAGCGCGAAGCCAGCGACATTCCAGATTGGCGACAGCGCCGTGGGGCGCACGCCGCGCCGGGCGATCATGGCGTCGAACGTCGCGCGATGCCGTTCCTCCTGTGCCGCCATGCCAGCGATAATGCGGGCATAGGGGTGGCGGTCGCCCATCACCGCCAACTGCCCGGCATAGATGCGGGTCGCGCCATATTCCCCGGCCTGATCGACGCGCAGCATGGAGTCGCGCGCGCCATCGGGCAAACGCTGGCCGGGACGGGGAAAGTCGTTCGATCCGCTCATGCGTGACGTCCCTTCTTGCTTAGCAGTGCCAAGATGGCGACCGCGCCACCCAGCGACAAGAGGCCATTATAGCCTGCGAGCGAGATGCCCAGGAGGCTCCATGGCGCAACGTCGCAGCGGGTGATCGGCGTCGCCATGATCTGGGTCAATATGTCCGACGCACTGCCGCCGGTCGGGGTCGTGGAGCAGGCGGTCAGACCCTCCCACCAGCCATATTCGACCCCGGCATGAAACAGGCCGATGCCGCCGCTGATCGCGATGGCAATGGCGGCCAGTGCCGTGAAGGCAGCGCTGGTCCGCGGCGTTGCCTTCGTCGCAAAGGCCAGCAAGGCGAGCGGGATCGCGGCCATATGGGGATAACGCTGCCACCAGCACATTTCGCAGGGGTGCAGACCGCCCATATATTGGGAGGCGTAGGCGCCGCCCAACAGGGCGACGGGCAGCAACAGCGCGAGGGCGCGGGCAAGGGGGAGTCTGCTCATCACCCCCACTTAGACACACCCGCACCTTTCGTCATGCTGAACTTGCGGGACAGGCATCGCCCAGCCAGGCGCGCGCTACTTCGCCCCCGGCTTGCGCGCCGCGCCCTGCGCCTGCGCGATGGTCGCGCCTGGCGTGCTGGCAAGGCGCGCGATCGTTTTGAGCGCATAGTCGAGTTGGAAATCCTCGATGCCCTGCTTTTTCAGCTCCTCGGCCGTCATGGTGAAGCGCGGATCATCCTTCGCATCTTCTTCCAGCGCCTTATCGTCGGTCTTGATCTCGTTGATCAGATGACGGCGCAGGTCGCTTTCGCGATATTTGGGCCGGTTCTTGTAATCGGGGTCGGACAATTGCGGCACGCGGATGTCAGGCTGAATGCCCCCTTCCTGCACGCTGCGACCCGAAGGCGTATAATAGCGCGCCGTGGTCAGTTTGAGCGCGCTGGTGTTGCTGAGCGGCAGCATTGTCTGCACGCTGCCCTTGCCGAAGCTGCGTTCGCCCATCACCAGGCCGCGATGCTGGTCCTGCAAGGCGCCCGCGACGATTTCGGAGGCGGAGGCCGAGCCTGCGTCCACCAACACGATCACCGGCAAGCCCTTGGCGTCGTCACCGGGCTTGGCATAATAGCGTTCGACATCGCCCTTGGCCCGGCCGCGCTGCGACACGATTTCGCCGCGTTCCAGGAAGATGTCGCTGACGGTCACCGCTTCGTCCAGCAATCCGCCCGGATTGGAGCGCATGTCGAGGACATAGCCGGTGGGCTTGTGACCCAGCGATTTGTCGATGCTGCGGATCGCCTGGCGCACGTCGGCCCCGGTATTGGCCGAGAAGCTGACGATGTTGATGACGCCGATATTATTCTTCACTTCCCATTTGACGGGCTTCAACTGAATGATCTCGCGCGTCAGCGTCAGGTCGATCGGCTTGTCGCGGCCCGCGCGCACGATGGTCAGCTTGAGCGCGGTGCCCGGCGCACCACGCATCTTGTCGACCGCTTCGTCGAGCGTTCCGCCATAGATGAGCTGGCCGTCGATATGGGTGATATAGTCGCCCGCCTTGATCCCCGCGCGCCAGGCCGGGGTGTCCTGTGTCGGTGCGATGACCTTGACCGCGCCATCTTCCTGCGTGACCGACAAGCCGAGGCCGCCATAGCTGCCTTCCGTCTGGGTGCGTAGATTGTGGAAATCGCGCGCGTCGAGGAAGCTGCTGTGCGGATCGAGGCTGGCCAGCATCCCGTCGATCGCGCCCTTGATCAGCTTTTCGTCGTCGACCTTTTCGACATAGTCGCTGCGGACCTTCTGGAACACGTCCATGAATTCATCGAGCGCTTTATAGCTCGATGCTTCCCCCGCCGCGAAGGTCGCGGTGGCGGCAGGAATGAGCGCAAGCGCCCCAAGCGCAAGCGCGCCATGGAGGAAGGTCGATTTCATGGGCATCCTTGATTCCGGCATCATCGTCCCGTCATAAGCCGATTCGCGTTCCGACGCAAAAGCGCGCTTCGACCAATGTTGCGCAGTATCGATGAGCGTCGGGTTAATGGGGATGAGGTGGCGTCCAGGCCAGGCCCATTTCCGAAGCGATACTGTGCAGTCGTCGGTCGCGTGTCCATAGGAATGATCCAGCGGTAAGCCGCACAGACGCCAGAATGTGCGTATCGACATACCCTATACCTCGGTTGAACAGCGGCACTTGTTCGATCAAGGCATCGACTTCGCGATGTTGTGCCAGCTCGGCTTCGGGCAATTTGTGCAACATACGCAACACACCCTGCCTGTTTGTCAGACTGCCCAGCGCGATCTCGCCGATGACAAACGGATGGCCCAATATTCTTCCAGCGTTCAAACCAGCCGCCAGCCATGGGTTTGATATGCGTAGATGATCCATCCAGACCGAACTATCGACCAATATCATACCGGAACTGATCGCCTCCGCGGCGGCAACTCGAAATCGGGTTCCGAGCCGCCGAGTAATGCCAGGCGACGTGCAGCTTCCCGCTGCACTAGGGCTTTGAGCGCTTCGCGAACGAGGGCAGATTTTTCCTTCAAGCCGGTCAGTTCCTGTGCTTCAGCAACCAGATCGTCATCAAGAGCCAATGTCGTGCGCATGATCTTACTCCTCAAACACGACATATGTCATCAAATGATGCGCATATCAATGCCTCACCCCAATCCCACCAGCGGCACGATGTCCACGGGACGGCCATTGCGGCGTAATTCGATCGTAACCGTCGGGCGGCCCTGGCCGGTGATGCCGACGGGATCGCCCTGACGCACCGTATCGCCGACCTGTGCGGTGACGCGGTGGAGGCCGGTGATCAGGGTAGTCCAGCCCTGGCCATGGTCGATGATCAAGATCTGGCCATAGCCGCGATAGGGGCCGGCAAAGGCGATGCGGCCTGCGGTCGGCGCGACGGTCTGGGCGCCGGGTTGCGTTACCAGGCTGAGGCCGCGTGATCGCACGCCGCCGTCATTCACTTCTCCCATACCGGTAACGAGTTGGCCGATGACGGGCAGGCGGTAGGGCGGAGGTCCACCTGCTGCGCGGACTGTTTCGGGTGCGGGCGCGCCGGTTTGATCCGGCCGGGCGGGGCGGAGCAGCGGGCCAGGAAGGGCGGCGAGCCGTTCGCGCAGGTCGCCCGCATCCTCCAGCCGGTCCATCAGGTCGACAATGTCGCGCGCCCGTTCGCCCAGCGCCAGCGCGCGTTCGCTTTCAAGCCCGGCATTGGCGCGATAGTCGCGCGCGGCGACGCGCTTTTGTGCCTCCAGCGCGGCGAGTGCCGCCTGGCGTTCGCGGCGGTCGGCCTGCGCCTGAGTCAGCGCACCGGCGGCCTGCTGCGCGGTCGCGCGCAACGCACGGCTGCGGGCGAGCTCCGCGCGCAGCCCGGCTGTGCGTTGCTGGATGACCGGCAAGATCTGCCCCAGCACTGCGCGCATATGGACCGCGTCGGTCACCGATCCGGGCTGCACCAGCGCCAGCGCCAGCGGGCGGCGGGCCATCATCTGCAGCGCGGCGGTCAGGCGCACCACCGGCTCCTGCCGAGCCGCCAGTCGCGCCGCCTGGGCTCGCTGCATCCGCGCGATGATGGCGATGCGGGCCTGCGCCGCTTGAATATCGGCTTCGGCCTGCTGGATGCGCGCGGCGGTGGCGGCGGCGCGACGGCGCGCCTGCTCGGCGTCGTCGCGCGCCGCGCTGGCCTGTTGCTCCAGCCGGGCTGAGCGATCGCGCGCTTCGTCCGACTGGCGGCGGGCGGCTTTGAGTGCGGCCTGTTCCTGCGCCAGTGTGGTGCCTGCGGTGCCGGGCAGGATGATCGCGGCGTTATCGGTGGCGGGCAGGCGCGTGGCGGCCAGCGCCACAAGGGCGAGCAGCCCGCCGGTGATGATCGCCCCCCGTTTCACGCCCCTATCCTTCGCGATGATAGGGGTGGTTGGCAAGGATGGAGCAGGCGCGCCACAATTGTTCGGCCAGCATCGCGCGGGCCATCATATGCGGCCAGGTCATCGCGCCAAAGGCGATCAGCAGGTCGGCATTGGCCCGGTCGGCGTCGTCGAATCCATCCGCCGCGCCGATCAGGAAGCGGCATTCGCGGGTGCCCGCGTCGCGCCAGCCTTCCAGCCGCCGGGCGAATTCCATCGAGCCAAGGTGTCGCCCTTTTTCATCGAGCATCACCGTTACAGTGCCGGGCGCGGCCGGCGGCAGCTTGCCGCCCCGGTCGGGCATTTCGGTGATCTTGTGCGGCATGGTCAACCGCTTGGCATAGCGGTCGACCAGATCGGCTTCGGGCGATCGCCCTATTTTCCCGCGCGCGATGATGTGGAGGAGCATGGCGCTCCTCCTAGCCCGTCATCGCCCGACTGTCGAAGGGTTCAGGCTGTCCCTGCAACCGGTGCATCGACAAAGCCCCACATGCGTTCCAGATTGTAGAAGCTGCGCACTTCGGGCTTGAAGAGATGGACGATCACGTCGCCCGCGTCGATCAGCACCCAGTCGGCGACCGGCAGCCCTTCGACCCGTGCCGAACGGCCGGTTTCCTTCTTGATCCGTTCGGCGAGATGCTGGGCGATCGCCGCGACCTGACGCGACGAACGGCCGCTCGCGATCACCATATAATCGGCGATGCTGCTCTTGCCTTCCAGGGGGATGGAGATGGTTTCCTGCGCCTGGTCGTCGTCGAGCGACTGCATGACGAGGGCGTGCAGGGCGGCCACGCTATCGGCCGATGCGGCCGTGTCGTTGGCGGGGTGGGGTCTGGTCAAAAAGGCTCCATTCTAGATCACTAACCGGCGCGTGAGCGGATCTCGCGCACACGATGTTTCATATTCGCGATGCCAGAGGGGGTCCGCCTGCCGAAGCAGGGTCGCCGATCTTGGATCAGGGCGAAAGCGCAAAAGCACGAGCGCCGGTGGTCTCCAATTCGTCCAGTCTGCACTCTGGCGCGGGGACCGGACGAAGCGCCGCAGCCAGCTCATGGCCGCAGAGCCATAGGCAGCGCTATCATAGCCTGGACGGGCGATCACGGCAATGGGCATTTGCCGGGCGATGCCGCGCCAGTCGCGCCAATCGCCAAATTGCGCCAGATTATCGGCTCCCATCAGCCAGATGAAGCGGTTTTTGGGGTAGTGGCGGGTGACGGCGCGGAGCGTGTCGATGGTGTAGCGGGTGCCAAGCTGCGCCTCGATCGCGGTCGCGCGAATCGGTGCGCGGCGGGCGATTTGCTGGGCGTGGGCCAGCCGGGCGGGGAGGGGGGCCATACCCGCGCGCGGCTTGAGGGGATTGCCAGGCGAAACGAGCCACCAGACTTCGTCCAGGCTAAGCGCCTTGGCCGCGAACAGCGATATGGCGCGATGGCCGCCATGGGCAGGATTGAAGGAGCCGCCCAGCAGGCCGATCTTTGTCATGGCTCTTGCCATGCCAGCGGAGAAGCAGGGGGGCAAGAGACGGGCAGCGCGCTTTAGCGGCTGAGCGCCGCCTTATGCGGCATGGGATAGGGGATGCGATCCAGTTTGGCGATAAGGTCGGCAAAAGGGTGGTCGGCCGCAACCTGTCTCGGCCGACGTGGCATGTCCGGTTCGACAGGCACCGCGCGCGACGGCGGCGCACGCCTAAAGATCAATCGCTTCCACATGGATAGTCTCCGACCCTTGTCTCTCAACCCTTACGGCTTTGATTTTCAAGGCTTCATGAAAGAGACGCAGGCGGAGGGTGGTTGGTTCCGTGGCGCTATTCCGCTGCGTCGGGCAGGGCGCGCAGGGCTTCGGGCGATGCGGGCTCGCGGACCAGCGCCTCGACCGGGCCAAGCTCGTCCAATTCCTTGCCGCCGGTCTCGATATTGAGATCGCGCAGCTTACGCCCGGTCACCAACACCCGGCCCTCGAAACTGCCGACGAAGGCGTTGTAATCCCCGACCGCACCATGGAGCCGATTGCCCAATTTCTTGAGCGATCCGGCGGCGGCGGCGAGGCGTTCATAAAGCTGCTTGCCCAGTTCGGCGACTTCGCGCGCCTGATCCTGCAATTTCGCTTGCCGCCACTGGCTGGCAAGTGTGCGAGCGAGCGGCAGGAAGGTGGAAGGACCGCAGATGATGACGCGATTGCGCGCGGCGCGCTCCCACAAGTCCATGTCCGCTTCGAGCGCGGCGGTGACGAAATTGTCGCCCGGCACATACATGATGACGAAGTCGGGCGCTTTGTCGAACTGTTCCCAATAGGCCTTGCGCCCCAGCGCGTCGGCATGGGTCCGCATCGCGCGGGCATGGTCGGCCATATGGGCGTCGCGCAGCGCCGAATCGATCTGATCGACGGCGTTCAGATAGGCGACGAGCGAGCATTTGACGTCGACCACCATCTGCTGATCGCCGGGCAGGTTGATGATGAAGTCGGGGCGCAACCGGCCATCTTCGACCGTAACCGATACTTCCTCGCTGAAATCGACATGGGCGGACAGGCCGGCTGCCTCGATCAGATTCTTGAACTGCTGTTCGCCCCAGCGACCACGCGTCTTGGGCGCGGCACGCAGCGCGTTGACCAGCTTGGCGGTCTCTTCGCGCACCTGCCCCTGGCCGACATGCACCTGCTGCACCGCTTCGCGCAGTTCGGCATAGCTGCCGACGCGGTCCTTTTCGACGCGCTGTAATCCCTCCTCATAGCGTTTGAGCGTGGTTTCGACGGGCGAGAGCAAGGTCTTCAATTGCGCTTCGCTCTTTTCGTTCGCCTGCGCGAAACGTTGGTCGGCGCGGTCGAGGAAAGTCTTTTGCGCCTCGCCCAGCAGCTTGCCGCCAATCTCGCTGAACTGGGCGGAAAGCTGTTCCTTGGCATCCTTTAGCGCGGCGATCTGCGCCTCGAAGGCTTCGGCGCGCGCCTGCGTGTCGGACTGGAGCGCGGCCAGTTCGCGGAGCGCCGCCTCGCGCTCGGCCTGCGCTGCCTCGAACCGCTGCTGCGCGCTGGCCTGGATCGCGTCGATCCGCTGCGCCGACGCGACCTGCGCGGCGTCGAGCCGGGCGATCTGCGCATGGGCCTGCGCCACCCGCTCCTGCTCCACCGCCAATTCGGCGATCGCGCCATTACGCTGCGTGCTGGCGACTTCCAGCCGCGCGGCCAAGTCCGTCTTCTCCGCCACCAACGGTGCCAGCATCCGCCCACGCAACAGCCACCCCGCCGCCAGCCCGACAAGCAACGCGACCAGAATCAGGAGGGCGGAAAGGCTGTCCATAAATTTCCCTTTGCAGAACGAAAAGGGAACTTAGCCGGGGGAAGGGGTGGGGGCAAGGGGTGATGGGTAAGGATGAACCTTGTTCCGTTCGCCCTGAGCCTGTCGAAGGGCCACACTCTCCTTGTAAAAGTTGGGCTTCGACAAGCTCAGCCCGAACGGCGATGGAGTGGGCTTGGTTACTCATTAGACGCGCCGTCCCTTTTCGAACATACGAAGCGGCAACTTGATTTCCTCTGCCTCCCTCTCGTTGCACAGCCGCCGATCAAAGATGGCGCGGATCGCTGGCGAGCGATCATGATACGTTATTCAAATGTATTTTATTCGTTCTCTGTCATTTTCCTATTGTGCGAATCGCGGGTTCGTTCATGATGTAGTTACCAGCACATTAACACCACAACATCTTGTGGAAGATGGCGGTAGAAAGGAGAAAATCATGAGCAAGACGATGAAGCCTGGTCAGTCTGCGCCCCGTTCGGGCCAGTACGGCATCTTCGGCCCTCGCGGCGGAGACACTGGCGCAGAGCGGACTGTGACGCGGGGCGAACCGCTGCCACCGACGCCGAAGCCCGGCATGGGTTACAAGCTGGTCGATCCGACCAAGCATAAGTAATCTGATTTAGCGGAGGTGCGACAAGACCCGGCTTATTCTTAACAAAGGCCAGCAAGCGGTAATCGGAACAAAACAGCCAGATGCTGGAACCCGTTCATAGTAGTCGGTATCGACGATCAAACCAATGCAGCGACTAACGGAAGGGCGGTTCAAAAGGGCCGCCCTTCCCTGTATGTCACAAGCAGTTGTTACTCCGCCCCCAACACGGCGCGCGCGTAGGCAAATCAAGCAGCCTTCGCCGCCCATGCCATTCACTACCAGTGCTGAATATCGCCTCCCGCGCTTGCGCTTGGGAGATTTTCGGGCGTCCGTCCCCCGGACGGCCGCACTTTCCGAAAATCTTGGTCGGGACGAGAGGATTCGAACCTCCGACCCCCACACCCCCAGTGTGATGCGCTACCAGGCTGCGCTACGTCCCGACCGGAGGGCGCGCTTTAGAAGGGGTTTTGGGAAGTTGCAAGGGTTTCGATGCGGGCTTTCGCGCCCCATGTACGATTCCCTAATCATATTGCCTCCGCCCTTGCATCTGTGGTAGCCGCCCGGCCTTGATAGGCGGGCGCTGCCATGCGGTGCGCGGCCGACAGACACCAAGACGAAAGTCCCACCCATGTTCATATCGACAGCCTTTGCCCAGACCGCTGGCGGGGAAGCCTCCGGCGCCGGAATCCTGGTGCAGATGGCCCCGCTGGTCCTGATCTTCGTGGTCTTCTATTTCCTGCTGATCCGTCCGCAGCAAAAGAAGATGAAAGAGCATAAGGCCAAGATCGACGCGGTGAAGAAGGGCGACCAGGTCGTCACCGGCGGCGGCTTGATCGGCAAGGTCGTGCGCGTCGATGACATCTATGCCGATGTCGAACTGGCACCGAACATGAAGGTCAAGGCGGTCAAGTCGACCCTGACCGACGTGATCGACCCGACCACTGCCAAGCCCGCGAACGACTGACCCCAACGATGCTCAATTTCTCGCGTGCGGCGGTGATCGCGATCATCCTGCCCTTGTTGATCGGCGTGCTGTGCGCGGTGCCGAGCTTCCTGCCCGATTCCGCCGTGGCCCGGCTGCCCGGCTTCATGCAGACGCGGGTCAATCTTGGCCTCGACCTGTCGGGCGGCAGTCACTTGCTGCTCGAAGCGTCGACCCAGGATGTCGCCAAGCAGCGGCTGGTCAATATGGAGGAGCAGGTTCGCACCGAACTGCGCCGGGCAGACCCGCGCATCGCGATCGGCGATATCTCCAGCCGCGACGGGAAGCTGAGCTTCATGGTGCGCGATCCCGCGCAGGTTGATGCCGCCGTCGAGCGCATCCGCCCGCTGACGCAGGGTGCGGGGCTGACCGGCCAGCGCGATTTCGACGTGGCGGTGGTGAACAGCCAGACCGTGACGATCACGCCGACCAATGCGGGTATCGACAATGCGGTCAAGAGCGCGATGGAAGTCGCGACCGAGGTGATCCGCAAGCGCATCGACGAAATGGGCACGCGCGAACCCACGATCCAGCAGCAGGGCAGCAATCGCATCGTCGTGCAGGTGCCGGGGCTGCAGGATCCCAAGGCGCTCAAGGATCTGCTGGGCCAGACCGCCAAGCTGGAATTCAAGCTGGTCGATACGACCGCCAACCCGTCCGAAGTGGCGCAGGGTCGCGCGCCGGTGGGCAGCGAAGTCCTGCCCTATCTCGACAATCCGTCGGGCGTGCCGCTGATCGCGGTCAAGCGCCAGGTAATGGTGTCGGGCGAGGATTTGACCGACGCGACCCAAGGCTATGACCAGAATAATCAGGCGATCGTCAACATCCGCTTCAACAGTTCGGGTGGCCGCAAATTCGGGCAGGTGACGTCGCAGAACGTCAATCGCCCGTTCGCGATCATTCTCGACGGCAAGGTGCTGTCGGCGCCCAATATCAACGAACCGATCCTGGGCGGCAGCGCGCAGATCAGCGGCAATTTCACGGTCGAAAGCGCCAACCAGCTGGCGATCGCGCTGCGGTCGGGCAAGCTGCCGGTGGCGCTGGCGGTGGTTGAGGAACGGACGGTCGGACCGGGCTTGGGCGCGGATTCGATTCGCGCGGGCCTCATCGCATCGATCATCGCCGTGGTCGCGGTCGCGATCTTCATGTTCTTGAGCTATGGCCGCTTTGGCATGTATGCCAATCTGGCGGTCGCCATCAACGTCGCGGTCATCCTGGGTGTGATGGGCATATTGGGGGCGACGCTGACGCTGCCGGGCATTGCCGGGTTCGTGCTGACGATCGGCACCGCGGTCGACGCCAATGTGCTGATCTATGAACGGATTCGCGAAGAGCGGCGGCGTGGGCGCAATGTCGTCCAGGCAATCGAACATGGCTATAAGGAAGCCAGCCGCACCATTTTCGAGGCGAATGTGACCCATGCCATTGCGGGTGGGATCATGCTGGCGCTGGGGTCGGGGCCGGTCAAGGGCTTCGCCATCGTGCTGCTGATCGGCATCGCGACCAGCGTGTTCACCGCCGTTACCTTCACCCGCGTCATCGTCGCCAACTGGGTGCGCCGCACCCGGCCGACGGACATCCATATATGATCGAGGTGACACCCCTCCTTCCGTTCGCCCTGAGCTTGTCGAAGGGCACCACCGAGCATAGCGAGGTGTCTTCGCCTCCGCTCAGACAGGGGCTTCGACTTCGCTCAGCCCGAACGGTATTAGGTCTTAGCGCATGAAACTTCTAAAGCTCGTCCCCGACAATACGAATATCGGCTTCGTCGCGATGCGGAAGTGGGCGTTCGCGCTCACTGCCCTGCTGACGGTGCTGGCGGTCGGCGCTACGGCCTATAAGGGCCTCAACATGGGCGTCGATTTCGTCGGCGGCCTGATGATCGAAGCGAAATTCCCGCAAAATGTCGAAACCGACAAGGTGCGCGCGACCATCGCCTCGCTCAATGTCGGCGAAAGCTCGTTGCAGCAATTCGGCGATCCCAAGACGGTGCAGATCCGCCTGCCTTTGCCCGAACAGGGCGGGGCGGGTGCGGCCAATGCGGTCGTCGAAAAGACCCGCAATGCGATGACCGGGCAATTCCCCGGCGTCACCTTCTCCCGCTACGATACGGTGTCGGGCAAGGTGTCGGGCGAGTTGATCCAGAACGGCATATTGGCGGTCGTGCTGGCTATCCTGGGCATCGCGGTGTTCAGCTGGTTCCGCTACGAGTGGCAGTTCGGCGTCTCGACCTTCGTCGCGATCGTCCACGACGTTCTCATGACGCTGGGTTTCTTCGCGCTGACGCAGTTGGAGTTCGACCTCAATATCGTCGCCGCCGTGCTGACGATCGTGGGCTATTCGATCAACGACAAGATGGTGATCGACGACCGCATCCGCGAAAATATGCGTAAATATCGCAAGATGGACATGAAGGCGCTGATCGACCTGTCGGTCAACGAAACGCTGCCGCGCACGGTGATGACGTCGGTGACGATCATGCTGGCGCTGGGCGCGTTGCTGCTGTTCGGCGGCCACGTGCTGCGCGGCTTCACCGCGGCGATGATGCTCGGCATTATCGTTGGCACCTATTCGTCTGTTTACGTTTCGTCCTCGCTGCTGATCTCGCTGGGCCTGTCGCCTATGTCTTCGGAGAAGAAGGCGGCCAAGGCTAACCTGGCGTCGCAGGCCGAGCGGGTCGGACCACGCGACGACGGGGCCAAGCCCTGAGCGGGGAACGACGCACCGGAATAGAACTGCGCCGCGACGATAGCGGGCAGGGGCCGATCGTCACCGGTTTTGCCGGGCGCGGCTTCCGGGTGCGCGATGATCTGTTTCCGAACGGCCTGCTGCTCAGCCCGGTGCGGGCGATGGCCTGGGACAATGCACCGACGGTCGACGCGCTGACGCTGGCGGCGCTGGGCGACCTGCTGGACGGCGATCCGCGTCCCGAATTCCTGTTGCTCGGCACAGGGGCGGGACTGCGCCAGCCACCACGCGCCTTCGTGCGCGATCTGGAGGCCAAGGGGATCGGCGTGGAGGCGATGGACAGCCGGGCCGCCGCGCGCGCCTGGGGCGTGTTGCGGGCCGAGGAACGGTCGATCGTCGCGGCGCTGCTGCCGCTCTGAACCGCGCAGTTGCGGACACAAAAAAAGGGCCGCCCTGTGGGGCGGCCCCTTTTCGTTGGCGCAAGGTGGGGTCAGAAGTGGATCTTCACGCCCGCACGATAGCTTTGATAGCTGATGTCCTTGCGCCAGACCGTCGTGTCGGCGGTCAGGTTGAGGTCCACAGAGCCAGCGCGGATGGTCAGGCCACCGCCGACTTCGCCCCAATTCTTGTCCGATCCGCCCAGCGCGAACGGCGCGAGGCTGCCGGTCCCGCCGACCAGATTGGCGAGGAAGAAGGCAGGCTGGTCGTTGAACTCATGGACATAATTGGCGGTGAGATAGGGTTTGAACCCGCCCGTATTCGCCTTGACCGTCGCGCCCAGGCGACCCTGGGCGCTGCGGATCGCATGGCGCTTGATCACCAGCGCGGCATCGCCGCCATATTCGGACAGGTTGCCAGAGCTGATATAGGCACCACGCAGCGCCGCGCGGGGCACGATGCTGAACGCATCGCTGCCGAGTGCCTTGCTGAGACCCAGTTCACCCGACAGGGCCAGTTCCTGGTCGCTGCCATAGAGGGTGTAGGGGGTGATGCCGACCGCGAAGGAACGACGCGAGCGAGTCGCCATCGTGCCTGCGCTGCCGACCGCATCCAGCTTCAGGCCGCCCAGGTCGAACGCCCCATAGACGGTGCCTTGATAGAGGCGGGCGCGGCCCGAGTCATTGGCCCCCGTATTGCCCTTCAACTCGCTGAACGAGGCAGCCAGGCCGATGACGCCGGTGTCGCCGAACGCCTTTTCGATGCCGGCTGCCATGTACCAGCCGTCGAACTGGTCGCGGCCCAATGGCGTGGCGGTCCGCATCGGGGCGCTGTCGCCGTCGATATAGCCGCCCGCCAGGAAAGCGCTGACGTCATCGGGCAACACGCCTTCGCGCGTCATCGTATCGTTGCTGCCGCCCTGCGCCATGCCCAGGTCGATATTGTTGAGGCTGGCTGCGGCCAGTTGCAGCGGCTGGCCGGTCATGGTCAGCGTGCCGCCCATCGCCCCGCCATCGAGCTTCGTCAGGCGGTCGCGATAGAAGCGCGCCATATTGTCGTTCAGCACTTCGGACATCGACGTCTTGAGCGTCTCGGTGCGCGGTGCCATCGCCTCGAAGGTCGCTTGGACCCCGGCCACACTCAGCAGATCGGCCTCGCCATAGAGATTGGCATAGTTGGCATAGAGCGGCCGGTTCTGGTCGAGCAGCTGGGCGAAGCTGGTCTGGTTCGGCGCAGCGCGGTTGACGACATCGGCATAGAGGCCCGCGTCGATCCGCACGCTGACGCTGTTGGGGCCGTAGAATAGCACGGGCTTCAACACGGCCGACAGGTTGGTCGGCGTCGCAAAGCTGCCATCCACGCCACCTTCGGCGGTCAGGAAGGTATAGCTGTTGCCATAGCGGATCTTGGCGCCGCTCGCTGCACCGAAGACGACGCGCCCGCCGACCGCGGCGATGCCGTCGATGGGATCACCGACCGCGAGCAGCGACGCATCGCCATCGGCCTGCGCTGCCGTGATGGCCGATACAGCCGAAGCCTGTTTCTGGCTGCCGCCACCATCGCCGCCACCATTGCCGGTATCGGGAATTTCGCCCTCGCCGTTGCCATCGGCTTCGACGAATTGCGTCGCCCGCACCGCCAGCACGTCCGACACGCCATTGGCACCCAGATCGATCTGCAGCGTGCTACCCGATGACAGCAGCGCATTGCCTTCGATGCTAAGCGTGCCGATCGTGCCGACGCCGCCGGGCGCGATCATGCCGAGGACATTGGTGAAATAGGGCGCACGGAGCGTTCCCTTGCCGGACAACAGCCCGGTCATCAGGAAATAGTCGCCCGGCGTTTCGACCGTGCCATCGACATTCACGACACCGGCGAGGTGGGCAATGTCCATCAGGCTGGTCAACGATCCGGTGCTGGTGACATTGAGGGCAGCACCCGCACCGGAAATGGTGAAGCGATCGACGGTGACGTCCGTGTTCAACGTCGTCCTGCCATTGGCGCTGAGCGTCACGTCATAATAGCGACCGATCACCCCTTGCGACGCGAGCGGATCGATATTGTTGGGCACGAAGCTGGTCGCACCGGGCAGGCCATTGGCCAGCGTCGGCGTTGGCAGGACCGCAGCGCTGACTTCGCCTTCCTGCGCGTCATGAATAGCGCCGGTCAGCAGGTTGGCGTTTTCGGCGTTGGGGGTGCGCTCGGCAATCTCCACCTTGCCCTTATTGTTGCTGACCACGGTCGAACCGGTGGTCGCGTCCGTCGTTTCCGCAATGACGGGTTCGCCATCGACGATCAACGTGTCGGCGCCGACATCATAGCAGATATCGTCCGGCCCATCATTGGGCTGGTAGCAGATCTGACCGAATTTCTGCGTGCTGTCCTGGCCGAACGCGCCTGCGCCTGGCGAAGTAGGAATGCCGTTCACCAAGGCACCATTGCTGTCGATCACCCGATAATTGGGGTCGAGCGCGGTCACCCAATGGTTAGCATCGCTCCACAAGCCGTCGCCTGCCTTGGCCGTGGCATAGCGATAGGGGTTGTTCTGCGCGATCCAGTCCCAGAACAGGTAGAGGGGCTGGTAGAAGGACGAGCCGCCATAGGAGCTTTGCGGCTGTTCGAGGAAATAGCGGCTGCCGCCCGACAGGACGCCGATGATCGTCTTTTCGTTGAAAGCCTGGTCCAGAATCAGCGGGCCACCCGAATCGCCGCCAGCGGTGCTGCCCTCATTGGCGAGCGCATCATCCTTGAACAGGTTGAAGTCGAACGGATTTTCACGCTCCGGATCGTCGAAATCGGTGTGATAGAGATTTTGCGTATAGCCGCCGGGCGCACCGAACAGGAAGGCGTCGATGTCATCGAGCGATCCGAGCAGTCCCAAGAAATTTTCTGCCGTCTTGCGACGGAAGTCGATGCCGGAGCTGGACCCGGTTGTCCCGCTGCCGGTGCGGCCATAGCCAGTGATCGTCACATGATAGCCGGTGCCCGACGTCTCGCTGATCGCCGAGGGCGCGGACAGGGCGGAAAAGAGCATCGTCCAGGTCGGCACGTCCGACGCGGGCGTGTCCAGCGTCGCCATCGCCACGTCGCCATAGAGGAAGCTCAAGGCCGGCGGATCGAGCGAGTCGGGATGATAGGCGATATTGTTGACGTTATAGACGCTGAGTGACGTGTTGGTCTGAAAGCCGTTGCTCAACCAGTCGATCAAGCCCGGACGGGCGTCGTTCTGGAAGGCGAAGGCGACCGGCACGCCGCCGTTGACGGTGCTATAGTCCGGCGTGTCGAGGTCGTTGACGCAGTGGGCGGCAAAGATGACCGTCCGCGGGTTGATCAGCGAACCGGTGCAGACGAAACCATCGGCGCGGTACATGATGCCGACGCCGTTGACGTCGCTGCCATCGATAATGTCGGACGGGGTTTTGCTGTCGTTGGGCACGACGGCGTGGGCCAGCGGCGCGAAGCCCAAAGCGGCGACCGCTGCGGATGCCAGAAGGCTGGTGCGACCGGCGCGCGCAAGTAAGCGCGCACCATTCTTGCGAATGTGCATGATGTGAACTCCCCAAAGACCTGACGGCAAGCTATGTCAGCAACAAGGCGAACACAATGTGGCAATGTACGAAACTTTCCTTATGTTTCAAAAAGGTCACAGACTGCTGCGACGCGTCGAAAAATCCTAAGTGGAGTGGCGCAAATCGGGCATTTCCGGCATGGCGCTATTCGCCGACGCCTATGCGCTACTTCATGACAAAGGCCGTTAACTTTAACCTGGCGCAGCTTTTTGGCGTATGGCGGCCGTCCCTTGCGCAACCGCGCCGATCCGCTTAGACATGAGGACAAGTTCCGGCTTCCCCACGAAGCTGGCGAAAAACAGAAGTGAGTTTCGGCATGGTGCAGCAAAGCCGCCCATCGCCGCAGAGTTCCGGTCCGACCGGCGGTTTTGCGGGCAAGCGCGCCCGATCCGGTCAGGGCAATGGGAGCAAGGCTGCGGCCATTCCTCCCCCGTCACCATCGCGGGGTCTTGCGCCGCATGGCGCGCGTGAGCGGCGATCCTATGCCGCGATCGACCTTGGCACCAATAATTGCCGCCTGCTGATCGCGAAGCCATCCGCCGATGGCTTCATTGTCGTCGATGCCTTTTCGCGGATCGTGCGGTTGGGCGAAGGGCTGGCATCGACCGGGCGGATCAGCGACGCCGCGATCGATCGCGCCATCGCCGCGCTCTCCGTCTGCGCCGACAAGCTGCGCCGCCGTCATGTGACACTGGCGCGTTCGGTCGCGACCGAAGCCTGTCGCCGGGCGTCCAACGGCAATGACTTCATCCAGCGCGTCTATCGCGAAACCGGCATTGCGCTCGACATCATCAGTGCGCAGGAAGAGGCGCGGCTGGCGGTGCTGGGCTGCCATGCGCTGCTGGAACCCGGCAATGGTCCGGCCCTGATCTTCGACATAGGCGGCGGATCGACCGAATTGGTGCTGGTCGATTCGAACGGATCGGCAGGGGCACCTCGGATCGTCGATTGGGTGAGTGCGCCGTGGGGCGTGGTGTCGCTGACCGAAAGCGAAGCGTTCGACCATGGCGACCGCGACGCGCGGCTCGCCGCCTATGACCGGATGCGCGCGCGGGTCAGCGAAGCCTTCGCGCCGCTGGCCCGCCGCTTGCCGCAAGGCGCGGAGGATATCCGCCTGCTCGGCACGTCGGGGACGGTGACGACATTGGCGAGCGTGCATCTGAACCTGCCGCGCTATGATCGGCAGGTCATCGACGGCTTGATCGTGCCATGCGAATCGATGCGGTCGATTTCCGAGCGTTTATCGACCATGACCCTGATGGAGCGGCAAAAGCTGCCCTGCATCGGCACGGAGCGGGCCGATCTGGTGGTGGCGGGGTGCGCTATCTTGGAAGCGATCCTCGACATCTGGCCCGCCGAACGGCTGGGCGTGGCGGATCGCGGGATTCGCGAAGGCATATTGCGCGGGCTGATGGACCGCGACGGGAGAGTGATGTGAGGGGCGCAGGCGTAGGCAAGGTGCGCGTCAAAAGCGCCAAGGGCAGGACCGCCCAGTCGGTTCGCTGGCTCGAACGCCATCTGAACGACCCCTATGTGCGCAAGGCGAAGGCGGAAGGCTGGCGCAGCCGTGCCGCGTTCAAGCTGATCGAACTGGACGAAAAATTCCATTTCGTGAAGGGATCGCGCGCGGTCGTCGATCTCGGCGTGGCACCGGGCGGCTGGTCGCAGGTGGTGCGCAAGCTTGCCCCTAAGGCCACCGTTGTCGGCATTGACCTGCTGCCGGTCGATGCGATCGAAGGGGTCACCCTGTTCGAAATGGACTTCATGGACGACAAGGCGCCCGACATTCTGCGCGAGGCGCTGGGCGATGCGCCCGACCTCATCATTTCCGACATGGCCGCCAATACGGTGGGCCATGCCCAGACCGACCATCTGCGCACGATGGGTCTGGTCGAAGCGGCCGCTTGGTTCGCAGTCGAAAATCTGCGCAAGGGCGGGACGTTCGTCGCCAAAGTGTTTGCCGGCGGCACTGATGGCGAGCTGCTGGTCCTGCTCAAGAAGAATTTCACGACGATCAAACATGCCAAGCCCCCCGCCAGCCGCAAGGGCAGCGTGGAATGGTATGTCGTGGCGCAGGGGTTCAAGGGGCGGCCCGATGAACCCGCGCGCGACCGGGCGGGCGATCCCGTAGAGGAATAGCAGCCGGAAGGCTGGCAGGCGCGGGATAGGAAGCGGGGGTCACTTGGTCGCAACGGTATCGACGGTCGCCTATCTGGGGCTGGAAGCGCGAGCCGTCGAGGTGCAATGCCAACTCGTCCCCGGCCTTCCCAATTTCATTGTCGTGGGATTGCCCGACAAGGCGGTGGCCGAAAGCCGCGAGCGGGTGCGCAATGCAATCGCCGCCATCGGCCTGTCGCTGCCGCCCAAGCGGATCACCGTCAACCTCTCGCCTGCCGACCTGCCCAAGGAAGGGTCGCATTTCGATCTGCCGATCGCCCTCGCGCTGCTCGGCGCGATGGGCGTGATCGATGCTGAAACGCTGTCGGGCTATGTCGTGGTCGGCGAACTGGGGCTGGACGGACGCACCGCGCCATCGCCCGGCGTGCTGCTGGCGGCGCTGCATGCGGGCGGGCAGGATATGGGACTGGTCTGCCCGGTCGCGCAGGGGGCCGAAGCCGCCTGGGCGGGGCAGGTCGAAGTCGTCGCCGCGCCTGACCTTTTGAGCCTGCTCAACCATTTCAAGGGCACGTCGGCGCTGTCGCCGCCCCAGCCGGGCGCGGTCGAGGCACCCGTGCGGACGCTGGACCTCAAACAGGTCAAGGGGCAGGAAGTCGCCAAGCGCGCGATCGAGATCGCGGCGGCGGGCGGGCATAATCTGCTGATGGTCGGGCCGCCGGGTGCGGGCAAATCGCTTATGGCCGGATGTTTGCCGGGGATATTGCCTGAACTCACGCCGTCCGAAGCGCTAGAAACTTCCATGGTGGCAAGCGTCGCGGGCACGTTGGACGGGGGACGGATCAGCCGGGCGCGGCCCTTCCGCCATCCCCATCATAGCGCGTCGATGGCGGCGCTGGTCGGTGGCGGTTTGAAGGCACGGCCTGGCGAGGTCAGCATGGCGCATCTGGGCGTCTTGTTCCTCGACGAATTGCCGGAATTTCAGCGCGCCGTCCTCGATTCGTTGCGCCAGCCGTTGGAAACCGGCGAAGTGACGGTCGCCCGCGCCAATGCGCATGTCACCTTCCCGGCGCGGGTGCAGTTGATCGCGGCGATGAACCCCTGCCGATGCGGACATCTGGGCGATCCCGCCTTGGCCTGCTCCCGTGCGCCGCGTTGCGCCGCTGACTATCAGGCCAAGGTATCGGGGCCGTTGCTCGACCGGATCGACCTGCATGTCGAGGTGCAGGCGGTGAGTGCTGCCGATCTGGTGCTGCCGCCCCCCGCCGAAGGGTCGACCGAGGTCGCCGCGCGCGTTGCCGCAGCGCGCGATGTGCAGACCTCGCGCTATGCCGGGACGAAAGTGCGGACCAATGCCGAAGTCGATGGCGATGCGCTGGAGGCTTTTGCTGGCCCGGACGAAGCGGGGCGGCAATTGCTGGCCCAGGCGGCGGCTGCAATGAAGCTGTCGGCGCGGGGCTATACCCGCGTGTTGCGCGTCGCGCGGACGATCGCCGATCTGGCAGGCGCCGAGCGGGTCGGGCGGGTGCATGTTGCCGAAGCGCTCAGCTACCGGCGCCGCGCGCCGGTGAATTGAGAAGGGCTCAGGGGATCGGCTGGACCGTCAGCAGCGTATAGAGACCGATGGCCGCGCCGCTGGCGACGAAAGCGATCAGAAAGCGGCATATGTCGGGCCAGAAATCGGGGCGTTCCATGTCGGTCGTCTCCTTGTCGGTGACGATGCGACGGGTAGAAGGACTTGAAACCCGCTTCCAATGACAAATGACGTTAGGCGCTCTCGTTGGCGATCAGCTTGAGTTCAGCGGCAGGCGCATTGTCCTTATGCGCAAAATGGCCGTCGATCCGGCTGCCCGCCTCGATCGTGATTCGCTCATAACGAACATCGCCGGTGATCCGCGCGCTGCGCTCGACCACCAGTTCCTCCGCCGTGATTGATCCATCGACAAGGCCTGCCAGGCGCGCGCTTTGCGCGGTGACATGGCCGATGATGCGGCTCTCGGCCCCCTGCACCAGGGCGGCGCAACTAATGTCGCCTTCCACCACGCCATCGACATGCAGATCGACCGACGCGGTGACGTTGCCGCTGATCGTGACGTCGCCGCCGATCAGCGAGAAGGGGGTATTTTTAGCCCCGGTTGCCGACATCGGCGAAACGGGCCTTGGCGATTTGCTGGACTTGGAGAACATCCTGGGCAGCCTCCAGAAAACGGCGAGGGTTGATGGGCCGGTCATTTTGCCGGACCTCGAAATGGAGATGGGTGCCGGTCGAACGGCCGGTCGACCCCATGCCGCCGATCGTGTCGCCCCGCGCCACCGCCTGGCCTACTTTGGCGGCAAAGCGTGACAAATGGGCGTAACGAGTCATCAGACCGTTGCCATGATCAACCTCGACCACATTGCCATAGCCCTGACGCTGGCCGACATACCGCACCTTGCCCGGCGCGGCCGCGACGATCGGCTGGCCATGACGGCCGGGGAAATCCATGCCGGCGTGGAAGGCGGCGTGGCCGTTGAACGGATCGCGGCGATAGCCGTAGGAACTGGTTTCCATCGGCGCCATGGTCGGCCTGCCCGACGGGATCGACAACAGGCTGCGTTCCAGAAACTCCATTCGCGTCAGCGCGTCGGCCAGATGTTCCAATTCGCCGGTCATGGCGCCCTTGCTGCCCTTCCACGGAACGAAGGGGCCACCTTGGGCGCGCGCGGCGGTGCGAGCGAGCTGGTCGGGGTTGAGGCCGAAGCTGCGGATCGCCGCCGCTGCCTTGTCCGCGCGACGCTCTACAGCAGCGGTCAGCAGCAGGGCGAAACGGCGCTGGCGTTCTTCCAGCCGCACGAGCGGCGCGGCTTCCGGGGCCATGCTGATCTTGGCGGTCAGCGTCTCCGCCTTGCCGGATGTGTCGGCGGCGGTCGGCGCGACCATGTCTGCGTCCTTGTCACCCTCGGCGCCGAAATGGGTCTTGTAGAGCGTGTCCATGAAGTCCTGCCGGGCTTCCAGATCCTGCGCCAATTCATCGACCGACTGGCGATAGCCTTCGACCTTGGTGGCAGCGGTCGCGATGGACTTGCTCTTGGCGGCCAGCGCTGCGCGCTCCTGCGTCACTGAGGCGCTGTCAGCGATCATCGCCAGCGTCATGCCGCCCCAGCCGATCAGTGCCATCGTCAGCAGGCTGAGTGTCGTGAGTTGCAGGCGGCGCGAAATCCGCAGGAACCGGACCTGGCCGCCCGATCGCAGGAAAATCTCCCGCTCTGGGCATAAGGCGGCAAGCCGTGCCCGGAGAGCGGCTGCCCTCGATTTTCGATGATGCGACAATGACGACCCCGTAGCTCTTTTCGAGTCGGGCCGATAGCAAAGCCGGGCCACCCGCGCGAATCCACCGTTACGTAGACGTGACGAGTCGAGTGATGCGCGCGACTAAATGATCCCTGCGATCTTTTGTTCCCTCATAAATACGATTTTTTGAACCCTCGCCTCAGCCGAGATCGGCCTGCGCCGTCGTCGCGAGCAGGCGGGTGACGGCGGCGGCGGGTATGGCCGGGCTGAAATGATAGCCCTGCCCATAATGACATCCGCCCGCCCGCAGATAATCGACCTGGCGACTATTCTCGACCCCTTCCGCTACCGTGCGGATGCCCAGGCTGAAGGCAAGGTTGAGGACGGTGCGGACGATCGCGGCGTCATCCGGGTCGGTTTCCAGGTCGCGCACGAAACGCTGGTCGATCTTGATGATGTCGATCGGAAATTGTTTGAGGTGGGAGAGAGAGGCATAGCCCGTCCCGAAATCATCGAGGGCGATGCTGACCCCGGCATCGCTCAGTCGGTTGAGGGCGCGCCCGACCCGTTCGGCGTTGCGGCCCAGAAAGACTGATTCGGTCACTTCCAGTTCCACCGTCGAAGGCGGCAGGCCGGCATCTGCCAGCCGTTGCAGCAGGCGATCGGCAAAGGCATCGTCGTTCAGATCCGCGCCGGACCCGTTGAACGCAATGGGGCCGACCGTCACGCCCGCGTCGCGCCAGCGCACGCAATCGGCGATGATGCGGTCGATCATCATCATGGTGATGATGGGGCCGAGTTCAGGATGTTCGAAGGCGGACGCGATCTCGCCGGGCATGATGACCTTGCCGTCCGCGGTCGGGCAGCGAAACAGCGCTTCGAACCCGACGATCGCCCCGCTATCGAGCGCGATCTTGGGCTGATACCAGGGGCAGGGCCTTTCATGCGCCAGGATATGGCGTGCCCGGTCCAGCATCGCGGCCTCACGCTCCCAGCTTTCCAGCAATTCAGGACCGAACAGGGTTGCGCGGCCCCGTCCGCTATTCTTGGCATGATAGAGCGCGATGTCGGCATGTTTGACCAGGGCGGTGACATCGTCGCCATGGTCAGGGAACAGCGCGACGCCGATGCTCACCCGGCATTCCAGCGGCCGCCCCCGATAGCTGAGCGGGGCGTGAAGATGCTCGGTGATACGCCGCAAGATGGGCTGCACCGACTCGGCGTCGGGCAGGCGGGTCAGCAGCACGGCAAATTCGTCCCCGCCCATGCGCGCTACCAGATCGCCGGGGCGCAGCGCGTGCCGCAAGCGTCCGGCCACGGCGCACAGCAGGGCATCGCCAGCGTCATGACCGGCCGTATCATTCACGCGCTTGAACTCGTCCAGGTCGATCAACAGCACGGCCAGTTGCGCCCGCTTGGTCGGCGCAGCGGTCGCCTGCGTCACCGCTGCCATGAAATGCGCGCGGTTCGCCAGGCCCGTCAGCGCATCCGACATCGCCAGCCGTTCCAGATTCTGTTCGATTTCCTTGCGTTCGGTGATGTCGACCACGCTGGTCATGAAGCAGGCTTCATCGTCGATCACGATGGGGCGGGACGACAGCAACGCATTGCGAATGGCGCCATCACCACGGCGCAGACGGCATTCGAAATTATCGATCGCCTCCCCCTGTCGCAGCCGGGCGAACAGATCGTCGCGCACCGGCAAGTCGACATAGGTTTGCTCGACATTGGTCAGCGACACGGGGCCGCCAGCCGCATGTGCCTCCAACGCGGCGCGGTTGATCCGCACGATGCTGCCGTCATAGCGCGTCACTAATAGCGGCAGGGGTACGGCCATGAACATATGCTCCAGCGTATCCCGGCTATTGGCCAGGGCGGCCTGGGCCTCGCGCGCCGCGAGGCCAGCCTTCCATTCCTTGCGCTGGAGCCGATTGCCGCGCGCGATTGCTATCCACATGCCGAAATGCAGCATCACCATCGCCAGGATCATTCCGGGCACGGTGGCCGACAGCGGGGCGGGCGCGAGATAGCCGATCAGCAGCGCCACGCCGCAGGCCAGTCCGCCACCGACATTGCCGCGAAAACTGGTCGGCACGACGAGGTAGAAGACCAAGGGAAGCATCACCAGCACGAAGACGGCGATGTCGCTGCGCGAACTGACAAGGAAGGCGACACCGACGGCGATGACCGCCTGCCAGGCAAAGCAGATACGTTCGACCGCACGAAAACTGGTCATGCGATGGCTGACCGACAGGCAGGCCAGCGACCAGAGAATGACGACAATGCGCGCGGGCACCGCAACCCAGAAATGGTCGGTTCCGGCAAAACGCCAGTCGCTCATCAGGAACAGGGTATTGAGCACGGCCGATAGCGCGAACAGGATCTGGGCGTGGCCGCGCGATTCGCGCAAGCGACCTTCCTGAAAGAGGCGTTCACGGGCCGGGTCGCAAAATTCGCCGGTATAGGGGGAGATGTCCGTCACATTTTGTCCATAGAAACACCATATTGGTGGTTGGCCCGAAAAATAGGCGCGACAGGGTTATCAAAACCCTAACCACGTCGGCGCGAGGCACGGAAAATCACGGGTGTAGCGCCGCCCTGTCGCGACGCTTGACCCTTTGTCCGCGCAGGGCTATAGGCCCGGCTGCCCAGCGACCTGTCGCGTCGAGACTCGTCTTTTCTCGCCATTGCTGGGTGCTATTAGAGCTGAACATTGCCGGGTGCTCTTGCGGCTCCAGGGGGGTTTTATACCCACCGGGGCCTTTGCTGTTTGGATGACGTCTGTTTTCCGATCGGCTCGCAACACGGGGATGCCACGGTAAAGTAACTGAAAAAGGTGAAGGGCTTCATGCCAACAATCAACCAGCTGGTCCGTAAGGGCCGCGAACCGCAGAAGGCCAAGTCCAAGGTCCCTGCCATGGATGCGAACCCGCAAAAGCGTGGCGTTTGCACCCGCGTCTATACGACGACTCCGAAGAAGCCGAACTCGGCGCTCCGCAAGGTGGCGAAGGTGCGTCTGGTTAACCAGCGCGAAGTCATCACCTACATCCCCGGTGAAGGCCATAACCTTCAGGAACATAGCGTTGTTCTGATCCGTGGCGGTCGTGTCCGCGATCTTCCCGGCGTGCGCTATCACGTTCTTCGCGGCGTTCTGGATACCCAGGGCGTCAAGGATCGTAAGCAGAGCCGTTCGAAGTACGGCGCGAAGCGTCCGAAGTAAGGGGAGACCAAGAATATGTCACGTCGTCGTCGCCCCGAAAAGCGCATCATCCTGCCCGATCCCAAATATGGCGATATCGTGCTGTCCAAGTTCATGAATTCGATCATGCAGGACGGTAAGAAAGCTGTTGCTGAGTCCATCGTCTATGGCGCTCTCGAAACTGTCGAGACTCGCGCCAAGAAGGACCCGATCGGCATGTTCCATGACGCGCTGAACAACATCAAGCCGGGCATCGAAGTTCGCAGCCGCCGCGTTGGCGGTGCGACCTATCAGGTTCCCGTCGAAGTGCGTCCCGAACGCTCGCAGGCGTTGGCCATCCGTTGGCTGATCACCGCCGCGCGCAACCGCAGCGAAACCACGATGGCTGCGCGCCTGTCGGGTGAGCTGATGGACGCCGCCAACAATCGCGGCAATGCCGTCAAGAAGCGCGAAGATACGCACCGGATGGCCGAAGCCAACCGTGCCTTCTCGCACTATCGCTGGTAACATACCGCTACTGGTAAAAGGCAGGCGGGCGTTTCCAATGTCCGCTTCGCTGTCCGGTTTCAAAAATTGGTCCGTTCGTCAGGGGTCTCTACCCATGGCGGACGGATTGGTTTAGGGGCCACCCAAGAACTCGAATCCCCAACCGCCGGTGCGCCGGCAACGGAGAAGCATCATGGCCCGCAGCCATCCGCTCGAACGCTATCGTAATTTTGGTATCATGGCGCATATTGACGCCGGCAAGACCACGACGACCGAGCGTATCCTTTACTACACCGGCAAGTCCTACAAGATCGGCGAAGTCCATGACGGCGCCGCCACGATGGACTGGATGGAACAGGAGCAGGAGCGTGGTATCACCATCACGTCGGCTGCGACCACCTGCATCTGGAACGACCACCGTCTGAACATCATCGACACCCCCGGCCACGTCGACTTCACCATCGAAGTCGAGCGTTCGCTGCGCGTGCTCGATGGCGCGGTCGCCGCGTTCGACGGCGTTGCGGGCGTTGAGCCGCAGTCGGAAACGGTGTGGCGTCAGGCGGACAAGTATAAGGTTCCGCGGATGTGCTTCATCAACAAGCTCGACCGTACCGGCGCCAATTTCTATTATTGCGTGCAGACGATCATCGATCGTCTGGGTGCCATCCCCGCCGTTCTGTATCTCCCCATCGGTGCGGAGAGCGAGTTCAAGGGTCTGGTCGATCTGGTCGAAAACCGTGCGATCATCTGGAAGGATGAGAATCTCGGCGCTGAATTCTCCTATGAGGAAATTCCCGACGATCTCGCCGACAAGGCTGCTGAATATCGCGAAAAGCTGATCGAACTGGCCGTCGAGCAGGACGACGAGGCGATGGAAGCCTATCTCGAAGGCAATCTGCCCGACGTCGCGACGCTCAAGAAGCTGATCCGCAAGGGCACGCTGGCCCAGTCGTTCGTCCCCGTGCTATGTGGTTCGGCGTTCAAGAACAAGGGCGTTCAGCCCCTGCTCGACGCGGTCGTCGACTATCTGCCTTCGCCGCTCGACATTGAGGACGTGCAGGGCATCAACCCCGACAACGACCAGCCCGACAGCCGTGCGACCGCAGATGATGCGCCGTTCGCTGGCCTGGCGTTCAAGATCATGAACGATCCGTTCGTCGGCTCGCTCACCTTCCTGCGCGTCTATTCCGGCACCCTGACCAAGGGCACCTATTTGAACTCGGTCAAGGACAAGAAGGAAAAGATCGGCCGCATGCTGCTGATGCATGCCAACAGCCGTGAAGATATCGATGCGGCTTATGCCGGCGACATCGTTGCGCTGGCCGGCATGAAGGAGACCACCACCGGGGATACGCTGTGCGCCGAGCGCCAGCCCATCATCCTGGAGCGGATGGAATTCCCTGAGCCGGTTATCGAATTGTCGGTGGAACCCAAGACCAAGGCCGACCAGGAAAAGATGGGCGTCGCGCTCAACCGCCTGGCCGCCGAGGATCCGTCCTTCCGCGTTTCGACGGATCACGAATCGGGCCAGACCATCATCAAGGGCATGGGCGAGCTTCACCTCGAAATCCTGGTCGATCGCATGAAGCGTGAGTTCAAGGTCGAGGCGAATGTCGGTGCGCCGCAGGTGGCCTATCGCGAATATCTCAAGAAGGCCGTCGACGTCGACTATACCCATAAGAAGCAGTCGGGCGGCACCGGTCAGTTCGGCCGCATCAAGGTGAAGGTCACGCCGGGCGAGCGCGGTGCGGGCATCATCTTCAAGGATGAGATCAAGGGCGGTAATATTCCCAAGGAATATATCCCCGCGATCGAAAAGGGCATGCGCGAAACGGCCGCTACCGGATCGCTCATCGGCTTCCCGATCATCGATTTCGAAATCAACCTGTATGACGGCGCCTATCATGACGTCGACTCGTCGGCTCTGGCGTTCGAAATCACCGGTCGCGCAGCGATGCGTGAAGTTGCGCAGAAGTCGGGCATCACGCTGCTCGAACCGATCATGAAGGTCGAAGTCGTCAGCCCCGAAGAATATTTGGGCGACGTGATCGGTGATATGAACAGCCGTCGTGGCCAGATCCAGGGCACCGACACCCGTGGTAATGCACAGGTCGTCGAAGCGATGGTCCCGCTGGCCAACATGTTCGGCTATGTGAACTCGCTGCGTTCGTTCACCCAGGGGCGTGCGAACTATTCGATGACTTTCTCGCACTATGATGAAGTGCCGCAGAATGTCGCGGACGAAGTCAAGGCGAGGATGGCCTGATGAATTTCCCCGGCCGAGCCGTGCAAGCGGCTCGGTTAGGGGCTGGTAATCTGCAAATTTGCTGCTATGGACGCGCCTTCGCGAGGCGCGGCCGAGCGGTCAGACCCAAGCTGATTTTGATTAGAAGGTAGGATAAAATGGCTAAGGCTAAGTTTGAGCGGAATAAGCCGCACTGCAACATCGGCACCATCGGTCACGTCGACCATGGCAAGACCTCGCTGACCGCAGCGATCACCAAGGTGCTGGCCGAAACCGGCGGCGCCACGTTCACCAGCTACGACAACATCGACAAGGCGCCCGAAGAGCGCGAGCGCGGCATCACCATTTCGACCGCGCACGTCGAATATGAAACCGAAGCGCGCCACTATGCGCACGTCGACTGCCCCGGTCACGCTGACTATGTGAAGAACATGATCACCGGTGCGGCGCAGATGGACGGCGCGATCCTGGTCGTGTCGGCCACCGACGGCCCGATGCCGCAGACCCGTGAGCACATCCTGCTCGCCAAGCAGGTCGGCGTTCCTCAGCTCGTCGTGTTCATGAACAAGGTCGATCTCGTTGACGACGCCGAAATTCTGGAACTGGTCGAGCTGGAAATCCGCGAGCTGCTGAGCAGCTATGATTTCGACGGCGACAACATCCCCGTTATCCCTGGTTCGGCTGTGGCCGCGCTGCAGGACAAGACCCCGGAAATCGGCCATGACGCCGTGCTGAAGCTGATGGCTGCCGTTGACAGCTGGATCCCGCAGCCTGAGCGTCCGATCGACAAGCCCTTCCTGATGCCGATCGAAGACGTGTTCTCGATCTCGGGTCGCGGCACCGTCGTCACCGGCCGCGTCGAAACCGGCATCGTCAAGGTTGGCGAAGAAGTCGAAATCGTCGGCATCCGCGACACCCGCAAGACCACGGTCACGGGCGTTGAAATGTTCCGCAAGCTGCTCGACGAAGGTCGTGCAGGCGACAATATCGGCGCGCTGGTTCGTGGCGTTGGTCGTGAAGACGTCGAGCGTGGCCAGGTTCTGGCCAAGCCCGGTTCGGTCATGCCGCACACCGAGTTCGACGCTGAAGTGTACGTGCTGTCGAAGGAAGAGGGTGGCCGTCACACGCCGTTCTTCGCCAACTATCGCCCGCAGTTCTACTTCCGCACCACGGACGTCACCGGCGAAGTCATCCTGCCTGAGGGCACGGAGATGGTCATGCCTGGCGACAACGTGAAGCTCGGCGTCAAGCTGATCGCGCCCATCGCGATGGACCCAGGTCTGCGCTTTGCCATCCGTGAAGGCGGTCGTACCGTCGGCGCAGGGGTTGTCGGCACGATCTCGAAGTAATATAGGCACCGCAGCGGCGCGAATCGCCTGATTCGCGCCGCTCGGATTTTTACCGCCTCGGATCGTCTTTCTCCGGCTCTAGCGAGCTAGAAGGACAGATTAAGAGGCGGTTGTTTTTTGGCTCTTTCGCATCGGTACAGGAATATGGACAGCAACATCCGCATTCGCCTTAAGGCGTTCGATCATCGCGTGCTTGATCAGGCGACCGGCGACATCGCCGACACCGCACGCCGCACTGGCGCTCTCATCCGCGGTCCCATTCCCCTTCCGACGCGCATCGAAAAGTTCACGGTCAACCGTGGTCCGCACATCGACAAGAAGTCGCGCGAGCAGTTTGAGGTTCGCACCTACAAGCGTATGCTTGACATTGTGCAGCCGACGCCGCAGACGGTCGACGCGCTGATGAAGCTGGACCTGGCTGCCGGCGTGAACGTAGAAATCAAGCTGGCCTAAGGCGAGCAAGTCCCTGCCTTCTGTAACAGGTCGGCAGGGTATCGGGTATTCCGGGAAACCGGAAGCTCACACGACACAAGGGATACCGCACAGCGCCGGGCAACCGGCAAGTCTGTGGTTCTGGTCCCCCGTCGCTGGTCCCGAGAGGGGTTGGCATCCAACCCGGACGGGGTGATCTGCATATTTGGGTTGGCCGCTAGGGAATGATCCCGAGCGGTTTTTTTCGTTGGATACGCCCGCCGGCGTCAGTTTCTTTTAAGGCTTAGGCGGGCCTCTATTGGGAGTATGGATCATGCGCACTGGCGTGATCGCTAAGAAAGTCGGGATGACCCGCCTGTTCCAAGAGGACGGGCGTCACGTGCCGGTTACGGTTCTGGCCCTTGAAGGCAACCAGGTCGTGGCTCGCAAGGATGTGGACAGCGACGGCTATATTGCCGTGCAGCTGGGTGCCGGCGTAGCGAAGGTTAAGAATGTCGCCAAGCCGCAGCGCGGTCACTTCGCCAAGGCGGAAGTGGAGCCGAAGGCGCGTCTGGTAGAATTCCGTGTCGCCGAGGATGCACTCCTCGATGTCGGCGTGGAAATAGCCGCGGATCATTTCATCGACGGCCAGCTCGTCGATGTGTCGGGTCACACCCAAGGTAAGGGCTTTGCCGGCGCCATGAAGCGTTGGGGCTTCGGCGGTATGCGCGCCACCCACGGCGTGTCGATCAGTCACCGTGCCCATGGTTCGACGGGTAACCGTCAGGATCCAGGCCGCGTCTTCAAGAACAAGAAGATGGCCGGTCATATGGGTGATCGTGAACGCACGCAGCAGAACCTCGAAATCGTCCGCACGGACGTCGAGCGCGGTCTGCTGTTCGTCAAGGGCAGCGTGCCCGGTGCCAAGGGCACCTGGCTGACCGTCAAGGATGCCGTCAAGGTGCCCCGTCCGGCCGACGTTCCCTATCCCGCCAGCCTGAAAAAGGCTGACAACAGCAACGACAGCGCTCCCGCTGATACCCCGGCTGAAGAAGTCGCGGCAGTGGAAGCGACCGAAGGCCAGGAGGGCTAAACCATGAAGGTCAAGGTACAGACCCTCGACGCAGCGGAAGCTGGCGATCTGGAGCTGAACGATGCCGTATTCGGTGTCGAGCCCCGCGCCGACATCCTGCACCGTGTCGTCACCTGGCAGCTCGAAAAGCGTCGCGGTACGGCCCGTGGCACCCGCGAGCGTAGCGATGTTGCCCGCACGGGTAAGAAGTTCGGTCGCCAGAAGGGCGGCGGTACGGCTCGTCACGGCGATCGCCGCGCGCCTGTGTTCATCGGTGGTGGTAAAGCCCACGGTGCCCGCGTTCGTGACTTCAATCCCTCGCTGAACAAGAAGGTTCGCGCGCTGGGCCTGAAGATGGCGCTCTCGTCGAAGGTGAAGGACGGTTCGCTGTTCATCATCGACAGCCTCGACGTCGCCGAAGGTAAGACCAAGGCGCTGGTCGCCAATCTTGCCAAGCTGAACCTGACCAAGGTGCTGTTCATCGACGGCGACGCGGTCAACATCAGCTTCGCCAAGGCGTCGGCCAACATCATCGGCGTGGACTTGCTGCCGGCCGTCGGTGCCAATGTCTACGACATCCTGAAAGCCGACTCGCTGGTGCTCACCCGCGCCGCGGTCGAAAAGCTGGAGGCCCGTTTCAATGGCTAAAAAGCAAGCCGCAACGGTCGACAACCGTCATTATGACGTGGTTGTCGCCCCGCACATCACTGAGAAGTCGACTCTTCTCAGCGAATTCAACGCTGTGGTCTTCAAGGTGGCGGGCGATGCCTCCAAGCCTGAGATCAAGGCCGCTGTCGAAGCGATCTGGGGTGTCGACGTCAAGAGCGTGAATACGCTCGTGACGAAGGGCAAGACCAAGAAGTGGAAGGGCAAGCCCTACACCCGCTCCGACGTCAAGAAGGCGATCGTCCGCCTGGCTGAAGGCCAGTCGATCGACATCACCGAGGGAGTGCGCTAACCATGGCGCTGAAGCATTATAACCCGACGAGCCCCGCCCAGCGCGGCCTCATTCTCGTCGACAAGTCCAGCCTGCACAAGGGCAAGCCCGTCAAGGCGCTGACCGAAGGCAAGCGCAAGACCGGTGGCCGCAACAACAAGGGTCATGTGACCTCGCGCGGTATCGGCGGCGGTCATAAGCAGCGCTATCGTATCATCGATTTCAAGCGTCGCTTGTGGGATGTCGAAGGTACGGTCGAGCGTCTGGAATATGACCCCAACCGCACCGCGTTCATCGCGCTGGTCAACTATCCCGACGGTACGCAGGCCTATATCATTGCGCCGCAGCGTCTCGCTCCTGGTGACAAGGTCATCGCGGGCAAGAAGACCGACGTGAAGCCGGGCAACGCGATGGAACTGGGTCAGATGCCGGTCGGCACGATCATCCACAATATCGAGATGAAGCCGGGCAAGGGCGCACAGCTCTGCCGTTCGGCGGGCACCTATGCCCAGCTCGTTGGTCGTGATCGTGGCATGGTGATGATCCGCTTGTCTTCGGGTGAGCAGCGTTACATCCGTTCGGATTGCATGGGCACCATCGGCGCCGTCAGCAACCCCGACAATGGCAACACCAATCTCGCTAAGGCAGGCCGCAACCGTTGGAAGGGCATCCGCCCGCTGACGCGCGGTGTCGCCAAGAACCCGGTCGATCACCCTCATGGTGGTGGTGAAGGCCGGACCTCGGGCGGCCGTCATCCGGTTACGCCTTGGGGCAAGCCGACCAAGGGTGCCCGCACCCGTAACAACAAGTCGACCGACAAGATGATCATCCGGTCGCGTCACGCCAAGAAGAAGAGGTAATCCGCGATGGCTCGTTCCGTCTGGAAAGGTCCGTTCGTGGACCTCAGCCTTCTGAAGAAGGCAGAAACCGCGCAGGAAGCCGGTGGCCGTGCGCCGATCAAGACTTGGTCGCGTCGTTCCACCATCCTGCCCCAGTTCGTTGGCCTGACGTTCAGCGTCTATAACGGCCGCAAGCATGTTCCGGTGTCCGTGAACGAGGATATGGTGGGTCATAAGCTGGGCGAATTCGCCCCGACCCGCTTCTTCCCCGGCCACGCTGCCGACAAGAAGGGCAAGCGCTAATGAGCAAGGAAAAGGCTCCCCGTCGCGTCGCCGACAATGAGGCTCTGGCCGTCGGCACGCAGATCCGTGGTTCGGCCCAGAAGCTGAACCTGGTTGCCACGCTCATCCGCGGCCACAAGGTCGAGGACGCGCTGAACATCTTGGCTTTCTCCAAGAAGGCGATGGCAGTGGACGTGCGCAAGGTGCTGGCTTCGGCCATCGCCAACGCGGAAAACAACCATAATCTGGACGTCGACGCTCTGGTCGTGGCCGAAGCATCGGTAGGCAAGGCGTTCACGCTCAAGCGCTTCCATGCGCGTGGCCGTGGCAAGTCGACCCGGATCCTCAAGCCCTACAGCCGCGTGCGCATCGTCGTGCGTGAAGCTGGCGAAGAAGCGGAGGCGTAAGCACATGGGTCACAAGAGCAATCCGATCGGTCTGCGTCTTCAGATCAACCGCACCTGGGACAGCCGCTGGTACGCCGAAGGCGCGGACTATGGCCGCCTGCTGCTGGAAGATCTCAAGATCCGCCAGTTCATCATGAAGTCGCTGCCGCAGGCCGCGATTTCGAAGGTCGTCATCGAACGCCCTGCCAAGCTGTGCCGCGTGTCGGTCTATGCTGCCCGTCCCGGTGTCATCATCGGCAAGAAGGGCGCGGACATCGAAAAGCTGCGCAAGAAGCTGAGCGCGCTGACCACGTCCGACGTGTCGTTGAACATCGTCGAAATCCGCAAGCCGGAAGTCGATTCCAAGCTCGTCGCACAGGGTATCGCTGACCAGCTCGAACGCCGCGTGGCGTTCCGCCGCGCGATGAAGCGGGCTGTGCAGTCGGCGCTGCGTCTGGGTGCCGAAGGCATCAAGATCACCTGCGGCGGCCGTCTGGGCGGCGCAGAAATCGCGCGCGTCGAATGGTATCGCGAAGGTCGCGTTCCGCTGCACACGCTGCGCGCGAACGTCGACTATGCCGAAGCCACGGCGCACACCGCCTATGGCGTGTGCGGCATCAAGGTCTGGATCTTCAAGGGTGAGATTCTGGGCCATGATCCGATGGCCACCGACCGGCTCATGCTGGAGGCTCAGACCTCCGGTGTGCGTCCGGCGCGCTGAACATAAGGTAGGTATAGCGTCATGCTGCAACCGAAGAAAATGAAGTTCCGCAAGACCTTCAAGGGCCGGATCAAGGGCGATGCCAAGGGCGGTTCCGCTCTGAACTTCGGTTCCTATGGTCTCAAGGCCATGGAGCCTGAGCGGATCACCGCGCGCCAGATCGAAGCGGCTCGCCGCGCGATCACGCGTCACATCCGCCGTCAGGGCCGTTTGTGGATCCGCGTGTTCCCCGACGTGCCCGTGTCGAAGAAGCCGGCCGAAGTCCGACAGGGCAAGGGCAAGGGTTCGGTCGAATATTGGGCCGCCCGCGTCAAGCCGGGTCGCATCCTGTTCGAACTGGACGGCGTACCCGGTCCGCTCGCAGCAGAGGCCTTCTCGCGCGCCGCGATGAAGCTGCCCATCAAGACCAAGGTCGTTGCCCGCCTCGGCGACACCTCGCACCTGGAGGGTTAAGCCATGGCGAACGTTGCTGACCTTAAGACCAAGACGGACGACGAACTGTCGACCGAACTCAACAACCTGAAGCGCGAGCAGTTCAATCTGCGTTTCCAGGCGGCCACCAACCAGCTGGAAAAGCCCAGCCGCGTCAAGGAAGTCCGCCGGTCGATCGCGCAGATCAAAACTTTGCAGACCGAGCGTAACAGCTCGGCTGCGACCGCGAAGTAAAGGAAACACACGATGCCCAAGCGCGTGCTGACGGGAACGGTGGTTTCCGACAAGACCGACAAGACGGTGGTGGTTCGTGTAGAGCGCAAGGTTAAGCATGCGCTCTACGGCAAGATTATCCGCCGTTCGAAGAAATATCACGCCCATGACGAGGGCAATGTCTACAAGGAAGGCGAGACGGTCCGCATTGAGGAAACCGCCCCGATTTCCAAGCTCAAGACCTGGAAGGTCATCGAGCGCGTGGACACCCACAAGTCGCCGGAGGTTGCCGCCTAAAGGCGGAAACCCGGACTTTTAGGGTAGGCTCACTGATTCTTTGGGTCTTATTGCGACGCGGGGCTGGCCTTTTCGATCAGAAGGGGTTACAGGCCCGCGCTTCGCGTAGGACCCGACAGAGTCTTGGCACGAAATTCGGAACCGCTGGGCCAGACCTTTCTGGAGCGTCCCGGTAGGCCAAATAAGAAGGAACCGGATCCATGATCCAGATGCAATCCAATCTTGACGTCGCTGACAACAGCGGCGCCAAGCGCGTCCAGTGCATCAAGGTGCTGGGCGGCTCGAAGCGTCGCTTCGCGAGCGTAGGCGACATCATCGTCGTCTCGATCAAGGAAGCAGCGCCTCGCGGCAAGGTGAAGAAGGGTGACGTGCATCGTGCCGTCATCGTGCGTACCGCCAAGGACGTGCGTCGCGCTGATGGCAGCGTGATTCGCTTCGACGGCAACGCCGCTGTGCTTATCAACAAGAACGAGGAGCCGATCGGCACCCGTATCTTTGGCCCGGTCGTTCGCGAACTGCGCGCCAAGAAGCACATGAAGATCATCTCGCTCGCTCCTGAGGTGCTGTAATGAGCGCTGCCAAGATCAAGAAGGGCGACAAGATCGTCGTCCTGGCTGGCAAGGACAAGGGCCGTACCGGCGCTGTCCTGCAAGTGATGCCCAAGGCCGACAAGGTTCTTGTTGAAGGCATCAACGTGCATGCGAAGCATCGCAAGCCCGACCAGTCGAACCCGCAGGGTGGCATCGAGCGCAAGCCCGCGCCGCTCCACATTTCGAACGTGGCGGTCGCCGACAAGGATGGCAAGCCGACCCGCGTTCGTTTCGAGGATCGCGACGGCAAGAAGGTCCGTGTCGCCGTCAAGTCCGGTGAGGTGCTGTAATGGCCGATAAGTACATCCCGCGCTCCAAAGCGCTGTATGACGCCGAGATCGCCAAGGCGATGACCGAGAAATTCGGTTACAAGAACGTCATGGAAGTCCCCAAGATCGACAAGATCACGCTCAACATGGGCGTGGGCGAAGCGACCCAGGACAAGAAGAAGGTCACGCAGGCCGCCGAGGAAATGGAACTGATCGCTGGCCAGAAGCCGGTTATCACCAAGGCGAAGAAGTCGATCGCGCAGTTCAAGCTGCGTGAAGGCATGCCCATCGGTGCCAAGGTCACGCTGCGCCGCGAGCGCATGTATGAATTCCTGGACCGCATGATCAACGTGGCCCTGCCCCGCGTCCGCGATTTTCGTGGTCTCAATCCGAAGAGCTTCGATGGCCGTGGCAATTATGCCTTCGGTATCAAGGAGCAGATCATCTTCCCAGAGATCAGCTATGACCGTGTCGACAAGGTGCGCGGCATGGACATCATTGTGACCACCACGGCGAAGACGGACGATGAAGCGCGCGAATTGCTGCGCCTCTTCGGCTTCCCCTTCCCGCTCGAAGAGAAGCAGGCGGCCTGAACAAGGTCCCGCTTCTCTCCCAACGCTAAAGCTAAGGAAGAGAACTTAAGTCATGGCGAAACTGAGTTCGATCAACAAGAATGAGCGTCGCAAGAAGCTGGTTAAGAAATATGCCGGCCGTTATGCAAAGCTCAAGGCGATCGCGAATGACAACGCGGCCGATGACAGCGATCGTCTGATCGCTCGTCTGAAGATGGCGGAAATTCCCCGCAACGGCAACCCGACTCGCGTGCGTAACCGCTGCGAACTGACGGGGCGCCCGCGCGCTTATTACCGCAAATTCCGGCTCTGCCGTATTCAGCTGCGCGATCTGGCCAATAAGGGCCTGATCCCCGGCGTCACCAAGTCGAGCTGGTAAGGATATCATCTCATGGCATTGACCGATCCCCTGGGTGATATGCTCACCCGCATCCGCAACGGGCAGCAGGCGAAGAAGGACAGCGTTATGTCCCCAGCGTCCAAGCTGCGCGCCCGTGTCCTCGACGTGCTCCAGCGCGAAGGTTATATTCGCGGCTATTCCGAGGAAGATCTCGGCAAGCACCCTGGCCTGCGCATCGAGCTGAAATATTTCGAAGGGCAGCCTGCTATCAAGCATGTCGCCCGCGTGTCCAAGCCTGGCCGCCGCGTCTATTCGGGTTCGAAGGAACTGCCGGTGATCCGCAACGGTCTTGGTATCACGATCGTCTCGACGCCTAAGGGTGTTCTGTCCGACGCGGAAGCGCGCGACCAGAATGTCGGCGGCGAAGTGCTGGCGGAGGTGTTCTAATGAGCCGCATCGGTAAAAAGCCGGTCGCGATCCCCAATGGGGTGACGGCGACCATCGAGGGCGGGCAGCTCTCGGTCAAGGGGCCCAAGGGCACCCTGGCCATGCCGCTGCGCGACGAGATCAGCTACACGCTGGAAGGCGAAGGCATTCTCGTTCAGCCGGCCAACAAGACCAAGGCCGCACGGGCATTCTGGGGCATGCAGCGCACGCTGATCCAGAACCTGGTCACCGGCGTGACGGAAGGCTTCACCAAGAAGCTGCTCATCACCGGCGTTGGCTACCGCGCGAACTCGCAGGGCAAGAACCTGAAGCTGCAGCTTGGCTACAGCCATGACGTCGATTTTGCGATCCCCGACGGGATCGAGATCAAGACCCCGGATAACACCACGGTCGAGATCAGCGGCATGGACAAGCAGCAGGTCGGCCAGGTTGCCGCCGAAATCCGTCGCTGGCGCAAGCCTGAGCCTTATAAGGGCAAGGGCATCAAATATGCCGGCGAGTTCATCTTCCGCAAGGAAGGGAAGAAGAAGTAAGATGGCAAAGCTTTCCCTCTTCGCGCGGCGTCGTCGCCGTGTTCGCACCGCTCTCAAGGCTGTTTCGGGCACCCGCCCGCGCCTGAGCATTCACCGTTCGGGTCGTCACATCTACGCCCAGATCATCGATGACGCTGCCGGTACGACCGTCGCTGCGGCATCGACCCTGGACAAGGACGTGCGCGGCAAGACCGGCGCTACCTCGCAAGCCGCTGCCGATGTCGGCAAGCGCGTCGCCGCTGCGGCGACCGCTGCCGGTGTCACCCGCGTCGTGTTCGACCGTGGTGGCTTCCTGTTCCATGGCCGCGTGAAAGCGCTGGCCGATGCCGCCCGTGAGGGCGGGCTGGAGTTCTGATCATGGCTGACGAAAACACCACCGGCGAAGGCAATCAGCCCGCAGCCGTCCTGGCTCCTGAAGCGACGCCTCAGGAAGTCACCGAAAATCGTGGTCCCGGCCGTGGTCGTGGCAATCGCGGCGGCGGCGACCGCAACCGCAGCGATCGCGGCGGTGGCCGTGGTCGTCGTGACGATCGTCGCGGCGGTAACCGTGACGAAGATCAGGGCGAAGAACTGATCGAGAAGCTGGTCCACATCAACCGCGTCAGCAAGACCGTCAAGGGCGGCAAGCGCTTCGGCTTTGCGGCGCTGGTCGTTGTCGGCGACGGCAAGGGCCGGGCCGGTTTCGGTCATGGCAAGGCGCGCGAAGTGCCTGAAGCCATCAGCAAGGCGACCGCCGCTGCCAAGAAGGCAATGGTTCGCGTTCCGCTGAAGGAAGGCCGCACGCTGCATCATGATGGCCTTGGCCATTTCGGTGCGGGCAAGGTGACGCTGCGTTCGGCCCCCGCCGGTACGGGTATCATCGCGGGTGGTCCGATGCGCGCCGTGTTCGAAAGCCTCGGCGTCGCAGACGTCGTGACCAAGTCGAACGGCACGTCGAACCCTTATAACATGATCCGGGCGACCTTCGCGGCGCTGGGCGAACAGACGAGCCCCAAGTCGGTGGCGCAGCGTCGCGGCAAGAAGGTCGCTGACCTTCTGCATCGCGGTGGAGCCTCGGTCGAGGTCGCGCAGGCTGACGCCGAAGCGATTGTGGAGTAAGCGACATGGCAACAATCAAGATCAAGCAGATCGGTTCGCCGATCCGTCGCCCCGCCGACCAGAAGAAGATTCTGATCGGTCTGGGCCTTGGCAAGATGCATCGCGTGGTGGAACTGGAAGACACGGCGGAAGTCCGCGGTGCCATCAAGAAGCTGCCCCATATGGTGCAAGTGGTCGAGGGCTAAGCCCTTCGATCCGATGAAATGATGCGGGAGAGGGGGAAACCCCTCTTTCGTTTTTTTGACGGTCGGGCTATCGGCCCGGCCTCTTTAGGTTCCCACTGGGGACAGCGCGAACAAAGCGAAAGCGAGTGCACGATATGAAACTCAATGACATCCGTGATAATGATGGCGCCCGCAAGGGCCGTATGCGCGTTGGACGCGGCATCGGTTCGGGCAAGGGCAAGACCGCTGGCCGTGGCCAGAAGGGCGCCAAGGCGCGTTCGGGCGTTGCCATCAACGGCTTCGAAGGCGGCCAGATGCCGCTCCACATGCGCATCCCTAAGCGCGGTTTCAACAACATCTTCGCCAGCGATTTCGCGATCGTGAACCTGGGCGCGGTGCAGAAGGCGATCGACGCCGGCAAGCTGGACGCCAACGCGACCATCGACCATGCCGCGCTCAAGGCCGCTGCGCTTGCCCGTGGTGGCAAGGATGGCGTCCGTCTGCTCGCCAAGGGCGAACTGACCGCCAAGGTCAGCTTCTTGGTCTCCGGCGCGTCGAAGGGTGCGTTGGAAGCCGTTGAAAAGGCCGGTGGCAAGGTCGAAGTGATCGAAGTCGTCGCGGCCGCCGACAAGGCGAAGGCCAAGAAGGGCACGGCGCTGGCCGCTGCCAAGGCTGCCCGGAAGGCGTAAGCCGCAGTCTCAGACTTGCAAGCACGGCCCCGCTGCCCGATATGGGTTGGCGGGGTCATGCGTATCGGGGGACTGTCTTTGCCACTTGGTATGGCAACTCCCCGTTCGACACGCTGAACCCGTCCCGCTAAGGGATGAGCGATTCCGCACCGGGGCTTGATGCCTCGGCAAGAGTGATTTGAAGGGCAGCCACCATGGCATCGAGAGCCGACCAGCTCGCATCCAATCTGAGCCTCGCGAAATTCAGCAAGGCCACCGACCTCAAGAAGCGCTTGTGGTTTACGCTCGGCGCATTGATCGTGTTCCGATTCCTCAGCTTCGTGCCGATGCCCGGCATCGATCCGACGGCTTTGGCCGGCGCGGTGCAGAATACGCGCGGCGGCGTTCTCGACATCTTCAACACCTTTTCGGGCGGTGCGCTGGAGCGTGCGAGCCTGATTGCGCTCGGCATCATGCCCTACATCACCGCGTCGATCGTGGTGCAGTTGGCCTCCTCGCTCTCGCCAAAGCTGGCGGCGATCAAGAAGGAAGGCGAAAGCGGCCGCAAGCGGCTCAACCAATATACCCGCTACGGCACGGTGTTCCTGGCTGCGGTACAGGGTTATTTCGCGGCGGTCGGCTATGAGACGCAGGGCGCGGCCGTGGTCGATCCCGGCATGGTGTTCCGTGTGTCGGCGGTCGTGTCGCTGATCGGCGGCACCATGTTCCTGATGTGGCTCGGCGAACAGATCACCTCGCGCGGCATCGGCAATGGCGTGTCGCTCATCATCATGGCGGGCATCGTTGCGCAGTTGCCGGTGACGTTGAGCAACCTGTTCAAGTCCGGCAGCGAAGGCACGATCTCTGGCCTGCTCATCTTCCTCGTGATGGTCATGGCGATCGGCCTCATCCTGCTGATCTGCTTCATGGAGCGGGCGCAGCGCCGGGTGCTGATCCAATATCCCAAGCGTCAGACCCGTCAGGGATTGATGCAGGCGGACCGCAGCCATCTGCCGCTCAAGGTCAACACCGCAGGCGTCATTCCGCCGATCTTCGCCTCGTCGCTGCTGCTGATGCCGCTGACCATCTCGCAGTTTGCGGGCCAGACGGTCGCAGGCGAAAGCCGGTGGGGCGATTTCGTCCTGACGCTCAACCAATATCTCTCGCACGGCAGCCCGGTCTATATGGGGCTTTATGGCCTGGGCATCGTCTTCTTCTGCTTCTTCTACACCGCTGTGGTGTTCAACCCGGAAGAGACGGCCGACAATCTCAAGCGCAATGGCGGCTTCATTCCCGGCATCCGTCCGGGCAAGAATACCGAACATTATCTGGATTATGTGCTGACGCGCATCACCGTGATCGGGGCCGCCTATCTGGCGTTCATCTGTCTGGTGCCGGAATTTGCCATCGCCAGGGCGGGAATTCCCTTCTACCTTGGTGGGACTAGCTTGTTGATCGTGGTCAATGTTACGGTCGATACCGTGACCCAGATTCAGAGCCACCTGCTCGCCCATCAATATGGCGATCTGATCAAGAAGGCGAAGCTCAAGGGCCGCCTGCGCTAAACGCGGCCCGGACGCTGGGCGCACAATAGGGGAGAATGCGCGCGATGAACATCATTCTGCTTGGCCCTCCGGGAGCTGGCAAGGGGACGCAGGCCAGTCGCCTGGTCGAGGACCGCGGTATGGTGCAACTGTCCACCGGCGACATGCTGCGCGCGGCCGTCAAGGCGGGCACGCCCGTCGGGCTGCAGGCCAAGGCGCTGATGGAAGCGGGTGCGCTCGTGCCCGACGATGTCGTATCCGGCATCATCGGCGAAGCACTGGATGCGCTTGCCGCTGATACCGGCGTTATTTTCGACGGCTATCCGCGCACTGAGGCGCAGGCCCATTCGCTCGATGTCCTGCTCGATGGACGCGGTCGCTCACTCGATCATGTGATCGAACTCGACGTCAATGAGGATGCGCTGGTCGAACGGATCACCGGTCGCTTCACCTGTGCCAATTGCGGCGCTGGCTATCATGATGTCTTCAAGCTGCCCAAGGTCGAGGGCGAATGCGACAAGTGCCAGAGCCACGAGTTCAAGCGCCGTCCCGACGACAATGAGGAAACGGTGCGCACCCGCATGGCCGAATATCGCGCGAAGACCGCACCCATCCTGCCCATCTATGAAGCGCGCGCGATCGTGTCGCGCGTCGACGGCATGGCCGACATGGATGATGTGACCAGCGCCATCGCGGCGATTCTGGACGGCGACGCCGCCTGATATAGCGCGCTACGGAAAAAAATGACCGACAGGGGCGGGTATGGCGGTGGCCATGCCTGCCCCTTTTGGCTTCATGGTGTCGATGACGAGGGTGTGGTGTACCATCCACCCATGGCCGTTAAGCATATTTGCCTTAACGCAACGCGATGCAGCAAAAGACCAGCAATAAAAATCAGGCTTTCATGGGCCGATTAACCACGATCTTGCCAGATTTATGTCTCCTATGTTGCTATAGCGGGCTGTGACTGGATCATCCCCCAAACGCGCACGGTTAACGGAACTGGATGCGCTGCGTGGCATAGGCGCGCTGTGCGTGCTGATCTTCCATTATTCCACGCGCTTCCACGAACTCTTCCCCCAGGCATCGCATGTGCCGTTCAGTTTCCCCGGCGGCAATTATCGGGTGCTGCTGTTCTTCACTATTTCGGGCTTTGCGATCTTCTTCACGCTCGATCGGATCGGGTCGGTCGCCGACTTCGTGGTCAATCGCTTCGCCCGGCTCTATCCCGCCTATCTGGTGGCGATGCTGGTGACGCTGTCGATCGAATATCTCGCCCATGCGACGCAGCTTCTGATCGGACCCGGCGCGATCCTCGCCAATTTCACCATGTTGCAGGGCTTTGCCTTCCTGCCCGAAGTGGATGGCGCCTATTGGACGTTGACGGTGGAGATCGCCTTCTACGCCTGCATGATCGGCCTGTGGAAATTCGCGGGTTTGAAGCATCTGGAGCCGCTGCTCCTGCTATGGCTGGGCGTCCGCTGGCTCTACGCCTTATGGCCCGACATGCCGGAGCGGATCATCATGCTACTGGTGCTGCGCTATCTGCCCTTCTTCGTCATCGGCATGCTGTCCTACCGTGTCTGGGCGGGACGGCGCAGTTGGCGGCAGCAGGCACCCTATGCTGCGCTAGCGCTGGCGTCGGTCGCGACGATGGAGACATGGGACGTGACCATCGTCGCCTGCATCCTGCTGGCGTCCTTTGCGGCGCTGATCGCGGGGCGGCTGCATATATTGCGCATCCGCCCGCTCATCTGGCTCGGCGGGATCAGCTATTCCTTCTACCTCATCCACCAGCATGTCGGTTTCGTCGTCATGCTGGAACTGGCCAAGGCAGGCTATAGCCCCTGGATCGGCTTCTTCGCCGCCTTCGCGGTCGCATTGACACTCGGCACGCTGATCAACCGCGTGGTGGAGCGACCAGCCGGAGAAGCGATATTGGCCTGGTGGAAGCGGCGGCGTGCGCTCCAGCCAGCCGCCGTGCAACCGGCATGAAAAAGGCGGCGCTGGCCCATCCAGCGCCGCCCCTTCGACTAACCCGTTCGACTTACTGCGCGACGGGCGCGGCGGCCGCGGCATTTTCCGGCAGGCCGCCCATCTGCGTCACCATCTTGGTATAGGCGTCCAGATAGGCGAGCACGATGACCTGGCCGATGTCGGTATTTTGATAACCGCCACCGCCGACCGCCGCCAGGCCGCCCATCCAGCCCAGGCCGCCACCGCCGCCGAAGCTCAGGTCCGACTTGCGGAAATAGCCCTCTGCCATCACTTCTTCTTCTGTCGTGCGCGCGTTGACGACGGAGAGCATGACATTGGCCTCGCTCTTCTTGACCGAAATGCCGCCCAGCAGGGCCCCGCCGATGCGGCCGCCCAGCATCCCGCCCAACATGCCGCCCAGCGCGTTGCCGCCGCTATTTTTGTTGGTGGTAACGATGTCGGGCTGGATGAAATAATCCGCCGCCTTCACCTGCCCCCGGCCCAGGTTCGACCCAGCCTGCAACTCGCCGGAATCCGCCATGGCGCGTTCCAGATTGCGGCTGGCCATCGACCGGCCGCGATTGACCAGGCCGAAACAGCCCGATTGCTGCACGAACAATTTGATGATCGCTTCGGGGCTGCCCAGGCTCAATTCCCGCCACCACTGATTGTCCGGCTCGACGATCGCCGCCGTGCCGATGCGCTTGGTGCAGCGGGGAATTTCCATCTGTTTCTTGGTTTGGGCCTGGCGGCCGGACGACCCCTTGTCCTTGGCCATGGCTTGCGGGACGACCAGGGCAAGGCAGGCCGTCGCCGCGGTCAGCATTTTCAATAGACGCATTATCAGAACCCCGTTTGTTGCTTGCTTTGAAACTGTGCAGGCGACCCTGATATTTTGCGACCAGCCTATCACAGCCGCCTTGGCCTTCCAAGCATGGGTACGCAGGCGTAACACTCTTTGTCATCCATCACGCCGCCCCTCGTGATCCTACTGACAGCGCGTGCAATCGCTGCTATCGGGCGGCGATGACCGAGCTTTCGCATATCCGTAACTTTTCCATCATCGCCCATATCGACCATGGCAAGTCGACCCTGGCCGACCGTCTCATCCAACGCACCGGCGGCCTGACCGACCGTGAGATGAGTGCGCAAGTCCTTGATAATATGGATATCGAAAAGGAGCGCGGCATCACGATCAAGGCGCAGACGGTGCGCCTGGATTATGTTGCCAAGGATGGCCAGACCTATGAGCTGAACCTGATGGACACGCCGGGGCATGTCGATTTCGCCTATGAGGTGTCGCGTTCGCTTGCCGCATGTGAAGGGGCGCTGCTGGTCGTGGACGCTGCGCAGGGCGTGGAAGCGCAGACGCTGGCCAATGTCTATCAGTCGATCGAGCATGATCATGAGATCGTGCCGGTCCTCAACAAGATCGACCTGCCCGCCGCCGAACCCGAAAAGGTGCGCAAGGAAATCGAGGACGTCATCGGCCTCGACGCCTCCGAAGCCGTGCTGGCGAGCGCTAAATCCGGCATCGGCATCGACGAAATCCTCGAAGCCATCGTCAAGAAAATCCCGCCGCCCAAGGGTGACCGCAACGCCCCGCTCGAAGCGATGCTGGTCGATAGCTGGTACGACCCCTATCTCGGCGTCGTCATCCTGGTCCGCGTCGTCAATGGCGTGATCAAGAAGGGCCAGGCGATCAAGTTCATGATCGGCGGCACCGAACATCTGATCGACCGGGTGGGCTGCATGCGCCCCAAGATCGAGCAACTGCCCGAACTGGCGGCGGGCGAGATTGGCTTCATCACCGCGCAGATCAAGGAAATCGCGCAGACCCGCGTCGGCGACACCATCACCACGGTCAAGAATGGCGCGACCAAGCCGCTGCCGGGCTTCAAGGAAGTCCAGCCGGTGGTGTTCTGCGGCCTGTTCCCTGTGGACGCCAACGACTTCGACAAGCTGCGCGACTCGATCAGCAAGCTGCGCCTGAACGACGCCAGCTTCTCCTTCGAAATGGAAAGCAGCGCGGCGCTCGGCTTCGGCTTCCGCTGCGGTTTCCTGGGGCTGCTCCATCTGGAGATCATCCAGGAGCGGCTGACGCGCGAATATGATCTCGACCTCATCACCACCGCGCCGTCGGTGGTGTATAAAATCCAGCTGACCTATGGCGCGGGCGAGATCGAGCTGCACAATCCCGCCGACATGCCCGACCCGACCAAGATCGACGAGATCGAGGAGCCGTGGATCGAGGCGATCATCTATTGCCCCGACGAATATCTCGGCTCGATCCTGAAACTCTGCCAGGACCGGCGTGGCATTCAGAAGAACCTGACCTATGTCGGCGGCCGCGCGCAGGTGACCTATGAACTGCCACTCAACGAAGTGGTGTTCGACTTCTACGATCGCCTGAAATCGATCAGCCGTGGCTATGCCAGCTTCGACTATCATCAGATCGGCTATCGGACAGGTGATCTGGTCAAGATGAGCATCATGGTCAATGCCGAACCCGTCGATGCGCTCAGCATGATCGTCCATCGCGGCACCGCCGAATCGCGCGGACGCGGCATGTGCGAACGGCTCAAGGATCTGATCCCCCGCCATTTGTTCAAGATCCCGATCCAGGCGGCGATCGGCGGCAAGGTGATTGCGCGCGAGACCATCGCGGCGATGCGCAAGGACGTCACCGCCAAATGCTATGGCGGCGACATCAGCCGCAAGAAGAAGCTGCTCGACAAGCAGAAGGAAGGCAAGAAGCGGATGCGCGAATATGGCAGCGTCCAGATTCCGCAGGAAGCCTTCATCGCCGCGCTGCGTATGGGGGATGAGAATTGAGCGGGTCCGACGAAGATTATGTGTTCGACGAAGCGTCGGGCGAGTGGGTGCCTGCGTCGCAATTGACTGTGGCAGGCGATGCCGCCGACACGGTTGAAGTGCGCGACGCGGTGGGCAATTTGCTGGCCGATGGCGATCAGGTGACGCTGATCAAGGATCTGGTGGTCAAGGGTGCCGGGCAGACGTTGAAGCGCGGCACGCTGATCAAATCGATCCGCCTGACCGGCGACGCGCAGGAAATCGATTGCCGCCATGACGGGATCAAGGGCCTGGTGCTGCGCGCGGAGTTCGTGAAAAAGCGATGAGCGGCGCGCCTGTCCGTCCCGCGTCGCTGGCGCAGATGGTGCCGATCGCGGGGCAGGTGGCACGGATCGAGCGGGCGGCGGCGTTCCTGGCCAATGGCATGTCGCTCGGCCGTTGCCCGGATGCGGCCGATGACCGACGCCGCGCCATGCCCGCCAAGATGATCGGCAATGGCCTGCGCGAACTCGACTTGTTCCTGACCGACCTGATCGCCGAAGCGCGACGGATCGACCGGCTGGGGGCGGGGGCAGGGGATGACCCCGGCGTGCGGCCTGGCAGCCGCCTTTCCAGCGCAGCCGAGGCCTGGCATCGGGCCGGGCCGCAATTGGGACTGAAGGACGAGGGGCGCATGGTGCTGCGCGGCCTGCGCGCGGCGCAAAATCGCCTCTGTTTTGGCCGGTTGCGCCGGGCCGACAGCGAAGCGTCGATGCAGCGGGCCTGCGCCGACTATGCGCGGTTGGCGGGCGATGTGCTGGCGGCGGTGCAAGCGCGCCGTTCAGGCGACGGCGGCGTAGCGGTCGCGGCTGGGTAACGTCACGTTCGGTAGGTTTTTGAAGCCGGGCCGGGCCAGCAGATAGCCCTGAATATAGCGCACCCCCATCTTGCACAGGGCGTCATATTCACCGACCGTCTCGATCCCTTCAGCAATGACGATGATGCTCAGCGATTGGGCGATGCGCAGCACGCCCTCCACGATCATCCGGCGCGGCAGGCTGGTGTCGAGACCCCGGATCAGGTCCATGTCGAGCTTGATATAGTCGGTCTGGAATTTGGCCAGCAGCCCCAGACCCGCATGGCCCGCCCCGAAATCGTCGATCGCGGTGCCGAACCCCATTTTGCGGTAGGAATCGATGATGGTCCCGACATGGTCGGAATCGACCATCTCCTCATTTTCGGTGAATTCGAAGATCAGGCGCTCGGTCGGAAATCCGGTCTTCTGCGCGGTTTTCAGGGTCAACTGGATGCAGGCCACGGGTGAATAGACGGCATTGGGCAGGAAATTGATCGACAGCTTCGCGTCAGTATCAAGAATGCCTGCCGCGACAGCGCCCTCGATCGCCGCCACGCGACATTGCTGGTCGAACGCATAGCGATTCTCCGGCGTGACTTCCGCCATGACCTCGCCTGCGCCTTCGCCATTGGGGCCGCGCACCAGTGCTTCGAACGCGAAAGGCCGTCCCGTCTGGATGTCGACAATGGGTTGGAAGGCCATTGCGATGTCGAATTGATGGGCTTGCGACCGGCAGCCCTGGCATCCTGTCTGCACCAAACGTCCTCCTACAACTGAAGGCGTAACCCGGCAGATGCTAACAGCCTGTAAACCCTGCAACTCGTGAGGCCGCTTTTGCGACGGACCGAGTGGGAAGGGGGATATGGCCTATGTCAGCGTCAGGCCGCGCACCAGTCGATCGGCGCGGCGGACCAGGGACTGGCATGACCCTTGAGGATCATGATCTCGCCCAGCGATACTTCGTCGCGGCTCAGTCTGCGCGCGGCAGGGTCGGCGTCGGTGGGGTCTGGCTTGGCGTCGAATCGGCCGCCGTTGAGCAGGGCGAGCAACGCCATCCGGCCCCGCTGCGCTTTTTCCGCTTCTTCCGGGCAATGGGCACCATCTTCGGCGGGCACGCGGATGTCGGACAGGCGATAGCGGCGACCTTCATAGGCGTAGCTGTTGGCAGTCAACACGCAGGCCTCGCCGTTCGGGTCGTCGCAGGCGGTAAAGGACGCGCTGATGCTGGTCGGCGTGTCGCCTGCTGCGCCCTTGCCGCCTCCCGGCAAAGCGTCCTTGAGCAGAAAAACGGCAAGCCCGGCGATGGCGAACGCGACGAGCAGCAGTCGCACCGGCACGATCCGGGCGGGCCGCTCCTGCTTCTCATGCAGCCAGCGGCGGTCCCTGTCCGGGCTGCGATCCTCGATATCGTACAGATTGCGCGCCATGGCCGCTCCTACCTTCCGACATCCTCTAGCAGGATGCGGACGAATATTTGGTTAACCAAAGCATTGGCGCGGTGCTTGACGGCGCGGGGACGGCATGGTCAAACCGCGCCGGTTCACACGCAGGAGGCGGCATGAGCGACACCTGGCTGTATGACGAAAACCCCGCCATGTTTCGGGCGCATCCGCTGCTGTTCACGCTGCTGCTGCTATCGGTGGTTGGCATCCTGGTGATCGCTGTCTGGTGGGTCATGCACAAGGGCGAGCGGCTGGCCTTGTCCGAGCGCGAAGTGCTGCTCGAACGCGGGCTGCTGTCCAAACAGCGGACCGAAGTGGCGCTTGGCAGCATCCGCAGCGTGCGGATCACGCAAAGCCTGGGCCAACGCCTCTTCGACGTCGGCCATGTCGAGATGTTCAGTGCCGGTGACGTAGCGGAAATCGCGATCAAGAACATGCCCCGCCCCGGCCGTATCCGGGCGCTGGCGGCCGCCCGCAACCTCGACCTTTTGCCGCAGCGCTAGGGCATATTGCACGCCGCGCTTGACTTGCGCGCAAATATTCCAACGATAGCAACCACAAGGGAGCCGCATCAGAGCATCCCCGCAGGCAGGATGGACGCCAGAAAGGACCGCCGGTCGCATCATGCGGCACGGCGCTCATAAAGGGGTGCTCTGCATGGTAGGCCTGCGCGTGATGCCTTCATTGCCGGATTTGACCGCCGAGCAGCGCGCGGACATCCGCCAGGCGTGCGGATTTGCCTGCGTGCGCTGCGGCGTCACCCTCTATCGCTATCTGGGATTGCCCGACGGGCCGGGTGCCACCTTGCTATGCCCGACCTGCCACGGCCTGGTCGAGGAAGGGAGGCTGACCCCGACCCAGGTCCATAGTTTCCACGCCAATCCCGTGGTGCGCCAGCGGCATTTCGCACGCGACCGGCTGCCTTTTTCCTCCGAATTGCCCCACCTGATCGTCGGCGGATCACGGGTGCTGCGCGATACCCCGATCCCGATCACGCTGGAGGGCGAACCGATCCTGATCTTCGCCCCGCCCCGCCGGATCAATGGCGCGACTCGGATCAGCGTGCGTCTGGGCGGGCCGGATGGCGAGCCGGTGCAGGTGATTGACGGCAATGAATGGCTGCCGACCGATGGCAGTTGGCACTTCCTGCTGCGCGGCGATCGCTATTCGATGATGGCTGCGCGGGGCGACGGTCTGGCCGTGCTGCGTATCGTGACCCGCAATCGGATCGCGGTTGAGCATCTGCGCACGACGATCAAGGGACGGCGGCTGGAAGTGACGCCCGACTGGCTGGAAATTGACGGCAAACGCTATATCGACCGGATCGGCAGCGGCACGCTCATCGGGCTGGAACTGTGATCGCGCTTTGACAGGCGAGCGCCCAACCGGCAGGGCGGGATCATGCAATTTGCCCATTTCGATATCGACCATTTCCTGCGCACCCATTGGCAGAAGACACCGGCCCTGATCCGCAATCCGTGGACGGCGTGGCGCAATCCGCTGGAGCCGGACGAACTGGCGGGCCTGGCCTGCGAGGAGGGCGTCGAATCGCGCCTCGTCATGGCCGCGGGCGACCGGCTGGCGATGGAGAGCGGGCCACTGCCCGAAACCCGCTTCGGCGATCTGGGGCGTGACCGCTGGACCTTGCTGGTGCAGGCGGTGGACCAGCATGTGCCCGACGTCGCGGCGCTGATCGACCCCTTCCGCTTCGTGCCCGACTGGCGGATCGATGATGTGATGGTCAGCTATGCCAGCGATGGCGGCGGCGTGGGCGCGCATTTCGACCAATATGACGTGTTTCTGGTGCAGGGCCTGGGCCGCAGGCGCTGGCGGGTCGGGCCGCGCTGCGACAGCGCGACGCCACTCTTGCCGCATGACGACCTGCGCCTGATCGCCGACTTCGAGGCGACCGACGAATGGGTGCTGGAACCGGGCGATATCCTCTATGTCCCGCCCTGCTTCGCGCATGATGGCGTCGCGGTAGGCGATGACTGCATGACCTATTCGATCGGCTTTCGCGCACCATCGCGCGCCGAACTGGTCGAACATTGGAGCGAACATCTGGTCGATGCCTTGCCCGACGAGGATCGCTATGCCGACCCGGATCTGGTGCGGCAGGACCATCCCGGCGAAATCGCCGCCTCGGCGATCGACCGGCTGCACGGGCTGGTGCTGGAAGCCCTGAGCGACCGGACGACCTTTGCCCGCTGGTTCGGCGCCTATAGCAGCCAGCCCAAATATGCCGACACCGATTGGCAACCCGAAGAACCCGCTGACGTCAACATGGCCCGCGCACTGATCGCGGCGCAAGTGCCGCTGTGCCGCAATCCCGCCAGCCGCTTCGCCTTCATGGCGCAGGCGGACGACGCCGTGACCCTGTTCGTGGACGGGCAGAGTTTCGATTGCGTCGGGGATGGCGCGCTACTGGCGCGTGCCTTGTGCGGCCGGGGCGATCTGATGGTCGATCCCGCATTGGCCGGGTCCGACACGGCGCTGACGCTGATCGCGGCGCTGATCGACCAGGGCAGCGTTGCCTTTGACGAGGGGGAATGACGACGATGACGCTGATCCTGTTCAACAAACCCTTCAATGTCCTGTGTCAGTTCACCCCGGAGCCGAACGGCCCGGAGCGCCCTACGCTCAAGGATTATATCGACGTGCCGGGCGTCTATCCCGCCGGGCGGCTGGACACGGACAGCGAAGGGCTGTTGCTGCTGACCGACGACGGGCGGTTGCAGGCGCGGATCGCCGACCCGCGCTTCAAGATGCCCAAAACCTATCTGGCGCAGGTAGAGGGCGAGCCTGACGAAGCGGCGCTCGACACGCTGCGGCGCGGGGTGACGCTCAAGGACGGGCGGACATTGCCGGCCGAGGTCGAGCGGATCGATGACCCAGCGCTGTGGCCGCGCGATCCGCCGGTGCGCTTCCGCAAGACCGTCACCGATTGCTGGATCAGCCTCACCATCCGCGAGGGCAAGAATCGACAGGTGCGGCGCATGACTGCGGCGGTGGGGCATCCGACGCTGCGCCTGGTGCGCTGGCGGATCGGGGACTGGACACTGGAGGGCGTGGAGCCCGGAACATGGCGGGACGCGGGCTAAGCCTGTAGGATGCCTACGGTGCGTAGGCACCGATATTCACCCTCTTAACCGAACAGGATTATGCATGGGGCAGGATCAGGGGCGCGTCGCGATCATCGGCGCTGGCCATGTCGGCGCGACCACGGCCTATGCGCTGATGCTGCGCGCCTTGTTTCGGGAAATCATCCTGATCGACAATGATGCTGCGCTTGCGGCGGCGGAGGCGGCCGACATTACCGACGCTGGCGGACTGGCGCGTCCCGCGATCGTGCGGGCGGGCGACTATCAGGATGCCGCATCGGCGCGGATCGTCATCCTGACGGCCGGGGCTGCGACCAAGGGCGACGAAAGCCGACTGTCGGTTGCTGGGCGCAGCGCCGATATCGTGCGCAGTTGCGTGGGCCAGTTGATGGCGGCCGGTTTCGACGGCATCATCCTGGTCGCGGCCAACCCTGTCGATGTCATGACGATGGTTGCGCAGCAGGAAAGCGCGCTGCCCCATGCGCGCGTGATCGGCACGGGCACCTTGCTGGATTCCAATCGCCTGCGCGCGCTCCTCGCCCGGCAGTTGGCGATCGCCCCGGCCTCCATCGACGCCATGATCCTGGGGGAGCATGGCGACACATCCTTTGCCGCGTTGTCGATCGCGACGGTCGGCGGCACCCCGATCGCTCGATTTGCGGCGGATGCGGGGCCCATCGCACCGGAATCCCTGAACCAGCAGGTTCGCCAGGCGGCCTATCGGATCATCGAGGGCAAGGGCCATACGTCGTTCGGAATCGGAACCGCGATCGTGCGGATTTGCGAAGCCATCGTCCGCAATGAACATGTGATCTTGCCCGTATCCGCGCATCTGACGGGGCAGTTCGGTATCGACAACCTCTATCTAAGCCTGCCCTGCATATTGGGTGCCGGGGGTGTCGAGCGTGTCCTGACGCCCGACCTGGACGGCGCAGAGATTGCCGCCTTCCGACAATCGGCTGCCGCTGTCGGTGCTGTGCTCAAGACAGTGGGGACGGGGTCGAAATAAGAACCGGGCGCTTTACCCGCACCGCGCCGAGGTGATCAGCATCGCGTCGTCATAACTGACCGTCAGCCGATCCGGACGGAAGTCCATCGTCATCGCCATGCCGGGTCCGCCCCAGCGCAAAGTCTTGGCACCAGACGCTTGAAGCAGGGCGGTGCCGGTTTCGGCGCTGGCCTTCTGGCCCGTAAAGCGGGCGAGACTGTCGTGGTTGCAGGAGCCATCGGCCGTGACCGGCGGGGTGGTGGTGGCGCAGGCGGTCAGGACTAGCGCGGCGGTCAGCGACATGATGCGGTGCATGATGTTTTTCTCCTAACACATAATATCCGTTCGCCCTGAGCTTGTCGAAGGGCCTCACTTTTCTTTGAAGAGGAAGTGTGGGGCTTCGACAGGCTCAGGGCGAACGGAGGTAGGGAATTACTCCGTCCGCGTCATCTTCAAACGCCCACCCTTGACCGCAAAAGCCAGCCGGCCTTCGACCAAGTCCACCGCATCGCGGCCAAATTGTTCGTAGCGCCAGCCTTCCAGGATCGACAGGCCATCGCGCACGCCGGCCGCCAGCGCTTCGATATCATCGGACCGCGCCAGCAGGCGGGAGGCGACATTGATGTCGCGCGACCGGATCTTGAGCAGCAGTTTGAGCAGATCGGCAACCAGTGCGCCATCCTTGCCCAGCCCCGGACGGCGCGGTTCGCGGTCGGGCATCTCGTCCTTGCCGAGCGGCTGATGCTTGGCGATCGCACTCATCAACCGTGCGCCGATATCGTTGGTGCGCCAGGTGGCGGACAGGCCACGCACCTTGCCCAGATCTTCCTGCGTGCGCGGCGGATGGCTGGCGATGTCGGCCAGCGTCTCGTCCTTGACAATGCGGCCGCGCGGCAAATTCTTGTCCTGCGCCTCGATCTCGCGCCATGCAGCCAGCGCCTTCAACCGGCCCAGCACATCGGCCTTCTTGCTGGCGATACGGACGCGCTTCCACGCTTCTTCGGGCAGATTTTCATAGTTGGACGGATCGCTGATCCGCTCCATTTCCTGGTCGAGCCAGTCGCCGCGTCCGGTCTTCCGCAATTCTTCCAGCATCTTGGGGAATATCTGGATCAGGTAGGTGACGTCGCCGATCGCATAGTCGATCTGCCGCTTGTCGAGCGGACGGCGCGCCCAGTCGGTGAAACGCGCGCCCTTGTCGAGCTGCACGCCCATCCACGCTTCGACCAGATTGCCATAACCAATCTGTTCGCCAAGGCCGAGCGCCATCGCCGCGATCTGGGTATCGAACATCGGGTGCGGCGTCTTGCCGGTCAGATTATGGACGATCTCAATATCCTGTCCGCCCGCATGAAAGACCTTCAGCACATCCTCATTCTCGCACATCAGGTCGAGCAGGGGTTTAAGGTCGATGCCCGGCGCCATCGGGTCGATCGCCGCGGCCTCATGCGGGTCGGCGACCTGCACCAGGCAGAGTTCGGGCCAATAGCTATTTTCGCGCATGAATTCGGTATCGACCGCGATATAGGGGGATTTTGCGATACGGGCACAAAATGCGGCCAAGGTCTTGCTGTCGGTAATCAGCGGATGAATTTGCATATAGTCTTCGATCTTATTATGGGCAGGCCCGCTCCCTGGCGGGCTCGTCGCTAGTCGACGTTCCAGCCCATAACCCGGCTGCAACACTTTGTCATTTCCGTAAAACGAAGCTGAAAGAACCCAAACGCCATGCACGCCTATCGCACCCACACTTGCGGCGCCCTTCGTGAAGCCGATGTCGGCGCGACCGTCCGCCTGTCCGGCTGGGTCCATCGCAAGCGCGACCATGGCGGCGTGTTGTTCATCGACCTGCGCGACCATTACGGCATCAGCCAGGTGGTGGCGAAGGCCGACAGCGAAGCATTGCGGGTGCTGGAAGGGCTGCGGCTCGAATCGGTCGTGACCATCGACGGCACGGTCGTCGCGCGCGGTCCCGAAGCGACCAATCCGAAGATGGAAACCGGCGCGATCGAAATCGTCGCCGACAGCGTGACCGTGTTGTCCACCGCCGCCGAACTGCCGCTGCCGGTGGCGGGTGAGCAGGATTATCCCGAAGATATCCGCCTGCGCTACCGCTTCCTCGACCTGCGGCGTGAAACGCTGCACGGTAACATCGTCAAGCGCACGAAGATCATTTCCGACATGCGCCGCCGCATGGAAGATGCAGGCTTCACCGAATATTCGACGCCGATCCTGACCGCGTCCAGCCCCGAAGGCGCGCGCGACTTTTTGGTGCCCAGCCGCATTCATGCGGGCAAATTCTACGCCCTGCCGCAGGCGCCGCAGCAATATAAGCAGCTGTTGATGGTCGCGGGCTTCGACCGCTATTTCCAGATCGCCCCCTGCTTCCGCGACGAAGACCCGCGCGCCGATCGGCTGCCCGGCGAATTCTACCAGCTCGATCTCGAAATGAGCTTCGTCACGCAGGAAGAAGTGTGGGACACGATGGAGCCGGTGATCGCCCAGATCTTCGAGAAGTTCGCCGACGGCAAGCCGGTGACGCCCGCAGGCAGCTTCCGCCGTATTCCCCATGCCGAGGCGCTGCTGAAATATGGCAGCGACAAGCCGGACCTCCGCAACCCGATCGAAATTACCGATGTGACCGAGCATTTCGTGGGTTCGGGCTTCGGCATCTTCGCCAGCCTAGTCGACAGCGGCAGCGTCATTCGCGCGATCCCGGCACCGGGCGCGGGCGCAGGCAGCCGCAAATTCTTCGACGAAATGAATAATTGGGCGCGCGGCGAAGGCTATTCGGGCCTTGGCTATATCAACATCAAGGATGGCATCCCCGGTGGCCCGATCGCCAAAAACCATGGCGAGGAAGCGACTGCGAAGCTGATCGCGGCGCTGGGTCTCGGCGCGAACGATGGCGTGTTCTTTGCCGCTGGCAAGGAATCGCAGGCGGCCAAGCTGGCGGGCCTCGCCCGGACCCGCGTGGGCGAAACGCTCGACCTCATCGACAAGGACCGGTTCGACCTGTGCTGGATCGTGGACTTCCCCTTCTACGAATATGATGAGGACACAAAGTCGGTCGATTTCGCGCACAACCCCTTCTCCATGCCGCAGGGTGGCCTCGACGCGCTCAACAATCAGGATCCGCTGACGATCAACGCCTATCAGTACGACATGGTCTGCAACGGGTTCGAAATCGCATCGGGGTCGATCCGCAACCAGTCGCCGGAGTTGATGGTCAAGGCGTTCGAGCTGGTCGGCCTGTCGCAGCAGGATGTCGAGGAGCGCTTCGGCGGCCTCTATCGCGCGTTCCAATATGGCGCGCCGCCGCATGGTGGCATGGCCGCTGGCGTCGATCGCATCGTGATGCTGCTGTGCGGCGCGCAGAATTTGCGCGAAATCACGCTGTTCCCGATGAACCAGCGCGCCGAAGACCTGCTGATGGGCGCGCCCAGCGCTGCCGAGTTCAAGCAGTTGCGCGAACTCCATGTCCGCGTGGTGGAGCCGCAGGCCAAGGGCTGATTGCACCTCCTGTGATACTGTGATACTGCGTTACCCATGAAGAATGTCACCATCGCTCTGGATGACGAAACCCACCGCAAGGCGCGTATCCGTGCGGCGGAACTCGGCACGTCGCTATCAGCGCTGGTGAAGAATTATCTCGCCAGCCTGGGCGACATGGGCGAATTGCAGGAGGTGCGGGACATGCCGATGGCATATGGGGCGCCGCCAGCGCAGGTCGTTCAGCCGGACGGCCCACCTTGGCTGGTCGATGGCAAATGGGTCTACACACGCGATGGCAAGCCGCGCCAGCCGGGTGCCTTGCGGGGCATGTGGATCGCTGATGATTTCGAGGAATGGCCAGCCGATATATGGGAATCGTTTGAACGTTGGGATCATGATGATCCGACGCCCGAATGAAGCTGCTGCTCGACACGCATGTGGTGCTGTGGTGGCTGCGAGACGATCCTAGGCTGGGGCCTCGCAGTCGCGCCATGATCGCTGGCGGGAACAACGAAATCCTCGTTAGCATAGCCACGCCTTGGGAAGTCGCGATCAAATATCGGATCGGTAAACTCGACGAGTCCAGTATGGCGGTGCTTGATGCCATTGGCAGTGCCGGAATGTCGGTGATCGATATTCGCCGACCGCATCTTGAAGCGCTGGAAAAGCTGCCCAAAGGGCACGGCGATCCCTTCGACCATCTCATTCTGGCGCAAGCTGGCGCAGAAGCTGCTACGCTGATGACAGGTGATCGCCAGATGGCGGCTTATGGCATACCCTGCATTGGAATTAGCTAAGATGACCATCGACCTTGCGAACTATGAATCCGCACCGAAATTTGATGGCGATTATGATGCGACCCTCGCCGCCTTGCAGGAGCGGCTAGCCAAGATTCAGGTCGCGCACATCCTGCACAAGCGGCGCAGTGTCATCCTGCTGGAGGGCTGGGACGCGGCGGGCAAGGGCGGGATCATCAAGCGGATGTCCGCCGATTGGGATCCGCGCTTCTATCAGGTCCATCCCATCGCCGCGCCCAATGAAGTCGAGCGCGACCATCATTTCCTCTGGCGTTTCTGGACCCGGCTGCCCGCCAGCGGCAATATCGCGATCTTCGACCGCAGCTGGTATGGCCGGGTGCTGGTCGAACGGGTCGAGGGTTTCGCCAAGAAGGCCGACTGGAAGCGCGGTTATGACGAGATCAACGCCTTCGAAAGGCAGCAGATCGACGCGGGCATGAACATGGTCAAATTGTTCGTCCACATCACCCAGGAAACGCAGGACGAACAATTGGCGCAGCGGCTCGATACGCCGTGGAAGCGCTGGAAGACCGGGACCGACGATTATCGCAATCGCGCGCGCCGGGACGATTATCTCGACGCGATGCACGCGATGTTCAAGAAGACCGATACCAAACATGCCCCGTGGCACGTCATCGACAATAATCATCGCAAGACCGGGCGGATCGCGGCGCTGACCTATGTCGCCGAGCGGCTGGAACAGCTGGTGCCGATGGATTTTCCGGCGGCGGACCCGGCCGTGGTGAAATTGGCGGAACAGGCCTTTGGCTATGTTCCTGGAAAGTCGCAGTAAAATAGTGCAAATACAAGGGCTTGTAACATTATTGTCATAAATTCCTAACGGCCTGTTTACCAATGAACGCTAACGCACACCCATGCTTGCTGCGCGTCTTTCCCTGTCCGATACCAGCCCCGTCATAAGGCTGGGCCGTCCGCTCAGCGAGGCGGTCGATTGTTTTCAGGATGATTCCGGGCTGCGGCTGCTGCCGGTGCTGGATGAGGCCGACCGGCCGGCCGGTGCGATCTACGAACGCGACATGCGGCGCATCCTGTTCAACCCCTTTGGCCATGCGCTGCTGCGCAATCCCAGCTTCGGCGGACGGCTGGACGATCATGTCCGGCCTTGTGCCACGGTCGAGCGCAGCGCGGCCGTCGAGCAGTTGGTCGATCTCTACGCCGCGCAGGGGGCTGGGTGCGAGGGGCTGATCCTGGTCGAGCGCGGGCGCTATGCCGGTGTGCTGGGCGGCCCGCTGCTGTTGCGCCTGACGGCCGAGCGCGACGCGCGGACGGCCCTGGCCCGCACCGAACGCGCGGAGCGGATCACGCGGGAAAGTACGGACTTCCGCGCCGATATCGGCGCGCTGATCGCGGACATGGTGGCGATGGCGGAGCAATTGTCGGTCCTGGCGGGACAAGTGTCGGATCGGGCGACCGGCGACCGCACCGATTCGGCGGCGATGGCGGTGGCGGCAGTGCAGACTGCCGACCGGCTGGCGGCGCTACAGAGCGGTGGCGCGGAACTCGGCCACTTATTCGCGGCGATGGAGGCCGAAGCGCGCGATGCGGGCGCGGCCATGCGCGAGGCGGCCGCGCGGAGCCGGTCGGGCCTGGCACAAAGCGCGGCACTACGTGACGAAGCCGACGGGATTGGCGAGGTTGCCGCGCTGATCGATGCCATTGCCGGCGCGACGGCGATGCTGGCGCTCAACGCAGGCATAGAGGCGGCGCGCGCGGGCGAGGCGGGGCAGGGCTTCGCCGTGGTCGCGCGCGAGGTCAAATCGCTCGCCGCGCAGACGCGCGCGGCAGCGGCGGGCATTGGCGAACGGATCGACCATATCCGCGCGGCCGTGGGCGATGTCGCTGCGGGCCACATGACGATCGACGATGCCATGACACGCGCCGACCGGCTGTCGACCGCCTTGTTCGATGCGATGGCGCGGCAGGGCGCGTTCACGCGCACGATCGCCGACAGCGTCGCTGAAGCCGGATCATCGAGTGACCATATCCGCGCGGGCGCGCAAGCGATCAGCGACAATGCGCTGGCCACGGCGCACGGCGCGCAGGAAATGCGCGCGGTAGCCCGGCGATTGGCGGACGAAGCGCACCGGCTGGAGGCGCGCGCTGGCGGTTTCATCGCTGAAATCCGCGCCGCCTGATAAAGCCACTGGCGCGCCGCGAAAATCGCGATAGGCTGTGCTTCCATAAAAAAGGAGAGGAAGCCATGCTCGTCATGTTCGTGGGGACGGACCGCACCGAAACTGCCGTCAACGCCACTCAGGTCACCTTCGTCTCATCCGTCAACGACGGCACCCGCATCCGCTTCGGCGAAGGCCGCAGCGTGACCGTGACCGAACCCATCGCCGAAGTGCTCGAAAGCCTCAACCGATCGCTGCGCCCGCACGAATAGGGACTACTTTAGGGGCGTCTGCCGGGCGCGGTGCCTGACGTCCCTCAATCCCGGCGGCTGGTCACGCGGCCGGTGCCGTCGCTGGTGATTTCGATCAGATGGGCGGTGTCATTGTCGCATCGCGCTTTCCAGCCCATCACGCCCTTGCGCACTTCGGTTCGAACCGACTCGCTCACCACCGGGCACGCCGCGCCCGACGCCCGGATCGCGCGCTCCAACACGCCGTTGCGCTGGGCGTCGTCCAACTGCGCGACTTGCGCCGCAGCCCCTGTGTCCAGCGCGGCCTGATTGTTCGCGGCAGCCGTCGGCGCGTCATCGCCACCACAAGCGGCGAGGCTCAAACCGGCCACCATCATGATCATCGTCCGCATGCCACTCTCTCCCATGTCGTTCAGTCCGCAAAACCATCGGTCGCGCGGATCAGTGCGTCCAATATGCCCGGTTCATTATATGCATGGCCTGCGCCTTCGATCATGTCGAAGCGCGCCTGCGGCCAGGCCCGGTGCAATGCCCAGGCGGTTTCGGCCGGGCAGGCCATGTCGTAGCGCCCCTGCACGATGACGCCGGGGATGCCCGCCAACTTGCCTGCGTCGCGCAGCAACTGGCCATCGTCCATCCAGCCGCCATGGACGAAATAATGATTTTCGATACGGGCAAAGGCTAGCGCGAAATCGTCCGCGTCATGCGCCGCTGAGAGCGCGGGGTCGGGCAACAGGCGGATCGTCTCGCCCTCCCACACGCTCCACGCGCGGGCGGCGGCGATCTGCGCGGCGCGATCCGGTCCGGTCAGGCGGCGATGATAGGCGTGGAGCAGGTCGCCCCGCTCCTCCACCGGGATGGGGGCCACGAAGCGCTCCCATTTGTCGGGATAGATGCGGCTTGCACCATGCTGATAATACCAGTCGATCTCGCTGCGCCGGATGGTGAAAATGCCGCGCAGGATGAGTTCGGACACGCGCTCCCCATGCGCCTGTGCATAGGCGAGCGCCAGCGTCGATCCCCAGCTTCCGCCGAACACCAGCCATTGATCGACGCCCATCATCGCGCGCAGCCGCTCGATATCGGCGACCAGATGCCAGGTGGTGTTGGCATTGAGGTCCGCATGCGGTGTCGATCGGCCGCATCCCCGCTGGTCGAACAACAACACATCATAGCGCGCCGGATCAAACAGGCGGCGATGGTCGGGCGCAATGCCGCCACCCGGCCCGCCATGCAGGAAGACGGCCGACTTCGCGCCGGGGGTGCCTACCCGTTCCCAATAGACAAGGTGGCCGTCGCCGACGTCGAGATGACCGGAGGCGAAGGGGGTGATCGGGGGATAGAGTGCGCGCATGGCGTTGCTTCTAGCAGCCCCGGCCTGGCTTCGCCATGTTCCACCTCGGCCAGCCCCGGTTCAGCCGCGCCATTACATGTTGCGACAAATTCGTCTGTCGGTTGCCAGAGTTCTGCGACAAGTGGCGGCTAATCGTTCATCAGCATCCGGTCTGATTTTTGGGGGTTTTCGTGCGGTTTTCCACGTCCATATTGCTTGTTCCGTTCCTGCTGGGGACAGCGCCTGCCGCGCTGATGGCGCAGGAGGTGCCCGTCGGCGTGCCACCCGCCCAGATGGAGGACATAGAGGGCGAAGAGATAATCGTTACCGGCCAGGCCCCACGCGGATCGGTGATCGGCAATATCGAACCGGAACAGACCCTATCGGCTACCGATGTCCGCGCGCTGGGCGTTACGTCCATTTCCGAAATGATCAGCGAATTGTCGCCGCAGACCAATGGTTCGCCGGTGATTCTGCTCAATGGCAAGCGGATATCGAGCTTCTCGGAAATTCAGGACATTCCCTCCGAAGCGGTAGCGCGGGTCGAAATCCTGCCCGAACAGGTCGCGCTCTCCTATGGCTATGCGCCGACGCAGAAGGTCGTCAATGTCGTGCTGCGCGAGCGGTTCCGCGCCGAAACCACCGAAGCGCGCGCGGGCGTGACGACGCAGGGCGGGCGGGAGAATGGCCAGGTCGAAGCCGGGATGCTGCGCATTCAGGGCGACAATCGCTTCACCCTGAACCTCAAATATAGCCGCGCCGCCGCCTTGCTGGAAAATGAGCGCGGCATCCTTCCGACCGCGCCGGGCCGTCCCTATTCGCTTGGCGGCAACATCACCGCGCCAATTATGGGCGATGCCATCGACCCGGCGCTTTCGGCTCTGGCGGGGCAGAGCGTGACCGTGGCGAGCGTCCCCGGCAGCGCCGCGTCCGGTGCCCCCAGCCTCAATGATTTCGTCGCAGGCGCGAACGTCACCGGCGTCAGCGACCTGACGCGCTATCGCAGCCTGAGCCCGGAAACGGAGAATTTCTCGGTCAACGCGACCTTGGCCCGCGCGCTGGGCGGCGTGACCGCCACGCTCAATGGACGACTGGAGCTGTCGGATAATGATTCGTTGCAGGGCCTGTCGGCCAACGCGCTGACGCTGCCGGGCGGCAGCCCCTTCTCTCCCTTCGCAGGCGATACGACGCTCTATCGCTATCTGGCACAGGCAGGCGCACTGGAGCAGCAGATACGTGGCACCACGGGGCATATCGGGCTGACGCTGAACGGTCAGTTGGGGCGCAGTTGGCAATGGTCCTTCACCGGCAATGGTGACCTGTCGATCACCCGCACCCGCACCGACCGTGGGGTGGATAGCGGTGCGATCCAGGCCGCGCTCGATGCGGGTGATGCCAGCGTCAATCCCTATGGCAGTTTCACCCCCGACCTGATCGCCACGCGCCTGTCCGACCGGGCGCGGGCGAAAAGCCAGGCCTTGCAGAGCGATCTTTTGCTGAGCGGTACTTTGTTCGACCTGCCCGCTGGCGACGTGACCAGCTCGATCAGGATCGGTGCATCCGCCAATGGCTTTGACAGCCGGTCGACCCGGTCGGGCGTCGAGAGCGAAACCCGCTATAGCCGCGAGATCGGTAGCGGCCAGTTGAGCCTGGACCTGCCGATCACCAGCCGATCGAGGGATGTGCTGGGCGCCGTCGGCGACATCAGCATCAATCTGAACGCGGCCGCGCAGCATTATTCGGATTTCGGGACGCTTTCCACATTGGGCTATGGCCTGCGCTGGGAACCGGTAAAGGCGGTGCAGATACTGGCCTCGGCCAATCAGGATCGTGCCGCTCCTACCGGCGCGCAAATCACCGACCCGCTGATCGCCACACCCAATGTCTCGGTATTCGACTACGCAACCGGGCAGAGCGTGTTCGTCACGCAATTGTCGGGCGGCAGCGCGGCGCTGCGCGCGAGCGTGCGCGACCAGTTCCGCCTGTCAGCCAGGGTCAAGCCGTTCGAAAAGCCCAATCTGACGCTGACCGCCACCTATCTCAACAGCCGGACCAGCAATCCGATCGCGGCCTTCCCTACGCCGACACCGGCGCTGGAAGCGGCCTTCCCGCAACGCTTCCTGCGCGACGCGGACGGCAGCCTGCTGCAGATCGACGCCCGGCCGCTCAACTTCCTCCGTTCGCAGAGCGAGCAACTGCGCTGGGGCTTCGACCTGTCGATCCCGATCAAGTCGCATATCCAGAAGCTGATGGAAGCGTGGCGCGCATCGGGCGGCAAGCCCGAAGACCGGCCACCCGAATTGGCGGCTTTGTTCGGCAATCGGCCACAGCGCGCGCCGGGGCAAGAGGGTGCCGACCGGCCGCGCGGTGAAAGAGGCGCTGGCCCTGGCGGTGGTCGCCCGTCCGGCCCACGCGGCGGCGGCTTTGGTGGTGGACGCGGCGGCGGACAGGGCGGCGGGCGGATAAGCTTCAGCCTTTATCACACCTGGCACCTGACCGAGAGCATCGACATCGCGCCCGGCGTGCCGCAACTCGACCTGCTGAACGGCGACGCTACCGGATCGGCGGGCGGTCAGCCACGGCATGAAATCGACGCGCGGATCGGCTATACGAATAATGGCATCGGCGCACGGCTGGGCATCGATTGGGAAAGCGGCACCCATGTCGATGGCGCGCTTGGTGGAGGATCGCGGCTGAACTTCGGCAGCCTCGCTACCGCAAACCTGCGTATCTTCGCTAATCTGGGGCAAATGCCGATGCTGGTGAAGGATATGCCGTTCCTGCGCGGGGCACGGGTGTCGATCGGCATCGACAATATCTTCAACCAGCGCCGCGAGGTCACCGATGCCACGGGCATGACCCCGCTGCGGTATCAGCCCGGCTATCTCGACCCGCTGGGCCGCACCGTGTCGATCAGCATCCGCAAGCTATTTTCTCCCAATTTTGGCGGCGGGAACAGGCCGCGTAGTTAAATTCCTGTTAGCCACGCCTAAAGCCCGTCGTTGCCCTGCCGTTATGACAGCTATCAAAGGTTCGGGAGACGACAGATGAAGCCGATCAGGATTGTGGTTGTCGACGATTCGCTCACCATCAGGGCGATGATCGAGACGTTGCTGGAGCGCGACCGCCGGGTTCAGGTGGTCGGGATCGCCCGCAATGGCGAGGAAGCGATCGACATGATCCGGCTGGAAAAGCCCGATGTCGTGACCCTCGACATCGCTATGCCCGGCAAGGATGGCATGGCGATATTGGACGAGATCATGGACATGGACCCATGCCCGGTCATCATGCTGTCCAGCCTGATGCGCGAAGGCGCACCGATCGTCGCTGAAGCGATGGACCGGGGCGCCGCCGCCTGCTTCAACAAGGCGATGATCGTGCGCGAAGCCACGCGCTTTATCACTCTGATCAAGGCGGTAGCGCACGGTCTGGTGGAGATGGATGCGGAGCCAGTCGCGATTGCGGCTTGAGCTATATCGAATTTTCAAATCGTAAACGCCGCATGATCAATTGTTCACAGACTGCGGTAGTTTATTCTCATCTATTTCTGAAATGCTCGCAGCCCATTCGCTATATTTATGAGGATACGCGCGAAAAGATAGTTGTGCTGTTAATGCATTTACGAATTCTTCCGACGGTGTATAATTCTCACGACCGTATCCAGTCATAAATACGCTTGATGCTGTGATATCGTTGGCAACGCTGGAAAGATATCTCTCTGCATTAGACGTTATTATTTCTGTTGGGCCGAACAAATCGATCAGTTCTGGCTGAAATACATCGCTCCGTACATATAATATGTCTTGGTAAAATGTCGACAATGCGGGAATACAATCTTTCAGAAAACTATCTCCAAGAGCAAGAAGGCGCCGATCTGACTCGGCCTTTCTGTTGAGAGAAATGACTATATTGTCGATGTTTCCTGGCAAAAATGGACGATTGTCGAAAAATTTAAAGCTATCATCAGCGACCGCAAAGTGTTTTTCCGACATTCTTATACGTAAATCTGCCATGTTGGATAGGTCACCGGGCCGGGAACACTCAGACATCTCCATATGATCAATAGGATCATGGACGTGACCCAAGGCTTGTAATATCCCGCGCGCGACAACAATATTTCCGAATGCCGTCATATGTGTATCATGCTTACAAAAGACTTGATCTACATTCTTTGAGGCAAGCAGGGCATCCCGCGCATAAAAGATATTATTGTTGCCAGAAATCTTTAATGGCTCAGCATAATGTCTATCGAATAAGCTGACTACTTGATCAGCGATTGCATCCGGCAAAAATTCTACCATCACCACCGGCTTTGATGGGAAGGTGACGTGAGCGTAAGCTATGCTCCGGTCAGCGCAAAATTTGTTCCTCGCAAGGAGGTTAGAGACGAAATTCTCTATCGAATTTCCAACGGGATCTCGTTTGCCGGTGAGAAAGTCGAATTGTCTTTGCCCGCCCTGCCAGAGAAATAACCAATCGTCTTTGCCAAAGAGTACATTGTTAACAACTTCCCCAACACCGCTCATCGAAGCAAACCTTAACTCGCATAACGTGTCGCATCATATGATGCATGAGCGAGCTATAGAGCATATCATGAATACGACAATGTGCAGTGGGACCGTCTCCCGCCGGACGATTTCGAACAATTGCCGCTGTGTAAAATGGTATCTGGCTTCGTGCGCGAAGGCGCGCCGATCGTCGCTGAAGCGATGGACCGGGGCGCCGCCGCCTGCTTCAACAAAGCGATGATCGTGCGCGAAGTCACGCGCTTCGTCACTCTGATCAAGGCGGTGGCGCATGGATGCGGAGCCAGTCGCGATTGCGGCCTGAACGCAATATAAAGGGGGAAGAGGCCAATGGCTTCTTCCCCCTTTTTTTATGCGTCACGCATCAGCGCGCGGATGGTTTGGAACTGGCGAGTGCCATGGCGTTGGCGGCACCGCTGGCGGGCTGTACCGGCCCGTCTTTCCCCGAAATATAATAAGCGCTCAAAGTGGCGACGCCCAAGACGATCACCAATCCCAATATGGCGCGATTGCCTCTGCCCGACCTTTGTCCAGAGTTGGTCCGACCGTCATCATCACCTTTGCGCATATCTTATTCTCCATCGGGTGTATCCGTGAGGCATAATCACTACCGAACCCCGGTGTTCCTGCGCAAAATGGTGATATTTTGTTGCTGAACCAGTCCCTTAGTTACTCAATAAGCAGATCAGGACGCGAGCGCTTTAGGCGCATTACGCAAGGCACTCAGATCGATCATACCGGCAAATTCTACGCCCATTCGGTCGCCCTTCGACCATTTGGCGGTGGCATTGACCGATTGGCCTTCTGCCAACTCGATGGCGAACAAAGTGCCGGATGGCACATTCCATAGCCCTTCGATCAGCGCGCCAGTGGCCGAGATGTTGCGGACCCGACCCGTGTAGACATGGCCTTGGTGGTGAATGGCCACGGTTCGCAACATGGTCTTGCGACTGGGCCGACTGGATTTGAAGCCGTCCATCGCCACGTTGGCTCCATGCGTGTCGTGGCTTGCCATGACATCGGCGAAGGGCATGGGGCGGCCATAGATATAGCCTTGAACATGGCTACACCCCAATTGCCGGATCAGCGCAAGTTCGTCTTGCGTTTCCGCGCCTTCAGCGGTCGTATCCATCCCCAGCGCCTCCGCCAGGCTGACGATCGCCTTGATGATGGCGCTGTTGCGGCTGCCCTTGATGGCCGCGCCCCGCACGAAACTCTGGTCAATCTTGATCTTGTCGAACGGCGCCTTCTTCAGATAGCCGAGCGAGGAATAGCCCGTCCCGAAATCATCCAGCGCCAATCTTACACCCAATGCCTTCAATCGCGCGAACATGGCGTCGGTGCCATCATCGTCGTTCAAGAAGACGTTTTCGGTGATTTCAAGTTCGAGGCGTTCGGGAGCCAGTTGCGACGCGGCGAGCGCATTCATGACCGTGGACGGAAAGCCGATATTGGCAAATTGCGTCGGCGAGACATTGACTGCAACGCGAATGCCATCGTCCCATTGCGCTGCGTCTCGACAGGCGGTGTGTATGACCCATTCGCCGATCTGACTGATCATCCCGCTATCTTCGGCGATGGGAATGAACAAGGCGGGCGAAATCGGCCCCCGCACGGGATGAGTCCAGCGCAACAGCGCTTCATATCCAGTGATCTGATCTGTCCGCAATGACACGACGGGTTGATAGGCCAGATGCAGGCCATCGCTGGCCAGCGCATGGCGAAGATCCTGTTCCAGGCGACGGCGATCTTCGGCGTCGGCATGCATTTCCGACGAATAGAAGCGATGCCTGCCCCGGCCGTCACCCTTCGCCGCATAGAGCGCAAGGTCGGCGTTGCGAATAAGCGCGTCGGCCGTGGCCCCATCCTGGGGCGCACAGGATATGCCGATGGATACGCCGATGACGACGGCATTGCCTTCGATCGAATAGGGCTGGGCCACCGCGTTGATGATGGTCTGGGCCAGAAGGGCCAATGCATCCCGGTCATGATGTCCAGGCAGCAATATCTTGAACTCGTCGCCACCCTGACGCCCGACCAACCCCTTGTCGCCGACGGTGCGTTTAAGTCGCTGGCTGACCTGGCGCAGCAGCGCGTCTCCTGCGGGATGGCCCAGCGTGTCATTGACCAGCTTGAACCGATCAAGGTCCAGCATCATCAACGCGCAATCGCCCGGTCGGCCCGGCCGCTCCGTGACCGCCTGCTCCAAGGAACTGAGCATCTGGATACGATTGGCAAGGCCGGTGAGGGAATCGAACTGGGCAAGGCGCGTCACTTCGGCCTGACTGCGGCGCATTTCGGTCAGATCCGTGCCGCTGCCGCGAAAGCCATGAAATTGCCCATATTCGTTGAACACCGGCTGGCCGGAGATCGACCACCATCGCTCTTCCTTCGCCATCGCCGCGCAGACCGAGAGGTCGGAAAAGCCAGTCCGCGCCGACAGATGAAAGCCCAGTGTGCGCTCCCCGTCGCCTTGCTGCCTGTCGCCCGGCCGGATGATTTCCGTCATCGGGCGGCCGATCAGCGCGCCTTCGCGCGCATCAAGCGTTTGCGCCAGCGTATCGGATATGTAGGTCAGGCATCCGTGTCGGTCGGTTTCCCAGAACCAGCCCCGCCCGGTGCGCTCATGCTCCCACAATAGTCGGTCGGAACGCTGCGCGCGCAAATCCTGTCGATGCCGTTCGATGGCGCAGTCCCGATCAACCGTGGCTTGCCGCACCGTCGCAACAGCCATCACGATCACGCAACACAACAACATGCCGATGTGCGTGACACCGGCATTGTCCGTCACGGCCACCAGCAAAAGGCCGAGAAAATAGCCGATCCCCAACAGACGCCTGTCGCCGAAAATGCAGACAGACAATAGAGCGACGGCCAATTCGGGGACTGCCAAAAGAAAAGCAGGTGCCGACGCCGCTGCGGGTGCCTGCCCCAGCCAGAGGCTGAAGCAGAGCCCCGACAAAAACACCATCGGCAACATCAGCCGATTCTGGATATGGGGCTTGACTGCTTGAAACGACGCCTGGCGCGGGGCGATCATCAAGACGCCGTCCACCAGCAACATGATAGCGAGGACTACGGCCTGCTCCCGGTCCCCGGCGCGATAGAAGGGGATATGCAGGAGGCTGACGATGCAGATCTTCGCCAGCAGGATCAACGGCCACAAGCGCGCGATCGGCGCGAACGCTCCCGAAATCCAGGATGCAGAAACCTCGGTTCCGCTTTCCGTCAGGCCCAGTGCGACCATCAAGGTCATCGGCCGCGAAGACGGATCGGACAAGGAAGCGCGCAATGGATTCATGCGCCCGACAATAGCGCCAAGTCGTTGACAGAGGCTTACTACCCGAACTCCTGTAATCATAAGATTACATCATCGGGTCAGGCAGTAGCGCCCGCTACTCAGACACGCATCGGCATAAGGACATACAGGGCGGGACTGGCATCATTCTCGCGAATCAAGGTCGGTGCGGCGGCATCGGCCAGATGCAGCTCGACCAGATCGCTGTCGATCTGCCCCAATATGTCGAGCAGATAGCGCGCGTTGAACCCGATATCGAAGCCCTCGCCCTGGAAGGCGCCGGGTACTTCTTCGGCCGCCGTGCCGTTTTCCGGGCTGGTCACCGACAGGGTGATCTTGTCGCGGTCGAGGCTCATCTTGACCGCGCGGGTCTTTTCGGTCGCGATGGTCGCGACGCGATCGACACCTTCTTCGAAGCCACGCGGGTCGATCTTGAGCAATTTGTCGTTCGCGGTCGGGATGACGCGGCTATAATCGGGGAAAGTACCGTCGATCAGCTTGCTGGTCAGGATCGCGCTGCCCAGCCCGAAACGGATCTTGCTCGCCGACAGCGCGATCTGGATCGAGCCATCGACTTCGTCGAGCAGCTTGCGCAGTTCGGCGATGCATTTGCGGGGAATGATGATGCCCGGCATACCGTCCGCACCATCAGGGCGAGGCACGGTGATGCGGGCCAGGCGGTGGCCGTCGGTCGCGGCGGCGCGCAAAACCGGCTGGCCGTCGTCGGCGACGTGGAAATAGATGCCGTTCAGATAATAGCGCGTCTCTTCGGTCGAGATCGCAAAGCGCGTCTTGTCGATGATCTGCTTCAATGTCTCGGCCGGCAGTTCGAAGCTGGTCGGCAGTTCGCCTTCGGCAATGACCGGAAAGTCGTCGCGCGGCAGGGTGGACAGGTTGAAGCGCGCGCGCCCGGCCTGGATCAGCATCTTGCCCTCGGCCGCCTGCAGCGAGACCTGGCTGCCCTCAGGCAGTTTGCGCGCGATATCGAACAGGGTGTGGGCGGAAATAGTGGTCGCGCCGGGCTGCTCGACTTGCGCTGCAATGCTGTCGACGATCTGGAGGTCGAGATCGGTCGCCATCAGCTTGATCGCGCCATCGGCCGATGCTTCGATCAACACGTTGGACAGGATGGGAATAGTGTTCCGGCGCTCGACCACCGACTGGACGTGGCTCAGGCTCTTGAGGAGCGTTGCGCGTTCGATGGTGGCCTTCATGTCCCTGATCTGTCCGTTTCTTTTTAAGCCGATAGCCAGGATTCGGTCGAATCCCGGCGACAATGATGGATGGTTCTTCATAACCGCTGTTGCGGCGTGGGCAAGCACTCGCTCACCCTTTCGCGCTGCACCAGGGTTGCAAATGGGGACAGGTTGGGCTTTGCCGTTCGCATGCGCGCTGCCTTTTTACTCCTGACGGTCCTGCTGCTGGCGACCGCGCCGGCCATGGCGCGCGATTCTCTTGGAATATTCGACGGTTGGGGTGCCTTCCGTGACCCAGCGACGCCGCGTTGCTATGCCATCGCCCAATCGGTGATGCGCGGTGGACGGAGCGGCAAAGGCTTTGCCTCCGTCGGCACCTGGCCGCGCCAGCGGGTGCGCGGACAGATTCATCTGCGCCTCAGCCGCGCCCGTTCGGACAAGGCGCCGGTGACGCTGAGCGTGGGCGAGCGCCGATTCTCCCTGGTCGCAGGCAAGGTTGACGCCTGGGCCGCGGACGCGCGCGGCGATGCGGCGATCATCGCAGCCATGCGATCGGCCAGCAGCATGAGCGTACAAAGCATCGACGCGCAGGGCCGCGCCTTCGCCGACAGCTACGCGCTGCGCGGCGCGGCGACGGCGATCGACGCGGCAGCGCTGGGCTGCGCACAGGTGCGATAGGCGCACGCTTTCACATTTTGTGAAAATCGACTATGGGCGCGGCTATGCAATCAGCCGCCAACCTTGTCATGCCGATTCCCGGCCTTATCGATCCTGTGCCCGTGCCCCGCGCCGTCACGCCGCGTGCGGATGGCCGCACGGACCTGCTCGGCCTGTCGCGCCCGCAGATCAAGGCCGTGTTGGAGGAAGCCGGGCTGGATGTGAAAGCGGCCAAGCTGCGCGCCAAACAGCTGTTCCACTGGCTCTATCATCGTGGCGAAACCGATTTCGACGCTATGACCGACCTCGCCAAGCCGATGCGCGGCTGGATGGCCGAGCGTTTCGTCGTCGGCCGCCCGGAGGTGGTGGAAGCGCAGGTGTCCAACGACGGCACCCGCAAATGGCTGCTCCGCTCGGACGACGGGCAGGATTATGAGATGGTGTTCATCCCCGATGCGGATCGGGGAACGCTGTGTGTGTCGAGCCAGGTCGGCTGCACGCTGAACTGCCGTTTCTGCCATACCGGCACGATGCGGCTGGTGCGCAATCTGACGCCGGGCGAGATTGTCGGCCAGGTCATGCTGGCGCGCGATGCGCTGGGCGAATGGCCCAAAGGCAATATGGGCAGCGGCATCGCAGTGCTGGACGACGAAGACGAGGATGCGCCGCAATATTCGCCCGATGGGCGGATGCTGACCAACATCGTGATGATGGGCATGGGCGAGCCGCTCTATAATTTCGAGCATGTCCGCGATGCGCTCAAGGTCGTGATGGACGGCGATGGCCTGGCCCTCTCGCGCCGCCGCATCACGCTCTCGACCAGCGGCGTCATCCCGATGATGGCGCGCGCGAGCGAGGAGATCGGCGTGAACCTAGCCGTCTCGCTCCATGCCGTGACCAAGGAAGTGCGCGACGAGTTGGTGCCGCTCAACAAGAAATATGGGATCGAGGAACTGCTCCAGGCCTGCGCCGACTATCCAAAGGCGAGCAATGCCCGGCGCATCACCTTTGAATATGTGATGATCCGCGACAAGAATGACAGCGACGAGGATGCCCGCGAACTGGTGCGGCTGTTGCGCAAATATAAGCTGCCCGCCAAGGTCAACCTGATCCCGTTCAATCCCTGGCCGGGCAGCGATTATGAATGTTCGACGCCCGATCGCATCCGCGCATTCAGTTCCATCGTGTTCGAAGGCGGGATTTCCGCGCCGGTTCGCACCCCGCGCGGGCGCGACATCATGGCGGCCTGTGGCCAGTTGAAGTCGGCAAGCGAGAAGAAGAGCCGGGCCGAACTCGACCGGCTGGCAGCGGAGAAGCAAGCAGCGCTGGGATGAGGCGGAGCCGGTGACGCGCGCCCAGTATGGCGCGAGACGATAGCCCCGCCCTGATCCGGCGGGGTTTTTCTTTGTGGGAATGGCGATGACGGATGACGAGATCGAACGGCTGGCGACGGGCTTTTGCGATTGCACCCTGCCCAAGGCCGCATGGACCCATGGCGCGCATTTCGCGACCGCGCTCTGGCTGATCCTGACGCGCGCCGACATCGACCCGGAACGCGACATGCCCGCGATGATCCGGCGCTATAATGAGAGCGTCGGCGGGGTGAATAGCGACACGGGCGGCTATCATGAAACGATCACCCAGGCGTCGCTGCATATGACGCGTGCGCTGCTGGCCACATTGCCGGTGGACGCGACACCCGCAACCGCCTTTGCCGCCCTGATAGCGTCTCCGCTTGGGAACAAGGACTGGCTGTTCAATTACTGGTCGCGCGAGACGCTGATGGCCCCTGCGGCACGGCGCGCCTGGATCGAACCCGACATACAGCCGCTCCCCGCATAGAAAAAAGGCGGCCCTTTGCAGGACCGCCCTTCGTCATGTCAACGGATCCGCAAGGATCAGAAGCGGAAGCCGACGCCGACCATCGCGGCGTCACGGCCACCGATATTCTGCTCATATTCGGTGCGCTGATATTCAGCCGAGATATAGGTCGACGGGGTCGCCGCGAATTCCAGACCACCACCGAAGCGGACGCCTTCCAGGCCAGCGCCGTCACCATCGACTTCGAAGCGGGTGGTGGCATAGCCAACCTTGCCGAACGCCAGGACGCGCGGCGTGGCGACGAAGCCAAGGCGCAGCGACGCAGCGAGATCGCGGCTGACGTCCAGGCCGAAATCGTCGACGGTGGTGTCGCCCAGGCTGACTTCGATGCCGCCGGTGACGCGAGGGGCGAGCGCCAGGTCGTAACCAGCGGTCACGCCATAAGCGAAGCCTTCTTCGCCGCCGATCTTGTCATAGCCCATGGTGACGCCAGCGCGCGGCCCGGTGAAGGGTGCAGCGTCCTGAGCGACGGCAGGGGTTGCAACAACGACAGCAGCAATAGCTGCGAAAATCACAGTCTTCATAAATTCCTCGATATTATTATATTGCCTGACATAGTTTATCGTCAGGCTATTTGGTTCGACGCGAAGATTTCATGGCGCCATATGCGCCATGTTTATCCTATCCATGATTGCTTTTATTTTTAGCGATCATGAACGCGATCCGCATCGGCATCGCGTGATTGCCATTTAGGTGCGCCCTGTTGATTTGCAAAGGGGCTGGATTGTAAGTGGTCATGATTCTTGATTTATGTTGCAAAAGTGTGACATTGACAGCCATCGGGCTGGGTGCCGACTGTCATACAGGCTCCGTGGATTTTCCCCGAAAAAGGCGTAAGGTTGCGCCAATGGATAGCCCCACTCCTACCGACGGCTTCACCGTCAAGCGCCATCGGCTTTCGACCCGTTTGTGGCATTGGCTGAACGCCGCGCTGCTCTATGTCCTGTTCACCAGCGGCCTTGGCATCTTCAACGCCCATCCCCGCCTCTATTGGGGGCAGTATGGGGCGAATTTCGACCATGCCTGGTTGGAACTGGAGCGCTTTCCCGGTTGGATCACCTTGCCTGGCCTCTATAATCTCGCGATGTCGCGCCACTGGCATCTGACCGCTGCGCCGATCTTTGCCTTCGCGCTGCTGTTCTACATGCTCTGGAGCCTCGCCAACCGGCATGTGACCCGCGACCTCGCATTCCGCCGCGATGATCTGCGCCCGCGTCACATCTGGCAGGATATCAAGGACCATGCCCGGCTGCGCTTCCCGGCGGGGCAAGCGGCGCTGCGCTATAACGTGCTGCAGAAGGCCAGCTATGTCGGCGTGATCTTCATCCTGTTGCCGCTCGTCATTCTGACCGGACTGACCATGGCACCGGGCATGAATGCGGCCTGGCCCTGGCTGGTCGACCTGTTTGGCGGTCGACAATCGGCGCGCTCGCTGCATTTCATCGCCGCTTTCGCACTGGCCGCATTCTTCATCGTCCATATCCTGATGGTCATCCTGGCCGGACCGATCAACGAAGTGCGGTCCATGATTACCGGGCGATACAAGGTGCCGGAGGAACGACCATGATCCTGACCCGCCGCATGGCGCTGCTGGGCGCTGGCGCAATGCTCACCGGTTGCGACCGGCTGGCTAGCCATGACAGCGTGCGCAAGGCCCTTTTTTCGGCCGAAAATTTCCATCGCTGGGCGCAGCGTAGCCTGATGGCCCGCGACGCGCTGGCCCAGGAATTTCACCCTGACCAGATTTCGCCGATTTTCCGCGTCAATGGCACCGCCAATCCCAATACGCCCGCCTATAAGGCGTTGTGGCGCAATGGCTTTGCCGACTGGCGACTGGCGGTGACCGGCCTTGTCGAACGGCCGCTCTCCCTCTCGCTTGCCCAGCTACGGACTCTGCCGCATCGCGAACAGATTACCCGCCATGATTGTGTCGAAGGATGGAGCGCGATCGGCAAATGGCGTGGCGTACCGCTGCGCACGATATTGGAGGGCGCACGGCTGCGCGATAGCGCGCGCTATCTCGTGTTCCGATGCGCCGACGACATGGGCGGCGGAAGGCCCTATTATGAAAGTATCGACCTGATCGACGCCTTCCATCCCCAGACCATCCTCGCCTTTGCGCTGAATGACGCACCCCTGACCGTCGCCAATGGTGCCCCGGTTCGGCTGCGCGTCGAACGGCAGCTTGGCTATAAACAGGCCAAATATCTCATGGGGATAGAGGCGGTGGCGACGCTGGACGGGATCGGCAAGGGCAAGGGCGGCTTCTGGGAGGATGTCGCGGGCTATGACTGGTATGCGGGTATTTGACGCAAGCTGTCCGGGGTGACAAGGTAACGGCATGAGACTGTTCGAGCGGGTGTTGGGGCGACTGGTCACACGGGGCCAGCTGACGGTAACTTATGCGAATGGACGGCGTTTCGTCGTTGGACAGCCCGATCCTGCCTTTCCCGACCTGGCGCTGCGATTTCACGATGGCCGCGTCCCCTTCGACATCGTTCGCGATCCCCGGTTGGGGATGGCCGAAGCCTGGATCGACGGCCGCATCGCCATCGAAGGCGGCGGCATCCTGGAATTCATATCCCTGATCCGGGCCAACACCCCCTGGGAAAGTGGTCGGTCGATCGACGCCAAGACGCTGCTGGCGCGCAGCATGGGCAGCGTGCGCCAGAAGCTGTGGCGCGCCAATCACAAGGCGCGGTCGAAGGCGAATGTCGCGCATCATTACGACCTGTCAGGCGCGCTCTACGCGCTCTTCCTTGACCGGGACCGCCAATATAGCTGTGCCTATTTCCCCGATGGCGACAATGAAGCCGGCATCAGCCTGGAGCAGGCGCAGGAGGACAAGAAGGCGCATATCGCGGCCAAATTGCGGCTCGAACCGGGGATGAAAGTGCTGGACATCGGCTGCGGCTGGGGCGGGATGGCGCTGTATCTGCACCGTACCTGCGGCGTCGATGTGACGGGTATCACCTTGTCGGAGGAACAGCTCAAGGTCGCACGGCAAAGGGCGGTCGATGCAGGCGTCGCCGATCATGTCCGTTTCGAACTGATCGACTATCGCGACATGACGGGCGCGTTCGACCGGATCGTGTCCGTTGGCATGTTCGAACATGTCGGCACGGCCCATTATCGCAGTTTCTTCAGCAAGTGCCGCGACCTGCTGACGCCGCAAGGCGTCATGCTGGTCCACACGATCGGGCGAATGGGCGGCCCTGGCGTCACTGACGCCTTCACCCAGAAATATATCTTCCCTGGCGGCTATATTCCTGCCTTGTCGGAAATGATCGCGGGCAGCGAAGGCACGCGGTTGATGGTGACCGATGTCGAGGTGTTGCGGCTCCATTATGGGCTGACCATCCGCCAATGGTATAAGCGCACCATGGCGCATCGCGCCGAGATCGTCGCGCTCTATGACGAGCGCTTCTTCCGGCTGTGGACCTTCTATCTCGCCGGGGCCGCGACGGTGTTCGAACATGGCGGCATGGTCAATTACCAGGTCCAATATGCGCGCGACCGACGCGCGCTACCCATCACCCGCGACTATATGCTGGAGGCCGAGGCCGCACTGGCCGGACGCTGAATAGTGGCTGACAACGCCATTCGCTGACGGTTCAGCCGACGCACGGCATTCTCCTTGCCATGCCCCGCCTCTCCCGCGGGGTGGATGAGGAGAGAGAGCACATGAACATTTTATGGAAGGGCGCGGCTGCGGTGAGCCTCGCCATCGCAGGAATCGCCGCGGCAGCCCCGGCCCAGGCGCAATATCATGGCGGCTATCGCGACGGATGGCGGGGCGATCGTGATCGCGGCTGGGACAACCGCCGTTGGGACAATCGTCGCTGGGACGGGCGCAGGGACGGACGGCGCTGGGATGGCCGCCGCCACTGGCGGGGCGACCGGGGCTATTACCGGGCCGCCTATCGCCCGCGTTGCTGGACGCAATGGCGCTATGACTATTATCGCGATCGCAACGTCCGCGTCCGCGTCTGTCGTTGACGGGCCTGCCCCAGCCCGTCGATCAGGCTGATCGGCGGGTTGGGGCAGTTGACGGGTTGGCGGGCAAAAGGCTAGGCGCAGCCCAGCCAATTCCAAGGAACCGCATCATGAGCGACACGCCCCCCGACCATCTGTCCACCAATCCCAAAAGCCCCCATTTCAACATGGAGGTGCTGCAGCGTGGCATCGGCATCCGGTTCAAGGGGCGCGAGCGCAAGGATGTCGAGGAATATTCGATTTCCGAAGGCTGGATTCGCGTCGCGGCGGGCAAGACCCGCGATCGCCACGGTAATCCGCTGACGATCAAGCTGACCGGGCCGGTCGAAGCCTGGTTCGAAAATCCGGCCGAAGGCGCCGACGAAGACAAGCCTGCCGACGCGGAATAAGCGTCATCCACAGGCGCGCGTCGGTTCGCGCGCCTGTCGTCAATTCAGGACGGACTGGCGTTTGACGTCCGCAATGATCGCGCTCAGCGTCCGCTGCGATGGCGTTGCGTCCGCATAGCTGACCACGCGCAAATCCGCCTCCAGACGCGGGGCCGCTTTCCGGGCGACCCTGGCCGGTGCGGCAGGTGCCTGCGCGACCATGATGCCGCCATGGGGTGCGGGCGCGCGATGCGGCCGACGCCTATCCCACATATCCGCGTCGATTTTGGCAAAGCGCACGCTGCTGCCCAAGGCGGGGTCAGGCGTGAAATCATGCAATTTCGCTTTGGCCGGATAGATGAAGCCGAAGGTCGGGTTGGTGCGCGCGCCCATTTGCGCGGTCGGGCTGTGCCAGACGCGCACCTGGCTCCAGTCGCCGCCGTCCGACACGTCGATGGCCAGCACATCTTCCTCGATCGCGCCAGGCACGGACCAATTGGCGTGGCGGATAAGCACGCGCCGATCGTCCAGCACGCGACTGACCACCGCGACATGGCCCAGCATCATCGGGCCATGCGGCCGGAACGCCAGCACCGCGCCCTTTTTGGGCTTGGCACCGCGCTTATACTGTTGGCTGGCCTGGTCCCACCAGGTCAGCGCATCCCCGCGAATATCTACGCCCGACACGATGCGCGCATAAGGCACGCATTGCAGCACCGCCGCGCTCCACAAGGGCGCAGCCGTCAGACCGGACGCCAGCAATGCTGCCGCCCGGACAAGTCCTCGAATCATTTATGCGATCCCGAAACCCAAGAATCGCCCCACCAAGGACGACCCTAGATCGCGACTATTTATGAAGAGGTTAAAGGATCAGAATGCCGCGCGGGGCGCGCCGCCGCTGGCCGCTGCCGATGCGATCTGCACCGGCTGATCAATGGTCCGGGCCGGCTGGGCATAGATGAAACCGCGCGCCGCATTGGAGCGCAGGCCCAGATTGCCGATCGGGCCATACCATACGCGCACATCGGTCCAGTCATTGTTGGCCGATACGTCGATCGCGCGGACATTGCGCTCGATACCGCCACGATAGGACCAGTTGGCATGGGTCAGCAGCACTTCGCGCTCATTGACCACCTTGCTGACCATCGCGACATGGCCGACCGGCATGGAGCGGCTTGCGGCAAAGGCGAGGACGGCACCGACGCGCGGTTCATGACCACGGTCATAGCGGCCTTCCGCCTGGTTCCACCAAGTATGCGCGTTGCCGTAAAGGTCGATGCCGGACGCCTGACGGGCGAAGGGAACGCATTGCAGCACTCCGGCCGTCGCAGGCGTAACGATCAGGGAAGAGAACGCAAGAAGAGCAGCGGCGAAAACCGCGCGAAAACTACCGATCATGCGAATGCGACCCCGACTTGGCTTTTAGGCTTTTGCCCCGATGGATGCTTTAGGCCAGACGCCGGACGTCATGGAAAGCGCCGGGCGACGAGTCGTTGCGACGACGCGTTATGTCGCGGAACAAAAGAGATGGCCCGCCGTTACCGTTAATCGAGTCGCCGCCGTCAAATCGTTGAAAAGCGACGATTCCGTGCCGGTCATCCAGACCTGCCCCCCGGTTGCGGCCAATCGGTCGAACAAGGCAGCCCGCCGCGACGGATCGAGATGCGCCGCCACTTCGTCGAGCAGCAGTACGGGCGGTTGACCGCGATCGGCGGCCACCAATGCGGCGTGCCCCAGCAGAATGGACAGTAGCAGCGCCTTTTGCTCGCCCGTCGAACACAGCGCCGCAGGCTGCGCCTTGGCGATATGTGTGACAGCCAGATCATGGCGATGTGGCCCGGACAGAGTCCGTCCTGCCGCCGCATCGCGTCGTCGATCCCGCCCCAGCCGAACCGCCAAAAGCTCGTCGCTGGCACCCTCTTCCTGCTCGATCAGAACGGACGGGCGGGCAAAGGGCGCGTCGGGCTGGCCGGCCAGCACCATGTTCAGGCGCATGACCAGATCGGTGCGCGCTTGCGCCAGCGCGGTGCCATGCTCGTCCATCTGCGCCTCCAGCGCAGTCAGCCAGACGGGGTCTGCACGGCGGATGTCGACCAGCAGCCGGTTGCGCGCGCGCATCGCCGCGTCATAGCGGGCGCTGTGCGCGGCATGACCAGGATGCAGCGCCAGCGTCAGCCGATCCAGAAACCGCCGCCGCCCGCCCGGACTGTCGAGAAACAGCCGGTCCATGGCCGGGGTCAGCCACACGATCGCCAGATGGTCGGCCAGCGCATTGGCTGACGACGCCACCCCGCCGATCCGCACCTGTCGCCGGTCGGGCGTGGCGGCCGATACGCCCGTGCCCAGCACAACCCCGTCCACCTCCGCCGCGACGCCAAAGCCGCCCGGTCCATCCTGTCGCGTCATCGCGCGCAGGGCCGCGCCGCGCAGCCCGCGCCCCGGTGCCAGCATCGACACGGCTTCTAATATATTGGTCTTGCCCGCGCCATTGTCGCCGGTCAGCAGGATGAAAGGATGATCGGGCAGGATCAGCGCATCCGCATGGTTGCGGAAATCGCTCAAGGTCAGGCGGCCGATCATCGCGCGGCTGTAGCGGGCAAGAGGCTGTCGGGGAAGCGCTTAGCAGCGCTTGCGTGTTGCAGACGTCCCGTCATTGACGATGATGAGCCGTTGCCCATCGTCTGCCAGGGCGAGCGACATGGTACGGGTCCAACTTTGTCCCTCGCCGGTAAAGGCTGCTGTGACCGACAAACGCCCGTCCTCCCCCGGCGTGGCCTTTTGCACAGTGCCGACGCTTTCATGGAAGACCAACTGGTCCGGCAGAATATTCAATTCCTTATCCGCCGCCCGGTCGCCGCATCGATCGTTGAGGCCGGTCCAGCGTCCTTGCAAAGCCGTCGGCACCGGTCCGGCCATGTCGGCGTCGGCAGCAATCGCGTTGGATGCCGTTTCGACCGGCGACGTTGCGTTCGCCGGGGGTGCGCTATCCTGCTCCATTTTTTCGGTGCGGTCGCTGATATTCGCCGTCACCGACGGCGACGCGTCCGGTGAGTCCGCTGCCTTGTCGCAGGCGGCAAGCGCGATCGGGAGAAGGATGGCAAGGGCAAGGCGCATGACCACAGGAACAGGCAAGTTGCGCGGTGGTTCCTTCGATAGCGCCATTCCCCAAGGGCCGACTTGCGCCCGGCTGTCATTGCCGTCATCACCAAGCCTTGCGAGGATCATCGCGATGTCGGCCGTTTCGCCGACATTCATGATCAACGAGGCATTGCGATCATTTACAAGGGGGCGAGCGGCTCCCGTCGCCTGACTGATGGAGCCCAACCGATGAAGCGCCTGACTTTCCTTCTTGCCACCGTCGCTGCCTTGACCGCATCGACCAGCGCCATGGCCGCCCTGGCCGTCGGCGCCAAGGCCCCCGAATTCACCACGCGCGGGGCGATGGCGGGCAAGACCTTCACGCTGACCCTGTCGCACCAGTTGAAGCGTGGGCCGGTCGTCCTCTATTTCTTCCCCAAGGCGTTCACGCCGGGCTGTTCGGCCGAAGCGCGCGAATTTGCCGACAATATCGACAAGTTCAAGGCAGCGGGTGCGACGGTGATCGGCATGTCGGCCGATCCGGTCGATGATCTGGTCGCTTTCTCCACCAAGGAATGCGCGGGCAAGTTCGCGGTCGCCTCCGCCGGGCCGGGCATCGTTTCGGGCTATGACGTGGCGCTCAAAATGCGGCCGGGCATGACCGATCGTACCTCCTATGTCATCGCGCCATCAGGGCGGATCGCCTTCGTCCATTCCGAAATGAGCTATGCCAATCATGTGAAGACCACGCTCGCCGCGGTCGAAGCGATGAAGCAGAAATAAGAGCGCATTATCGCTGGCGGGGTAGAAAATCGCCGCCAGCGATCAGCGGCAAATCCGTTACCGGCAGGGCGTAGACATAGGCCCAGGCGACGATGGGGCCGTCCGGTCCCCACACGCTCAATTTTTCGCGGCGATATTCGTGCGGCTGCGGATATGTAACGGCGCATTCTTCATACGCATCAAGCCAGGCAAGCGTCGCCGCAGGATCAGACAGCGCGAGCAGGTCGCCAATGACCTGCCCCTCCGGCCCCGGCAGGAAAGCGGGATAATCCCCCACTCGGTAAAGCCGTCCTTGGGCAAAAGCGCGACCGATATACTGAGTCGCCCCTTGCAACCGCAGCGCCATTGGCCCGTCAAAGCCCCGTCGCAACGTGCCATAGACAAAGAGTGGCGGATGGATCACGCACATGCCCCGCAAAAATTCCTAACCAGCAGGAATTTTCGCCAATAGGCGGAATTTTTGACATGTGCGCACCCGACTGCGACGGCGAAAAACCCCGCGTTTCTCGAAGAAATCAAAACTGGCACGGCTTCTGCATTCCCTGAAAGCATCAAGGCCGGATGGTCCGGCCATCAGAAAAACAGGGAGTTTTCATCATGTCCATCACCCGTTTCCAGCATGTCGCCGTTGCGTTCACCGGTGCCATCCTCGTCGCCAGCCTGTTCATCAGCGCGGCCGTGCCGGTCCTGCCGATCGCCTGATCGCACGCCATCTCAGACTCTCCAGATAGATTTGAAAGCCAAAGTCATGAACAACAGTTTCACCCTCGACCGTCGCAATGGCAAGATCATGGGCGTATGCGCGGGACTTTCCAACCGCAGCGGCCTGGACGTGACATTGATCCGCGTCGCCGTCGTCCTGCTGACGCTCTGTGCGCTCGGACCCATCGGCGTTGTGGCTTATCTGTTGGCAGGCTGGCTCGCCGAAGGCTGATGTCGCCGCAAATCATTGCAGCAAAGCACACGGCATCCAGACAGTAAAAAGGCCGCTCCGGTTATACCGGAAGCGGCCTTTTCGCATCCCGTAATGTCGGGATCAAGGTTGAGCGCAAAGCGCGCTCAGGCATAAAGCACCGAGTAGAAAGTCAGCATCTGTGCGCCGACGGCTACGATCAGTGCGGCGCCTTGAAAAGCCTGCCGCATGGTCATGTCCTTTGTTTGGTTGTCATCTATCCCCCGTCTTGGGGTTGCGGGCCTATGCGCCTGTCATGGTTATGTAACAATCGCAAAGCACGGCATGCCGATTGCACTAAATGCAACAGTGCTGTTACCCCAAAGCCGCAATCAGCGCCTTGGCCGCAGCAGGGTTGCGCTCTTTGGCCCCGCCGATGACAAACGCATAGACGTCCCCCTGTTTAGCCAGCGTCCGCGCCTGATCGGTCCAATGATTGATGTCTGTGGGAGAATAGCCAGTCGTCTCTTCCGCCTGGGTCCGCATCAGCCGCAGATAGGAAAAGCCGACATCATATCCCTGAATAGCCGGATAGCTGTCATGATCGGCCAGTACGACCGCCACGCCTGCATTCCGCGCCATCTCCAGAAAAGCAGGATCGTCGAAACTTTCGTGCCGCACCTCGACCGCATGTCGCAATGCGACGCCATCGACGCTGGCAGGCAACAGGCGCAGGAACGCGCTGAAGTCATCGGGATCGAACCGCTTGGTCGGCATGAATTGCCACAAGATCGGACCCAGCCGATCGCCCAACTCGACAATGCCCTGTTTCGTGAATTTCGCGATCGAGTCTCCCGCTTCGGCCAGCACTTTACGATTGGTGCAGTAGCGCGATGCCTTGACCGCGAACTGGAACCCGTCGGGCACGACCTTCGCCCAGCTCGCGAAAGTTGCGGGCTTGTGACTGCTATAATAGGTCGCATTGATCTCGGTCGCGGTCAGATGCGCCCCGACATAGGCCAGTTCGTCTTTCTGCCGCAGCCCGGCGGGATAGAAATTGTCACGCCATGGCGCATAGACCCAGCCGCCAATGCCCACCCTGATCCGACCTGCCATATCGCGATTCTCCTGCCGCAATGCTGATCGCTTTCGCCGATCAGAGCCAATGGAAAAAGCGGTTGGCACATTTTGCGAATAGTTCTTAACTGGGTCGCAACAAGGAGCATCCCCATGTCGCTGGACCTCATCAAGACGGGCACATATCTCAGCATCCACCTCACGGTCGGTTTTACCGTCGCCTATCTCATGACCGGATCAGTAGCGCTGGCGGGTGGCATTGCGCTGGTCGAACCGGTGATCAATGCCGTCGCCTTCTTCTTTCACGAAAAGGCGTGGAAGAAGATACAGGCCCGGCCGCCGCGCGAAGGATATCCGGCGTCGCGACACGATCAAGCTGCCTTCGCCTGATCGCTACCTTGCAGGCTTCCGTAGCCTGCCGATCAACCAGGGCTTCACCCCGCCGGTAGGTTTGGCTTTGCCGTCCAGTCTTTTGGCATGGCGGATGACGATCGGCTTGACGATCATTTGCCCCCGCATCGGCCCAGTCCCGCAGCAGGTCGGGACAGCGAGAATTTTCTTCACCACGTCCATCCCCGCGACAACATGGCCAAAGGCCGCATAGCCGATATAGCCGGGCCGCGCGTCCATGGTGGGGGTCGGGCCGATGGTGATGAAGAAATTACCCATCGCCGAATTGGGCCGGTTGGGCCGCGCCATGGACAGCGTCGCATCAAGATGGCGGATGCCCGTCTGGGTCGTCGGCTCATGCACCACCGGCGGCAAGGACCGCCGCGCATCGCTGTCGATCCCGCCCTGGATCAACCCCATCGTCGGCGCGGATTTGCGTCGCGCGGCGCGGTAGAAGGTGACGCCGTCAAACCGACCATCATCCACATAGGTCAGGAAATTCGCCGCCGTGCGCGGCGCGCGTTTCTGATCCACCGCGACGATGATCGTCCCCACCGACGTCTCGATCGCGACGCGGGTGTAGCCGAGCGTCGGCCGGTTGGTCGGTGCAGCAGTAGCAAGGCCAGAAGAGAGCGCCAGAGCAAGTGCAAGGATATGGAATAACGATAGGCGGACGATCATAGCGTCCGCCTATCGCTCCCACACCCGACTGGCAACGCCAGCAGGGTGTATTTGGCCGTACCGCGTCAACCGATCACGAAATCTGCATTGGTCAACGCCAACCCGGCAGCCAATTGCGCGAACAGCACCGACCCGCCCACCGCATTGCCATTGGCATCATAATAGAGGTTGCCGGTAGCATTATCATACATGATCCGGTCACTGGCATCGAGCGCAACCGCGCCGAGACGGAAAGCGCCCGCCGCGAGTTGGCCGGCTGCTCCCGCCGCCGAAAATATCGATGAGGCCAATGAAATCACATCGTCCGTCACATTGAAATCAGTAATAATATCGACATTGCCGGCACCAAGCGCCGTATCGAATACGAACATATCTTGGCCTGCGCCACCGGTCAGCACGTCGTTCCCGCCGTTGCCTTCAAGACGATCATTGCCGCCGCCGCCGCTTAGGGCATTATTGCCACTATTTCCATTTATAGCATTGTCAACGCTATTGCCTGTGCCACCGATATTGGCAATGCCGGTCAGGTTCAGTGTTTCCACAAAAGTACCGGCCAGAGTATAGCTGACTGAGGCATTAATAACATCGGTTCCGCCAATATTGGTTTCGATTACGACATCGCCGATATTATCAACGATATAGACATCATCTCCCAATCCTCCCGTCATCGTGTCAGCGCCAGCGCCGCCATTTAGCAAATTATTTCCGCCATTGCCCGTAAGGATGTTTGCCAGATTATTCCCGACCGCATTGATATTTCCAGTCCCCGTCAACCTCAGATTCTCAACATAGATACCTGCAAGACTGAAATCGACGGATGCGTCGATGCGATCGGCACCGCCTCCATTAAATTCGACGATGATGTCACCAGCGTTGTCCACGACATAGACGTCATTCCCATCGCCTCCCGTCATGATGTCGGCACCTATGCCGCCATTTATGACGTCATGCCCGGCAGTGCCCGTAATGGTGTTGGCTAGGGCATTGCCGTTCAGGGTTTGGCCAGTCGATCCCGTCGCTGTGAGCGTTTCGACATGATCGGCCAAGATGTAATTCGTGAGCGCCGTGCGCACTTCGTCATTGCCCTCTCCACCAAGCTCAATCACTTCTTCACTGACATGGTCAACGACATAAATATCATTGCCTTTGCCGCCGATCATTACATCAGCACCAATACCGCCATTGAGGGTATCGTTGCCATCGCCCCCGGTCATACGGTTGGCCACGGCGTTGCCAATCAGGGTCTGGCCATTGTTAGTGGTCGCAGTCAGCTTCTCGACATTTACACCTAAAGTATAGGTGGAAAGACCGGTTCTGACTTCATCAGTCCCGGAATTAGTTGCTTCCGTGACAATGTCACCAGCATGATCAACGATATAAATATCGTTACCTATGCCACCGACCATCGTGTCAATGCCGGATCCCCCGTCGAGAGTATCGTTGCCGGCACCGCCATTGAGGATGTCGTTCCCTGTCCCGCCGCTCAACACATTATTATTGCCATTGCCAATCAACGTATTGGCCAGGCTATTGCCGCTACCGTTAATGGCTGCTGTGCCCGTAAGGGCCAAGCTTTCGACATAAATGCCCACCAGGGAATAGCTCACCGATGCATTGACGGTATCATTACCGCCATTGTTAGCCTCGACGATCGTGTCGCCCGCATCATTGACATAATAGAGATCGTCACCTGCGCCGCCGATCATCATGTCGGCACCGCCGCCGCCATTGAGGATGTCGGCGCTGCCCGTACCCGTGATCCGATTGGCGAGGCTATTGCCAATCAGTGTTTGCCCTGCGCTGCGTATGCCGGTCAGATTTTCGACATGCGCACCCAATGTATAGGACGCCAGGTTGGTGCGCACCTCGTCAACGCCTTCATCGGCCGCTTCGTTGACCATGTCATTGACGCTCGTGACGATATAGATGTCGTTGCCGAGGCCGCCTGCCATATCATCCGCACCGACACCACCATCTATGGTGTCGTTCCCTTCGCCGCCCAGGATGATGTCGTTGCCGTCACCACCGTCGATACTATCGTCGCCAGCGTCCCCATAGAGGCGATCATCGTCGGCTCCACCTGACAGGCTGTCGTTGCCCGCGCCGCCGAAAATCTGGTCAAGGCCAGCGCCGCCAAACAGGCTGTCATTCCCGGCACCACCGAAGATCTGGTCATCGCCTGCATCGCCTTGGACAGTGTCGGCCCCGTCGGCACCATCCAGCCGATCCTCGCCGTCTCCGCCTGCCAAGCTGTCATTGCCGCCGCCACCGAGCAATATATTATTGGCGGACGATCCACTCAGCACGTCATTATAGGCAGACCCCGTGATATTCTCGAAATTGGTGACCGTATCCGTCCCGGCTCCTCCGGTGGCCTGCGCACCTGTGAGCGCGAGAGAGAGTGTGACCCCGGCCGTAGCACTGGTGTAGCGCAACGTATCGACGCCATCGCGGCCATCCATGAGGTCGTTCCCAGCACCGCCCTCAATGACGTTGTCCGTGCTATTCCCGGTCAGCACGTCGTTGAATGCGGAGCCGATAATACCCTCGACACTGGAAAGCGTATCCGTGCCGATATTGCCGCCAAGCGCGAATATGCTGTTGGCGGACAAATCAATGGTCAGTGCGACATTACTGCCGACATAGCTGGCGATATCATAGCCGCTGCCACCGTCCAGCATGTCATTGCCTTCGCCGCCGAGCAACAGATCATCGCCTTCGCCGCCGTAGAGCCAATCAGCGCCTGCTCCGCCAATCAGGGTGTCTGCACCACCGTCTCCATAAACCGTATCGTTTCCGTCACCGCCATCGAGGCTGTCATCGCCCAGACCGCCGAAGATCTGGTCATTGTCCGCGCCACCAAAGACCTGGTCGTTGCCATCCTGTGCATAGAGCGTATCGGCACCGAACTCGCCATGCAGTTGGTCGCTGCCTGTTCCACCATAAATGGTGTCGGCATCATCGCCACCATGGACGATGTCATTGCCATCGTCACCATAGATGGTGTCGGTCCCGGCGCCGCTGATTATAGCATCATCACCAGCGCCGCCGACGATATAGTCATTGCCTTGACCACCAGAGATGGTGTCGTTGCCATTGCCGCCATGCAGTTCGTCGTTACCACCATTGCCGACAATCAGGTCGTCGCCATCGACACCATAATAGATATTGGCTTCGTCCGTGTCGATAAACTCATTCGCCTGCGGCGTGCCGACGATCCGGCGGAAGGGGTTATCGACGAAGTCCGTCAGTTGGATGTCGGCGATGGTGCCGGGTGCGAACTCGACCACATAGTCAGAGCCGCTCAACGTCAGGTCGCGGTCGCTATCGATGATCAGCACCGTCTTCGCGCTGCCGCCTGCGCCAACCCGGCTCCACCACACCTGGACAAAGCCCGTGCCAAGGTCCGCCCCCGGCAAGGGCGCGCCATCATAATAGAGCGCCGACGACAATTCGCCCCGGAACACCAGCGGCACATTGGTGTAGCCATAGGTACCGTTGATATAGGGATCGAACTCCAGCTTCAGCTTGTCGCCCTCGACCCGGCTGAAATCGGTAATGACATGGGGTGCCGCCAAACTGCCAGGCGCATTGCCCGCAGCTCCAAGGCGAAACACATCAGCGCCCGTGCCACCCGTGGCTGTATCCCGTGCATTGACTTCTGTGCCGACATAGACTGCATCATCACCTGCACCACCGTTGACGATATTGATGCCGCCGTCGCCGCGTACGGCGTCATTGCCTGCGCCACCCTGGACTGTGTCATTGCCATCGCTACCGCGAACGTCATCATTGCCATCACCGCCATCGAGCGTATCGGCGCCTGCAAAACCCACAATATAATCGGCACCAGCGCCGCCACTGACACCATCATTGCCCTCGCCACCATAGAGCGTGTCGTTGCCCGCGCCGCCGGTCAGCTGGTCATTGCCGATGCCACCGTCCAGATAGCTACCCGACGTGCCTGCGGTCATCACATCGTCGCCAGCCTCGCCATACAGCGAGTCAGACCCCGCACCGCCCGACATCACATCGTCGCCAGCGCCCCCATAGAGCGTGTCGTTGCCTGCATCCCCGTACAGCGTGTCATTCCCAGCATCGCCGTACAGCGTGTCACTGTCGTTGCCGCCGTAGAGGCTATCGGCATCGTCCCCGCCATAGAGAATGTCATTGCCGTCTTCGCCATGAAGCGTGTCGATGCCTGCGCCACCGGCGATCGTATCGCTGCCGCCATCGCCCCACAGGCTATCATTGCCCAGCAGCCCATAGATGAAATTATTGCTGGCATCGCCATGATGGCTGTCGTCCCCGGCCGTCCCGGCATAGGTGCGGAAGGGATTATCGACGAAGTCCGTCAGTTGGATGTCGGCGATGGTGCCGGGTGCGAACTCGACCACATAGTCCGAGCCGCTCAGCGTCAGGTCGCGGTCGCTGTCGATGATCAGCACTGTCTTTGCGCTGCCGCCTGTGCCAACCCGGCTCCACCACACCTGGACAAAGCCCGTGCCAAGGTCCGCCCCCGGCAAGGGCGCGCCATCATAATAGAGCGCCGACGACAATTCGCCCCGGAACACCAGCGGCACATTGGTGTAGCCATAGGTACCGTTGATATAGGGATCGAACTCCAGCTTCAGCTTGTCGCCCTCGACCCGGCTGAAATCGGTAATGACATGGGGTGCCGCCAAACTGCCAGGCGCATTGCCCGCAGCTCCAAGGCGAAACACATCAGCGCCCGTGCCACCCGTGGCTGTATCCCGTGCATTGACTTCTGTGCCGACATAGACTGCATCATCACCTGCACCACCGTTGACGATATTGATGCCGCCGTCGCCGCGTACGGCGTCATTGCCTGCGCCACCCTGGACTGTGTCATTGCCATCGCTACCGCGAACGTCATCATTGCCATCACCGCCATCGAGCGTATCGGCGCCTGCAAAACCCACAATATAATCGGCACCAGCGCCGCCACTGACACCATCATTGCCCTCGCCACCATAGAGCGTGTCGTTGCCCGCGCCGCCGGTCAGCTGGTCATTGCCGATGCCACCGTCCAGATAGCTACCCGACGTGCCTGCGGTCATCACATCGTCGCCAGCCTCGCCATACAGCGAGTCAGACCCCGCACCGCCCGACATCACATCGTCGCCAGCGCCCCCATAGAGCGTGTCGTTGCCTGCATCCCCGTACAGCGTGTCATTCCCAGCATCGCCGTACAGCGTGTCACTGTCGTTGCCGCCGTAGAGGCTATCGGCATCGTCCCCGCCATAGAGAATGTCATTGCCGTCTTCGCCATGAAGCGTGTCGATGCCTGCGCCACCGGCGATCGTATCGCTGCCGCCATCGCCCCACAGGCTATCATTGCCCAGCAGCCCATAGATGAAATTATTGCTGGCATCGCCATGATGGCTGTCGTCCCCGGCCGTCCCGGCATAGGTGCGGAAGGGATTATCGACGAAGTCCGTCAGTTGGATGTCGGCGATGGTGCCGGGTGCGAACTCGACCACATAGTCCGAGCCGCTCAGCGTCAGGTCGCGGTCGCTGTCGATGATCAGCACTGTCTTTGCGCTGCCGCCTGTGCCAACCCGGCTCCACCACACCTGGACAAAGCCCGTGCCAAGGTCCGCCCCCGGCAAAGGCGCGCCATCATAATAGAGCGCCGACGACAATTCGCCCCGGAACACCAGCGGCACATTGGTGTAGCCATAGGTACCGTTGATATAGGGATCGAACTCCAGCTTCAGCTTGTCGCCCTCGACCCGGCTGAAATCGGTAATGACATGGGGTGCCGCCAAACTGCCAGGCGCATTGCCCGCAGCTCCAAGGCGAAACACATCAGCGCCCGTGCCACCCGTGGCTGTATCCCGTGCATTGACTTCTGTGCCGACATAGACTGCATCATCACCTGCACCACCGTTGACGATATTGATGCCGCCGTCGCCGCGTACGGCGTCATTGCCTGCGCCACCCTGGACTGTGTCATTGCCATCGCTACCGCGAACGTCATCATTGCCATCACCGCCATCGAGCGTATCGGCGCCTGCAAAACCCACAATATAATCGGCACCAGCGCCGCCACTGACACCATCATTGCCCTCGCCACCATAGAGCGTGTCGTTGCCCGCGCCGCCGGTCAGCTGGTCATTGCCGATGCCACCGTCCAGATAGCTACCCGACGTGCCTGCGGTCATCACATCGTCGCCAGCCTCGCCATACAGCGAGTCAGACCCCGCACCGCCCGACATCACATCGTCGCCAGCGCCCCCATAGAGCGTGTCGTTGCCTGCATCCCCGTACAGCGTGTCATTCCCAGCATCGCCGTACAGCGTGTCACTGTCGTTGCCGCCCCGTAGCACGTCGGCACCATCGCCCCCGTAGAGCGTGTCGTTTCCGTCCCCGCCCCGCATCGTGTCATTGCCGCCAAGGCCATAAGCGATAATGTTTCCGGCGCTTGCCAGGAGCGAGTCCCCGCCGACAGTTCCGCGCCAGATCGGGAAGCTGTCGGTGAAATCCTCCTGCGTCAGCGATGTGATGCCGTTGATATAGGTGTAGATATCGAGTTCGGAAAACTGACCGTTGTCATCGACATCGACCCATAGTTCGACACGATTGTTGACGGTATCATGCTTCCACGACACGTCCGCAAAGCCATCGCCGACCAGTTCGGCGGGCAACTGCACGCCCGACGCGCCACCGCCAATGACGAAGGTGAAGTTGATCGGAGTCGCGTTGAACGCGATGCCCCGGCCATAGGCGTAGGAAGGCAGGTCGATCTTGTCGCCGCCGGCCACGCCAGCGCCTTCGAAATCGGTAATGGTATCGATGGTGGAAGGCGAGGAATCCGAACGCGGCGTGTTGTAGGTCAGCGTGAAGATATCATTGCCTGCCCCGCCGGTCAGCATGTCCCCATCCAGGCCACCGATGATCTGGTCGTTGCCAGCGCCACCGACCAGCATATCCTGGCCCAGCCCCCCGTTGATCACATCATCGCCGCTGCCGCCGGTAATGATATCATCGCCTGCGCCGCCAGTAATGATCATGGCATTGGTGGCGGCCGTTGCATTCAAGTGCAGGAAATCGGTCTGCAGTTGTGATCCCGCGTCGATCCATCGCACGTCAGTCATGGCATGCAATGTCAGACGCACCTGCCCCGAACCGATCGAAAAACGCTCGACCCCGCGCACCGTATCAGCGTCGAAGAGGATGGAATTGGCGTAGATGCCCGATATCGACAATATGTCGACGTCACTGCCGGTACCGCCATTGATGCGGTCGGCGGTATTCAGCGATGACCCTATAACGATATAGTCGGCGCCATTGCCCCCATCGACAATGTCGTTGCCGACACCAGTGATGATCTCATCATTACCATCGCCGCCGTTCAATATGTCGTTGCCGACGCCGCCGTCGATCAGATCATCGCCGCTATCGCCGTTGATCGTGTCATTGCCATCCTCACCATAGAGGGAATCATCGCCCAAGCCGCCGGAAATGACATCATCGCCGCCGCCGCCGTAAATTTCATCAGGGTCGATTGTGCCAGTGAGCGTATTCGGCAGATTGTCGCCAATAATAGTCGCCATCATTCCCTCCTGCACCTCGATCGAGCAATGTTGCCGTCGAGTTAACCCCATCTATAAAAACGGAGTGGGGATAGCGCAGGAAAAGACCAAAACTATAGCATGGATTGGACATAATCAATGTGTTGGCGGGGCTTCCCACGCACAGCGCGACTGCCACCGGCTTCCGCAAGCCAATGACAGAACAGAAAAATCATGCCTCTCCCTAGTCGAGGGAAGATCACATCTTCTCCTCGATGCGCAGACTGATCAGGCCGCCCGCGCCTTGAGCAATTTATCGATCGTCAGGGGATAGTCGCGGATGCGGATGCCGGTCGCGTTGTAGATGGCGTTCGCCACCGCTGCGCCTGCGCCGCAAATACCCAATTCGCCAACGCCCTTGGCCTTCATCGGCGAGCTTTTGTCGTCCAACTCTTCGATGAACAGCACATCCTGTTCGGGGATGTCGGCATGAACTGGCACCAGATATTCGGCCATGTCGTGATTGACGAAGAAACCGAAGCGGGTGTCGACGTCCAGCGCCTCCATCAGCGCCGATCCCGCCCCCATGGTCATCGCGCCGATGACCTGGCTGCGCGCGGATTTGGGGTTGAGGATGCGCCCGGCCGCGAACGCGCCGCCCATGCGGCGGATACGCACTTCGGCCGTATCGATATCGACGCCGACCTCGCAGAAATGCGCGCCGAAGGTCGCCTGCGCATAGCGTTTGTCGAGATCGCCGAATTCGATGCTGTCCTCGGCCCACACACCTTCACGCCCGGCGAGCGCCGCCAGCGTCTGGGACTTGTTCTCGTGGCGGATGAGGCCCTCCTCGAACTCGGCCTGATCAACCGGATAGCCCGCCTTCTCCGCCAATTTCGCGCGCAACGCCATGGCGGCGGCATAGACGCCCGCCGTAGAGCTGTTAGCCCCCCATTGTCCGCCCGAACCCGCCGAAACGGGAAAGCGGCTGTCGCCCAACCGGACGGTGACGGCCTCGATCGGCACGCCCATCATCTCCGCCGCCGTCTGGGCTATGATGGTATAGCTGCCGGTGCCGATGTCGGTCATGTCGGTTTCGACGATCACCTGCCCCTTGGCATCGACGCCGATCCGCGCGCCCGATTTGCCGACCAGATTATTGCGGAACGCCGAGGCGACGCCCATGCCGACCATCCAGCGCCCATCGCGCACCTGGCCCGGCTTTGCCTGCCGCTTGTTCCAGCCGAAACGTTCGGCCCCGGCGCGCATGCACTCCACCAGCTTGCGGCTGGAGAAGGGCCGCTGCGTGCCTGCTTCAGGATCATATTGCACATCGTTGCGGATGCGCAGTTCGACCGGATCGACACCGCAGGCTTCGGCCAGTTCGTCCATCGCGACCTCCAGCGCGAGCAGGCCGACCGCTTCGCCCGGCGCGCGCATCGCGTTGCCTTCTGGCAGGTTGAGCGTCGCCAGCCGGTGCGCCGTCATCCGATTGGCACCGCGATAGAGCAGCCGCGTCTGCTGCGCCGCCGTTTCCGGCCCGCCACCGGGCAGGTCGCCCGACCAGACTTCATGGCCGATCGCGTCGATCACGCCATCCTTGTCCGCGCCGATGCGGATGCGCTGGATCGTCGCCGGGCGATGGGTGGTGTTGTTGGGGATCTGGTGCCGCGCGAGCGCCACCTTGACCGGACGTCCGACCTGCCTTGCCCCCAACGCCGCCAGCAGCGCATCGGCGCGCAAGAACAGCTTGGCCCCGAAGCCGCCGCCGATATAGGGCGACACCAGCCGGACATTCGCCTTAGGGATGCCCAATGTCTTGGCAACATCGCCCACGGTCCATGCGATCATCTGGTTGGACGTCCACAGCGTCAGCTTGTCGCCATTCCACGCCGCGGTGGAGGCATGTGGCTCCAGCATTGCGTGGCTATGGTCGGGGGTGGAGTAATTCTGATCGACCTTGACCGCCGCCTTGGCGAACGCGCCGTCGAAATCGCCGACCGCCGTATCGGGTGACCCGCCAAAGCCGCCTTCGGGTGGCTTGACGGCATTGGCCCGCTCGGCGGTCAGGTCGAACTTCCCGCCTTCGCTGGTGTAGTCAATCCGTACCAGCTTGGCCGCGTCGCGCGCATTTTCGAAAGTGTCGGCGATGACCAGCGCAACCGCCTGGTCATAATGGTCGATCTGCGGCCCACCCAGCAGAGGTGCGGTATTCATGCTGCCCTTGCCGAGTTTTCCGGCATTGGCGTGCGTGACGATGCCCAGAACGCCGGGCGCGGCTTCGGCCGCGCGCAGGTCCATGGCGGCGATGCGCCCCTTGGCAATGCCCGACCCGATCATCCAGCCATAGGCGGCATTGGGCGCGGCGTCGTGCCGTTCATAGGCATAGGGAGCGGCGCCGGTCACCTTCGCGGCGCCATCGATCCGGTCATGGGCCTTGCCCACGACCCGGCCCTTGTCGATCGGGTTCAACCCGGCGGGCGTATCGAACTTCATGCCCGTGCCTCCTTCTGCCGATAGAGCGACGTCAGCGTCTGTTCGACCAGCTTTTTCTTGAAATCATTATGATGCGTCGTGCGTGCGCCCGCCAGCGCGGCCTCCGCCACAGCCTTAGCGCCGGACCCGGCCGCTGCATCCGCATCAACCGTACGCCAAGGCTTTGCGCCAATGCCGCCAAAGGCAAAGCGCGACGCGCCATTCTTGCCGAACACCGCCGCCACCGACACCAGCGCGAAAGCATAGGAGGACCGATCGCGCACCTTGCGATAGACATGGGTGCCGCCGATCGGCTTGGGCAGGGTGACCGATGTGATGATCTCCCCGGCTTTCAGCGCCGTTTCGACATGGGGCGTATCGCCGGGCAGCAAGTGGAAGTCCGCGATCGGGATCGACCGGGCTGCGCCATCCGCGCCGACCGTATCCACCGTCGCGTCCAGCAGCCGCATCGCCACCGCCATGTCGCTCGGATGCTGGGCGATGCAGGCATCACTTACGCCCAATATCGCCAGGTTGCGGCTCATGCCCTGCAATGCGCCGCAGCCGCTGCCCGGCTTGCGCTTGTTGCAGGGCATACGCGTGTCATAGAAATAGGGGCAGCGGGTGCGTTGCAGCAGGTTGCCCGCCGTGGTCGCCTTGTTGCGCAACTGCCCCGATGCGCCCGACAGCAAGGCGCGGCTCAGCACGCCATAATCGCGCCGCACCACCTTGTCGGCGGCCAGATCGGTATTGCGCACCAGCGCTCCGATGCGCAGCCCGCCATCGGCGGTCTTCTCTATCTGATCGAGCTTCAGAGGATTGACGTCGATCAGATGCGTGGGCGTCTCGATCTGAAGTTTCATCAGGTCGAGCAGGTTGGTGCCGCCGGCAATGAAGCGTGCGCCCTGCGTCGAAGCGGCCATTTTCGCCGCCTCCTGCGCGCTGGTCGCGCGGCTATAGGTAAAGGGCTTCATGCCTTGGCTCCCCCAGCGACGTCGTTCATGGCGGCGATGATGTTGGGATAGGCGGCGCAGCGGCAGATATTGCCGCTCATCCGCTCGCGCAGTTCGGCATCGGTCAGCGCCACCTTGTCCAAATCGTCGGTGACATGGCTGGGGATACCCGCCTCGATTTCTTCCAGCACGGCGACGGCGGAGCAAATCTGGCCCGGCGTGCAATAGCCGCATTGATAGCCGTCATGCGTGATGAAGGCGCGCTGCATCGGGTGCAGCTTGTCGGGTGTGCCCAGCCCTTCGATCGTCGTGATCGCCTCGCCATCATGCATGACCGCGAGCGTCAGGCAGCTGTTGATGCGTCGCCCTTCGACGATGACCGTGCAGGCGCCGCACTGGCCATGGTCGCACCCTTTCTTGGTGCCGGTTAGGTGCAGATGCTCGCGCAGCGCGTCGAGCAGGCTGGTGCGCGGATCGAGCTGCAAATGCGCTTCGCGGCCGTTGACGGTCAATTCCACCGGGATCATCGGGATTCCTTCGCGAGAGGAAGCGGCGGCGGGCTGTGCCGCCTGCGCGCTGGAAAGAAATGGCGTCGCCGCTGCAATGGTTGTTCCACCGCGCAACATGCCCCGGCGGGTGATCTGGTCGGACGGCATGGCGGTCCCCTTTCTTCTGCTATCGGCTGTCATACGAAGGGCGGCAGCAAATGATCCCTGCCGATGCAGGAAATATGATCGACAAGGCGCGGCAGCGCAAGCGCACCTATTGCCAGGGCGGCAGGACCGGCGCGATAGCCGGACAGCGAGTCGGACAATGGTTTGACATTTTTGCGCTGGGTGCGCGGAGCGGCCGAGGGCGCTGAACGAGGTAAAAGTGGCGGAAAACCAAGCTTTTCCGCACTTGCAGCAAGGAATTTCATATTTGTGCAATTCTCCCCTTGCCGATCCTCAAAAGCGCTGCTAGTTCCCCGCCACCCGCCGAGAGGGACACATCCTCCGGCCGCCAGAGCGGGCGTAGCTCAGGGGTAGAGCACAACCTTGCCAAGGTTGGGGTCGAGGGTTCGAATCCCTTCGCCCGCTCCAGTTTTCCCAAAAACCACGGAAAACTGCGGACCATCGTCACCCAGACGATCCCCTCCGCATGATGTCTACACAAAGCGTCTACACAATGATGCCGGGATAACCGCATCAACTCTACGGAATCCAACGAAAAATCGGCGAAATGGCGTCTACACAAAGCGTCTACACAATCGGCCGGTTGGACTATTTCCGAAGCGTGGTGTTTTCCACTATCGTCGACGGGTGCCTATTGATCTGCTGGTCGCCTTGGGTCGGCGTGAAATCTGGCGATCGCTCGATACCGACAGCTATGCAACAGCGCTTCGGCGGGTTCACCGAATAGCGGCGGATGTTGAAGCCTATTTTGAGGAAGCCCGGAATACGCTGGGGCATGATGTGGATACAGTGTTGCTGACGGCTGGTGAGCGAGGAGTTTCCAAGTGCCAACCGATCGCGCCGGAAAATCCGATATTACATTCAAATAATCCGGCACAGCCAGTCGCGAGGACTATCACCGAGGTCTACGACCGGTATCTCGCTGACCCGCGCCATAATTGGAGTAAGCGAACCGCCATCGCTCATGCGACGACACGCAGGTGGGTTCTCGAAGCCTTTGGCACGGAGGTTCTTTTGAATGAAATCACCCGAGAAGGATGCCGTGATTTTGTTGAGCTTCTCCGGAATATGCCGAAACATGCGGACAAGCGATTTTCTGATATGTCGTTACGGGACGCTGTTGCGGCCGCGCAGGCCAGAGGCGAGCAGCGCGTCATCAATACGGCCAATGTAAATGCATATCTCAACCGGTTCGGCGGGGTCATGAACTGGGCGATCAATGAAGGGTATATTGATCGCAACCCCCTCAAGGGCTTGAAGCTGCCTGACCCGGTTAGGAAACGTGACAAGCGCCACCCCTTCTCGACGGAACAGCTACGGCGTATCTTCGGCGCGCCACTTTTCACCGGCTGCAAGGACGATGAGAACGGATATGCTGTTCCCGGCGATCGCCGTCCACGACGAGCGCGGTTTTGGGTGCCTCTGATTGGGCTGTTTCACGGCTTGCGAATGAACGAGATTTGCCAGCTTGAAGTCAGCGATATCCAGAAGATCGATGGGCTTATGTGCTTCAGGATCGCGTCCGGTGTCAGCGATACAGGCCAGATGAAACGCGTGAAGACGGCAGCCAGTGAACGTTTAGTCCCGATCCATAACGAGTTGATCAACTTTGGATTTCTCGCATTCGCTGAATCTCAGCGGTTATGTGGTGAAAGCTGCCTATTCCCGGAACTCCCCCTTGGTCATCTGGGCTATCGCTCCACCAGTCTCTCGAAATGGTTTTCTCGCTTTCTTGTGAGCGCAGACGCAACTGCTCCCCTCACTTGTTTTCACTCTTTCCGGCACTGCTTCCGTGATGCTCTTCGGGAAGCCAAGGTCGATCGCGATCTCGCGCTGATCCTCGGAGGCTGGACGACGGATGGAAGGGGAACCAACGTGGCGGACCATTACGGTAGTGGATATAAGGTGACGGCCCTCGCCGAGGCGCTTAACGCTGTGCGATTCCCAACACTTGACCTATCTCACCTGCATGCCTCATGAGACGACGTGCAGATATTCCTCTCGGTTCGTCACAGGCTCAAGCCCTGTGGCAGAAAATGTGCACGCCGAGCATGTATCTCCGAGGATGTGTGCCGCTTTCCTAAGTTCGCTTCGTTCGATATGCTCTTCGGGCAAAGCTGCGGGGGAGGTCGCTTGAAGTTCGAAAATTTTCGTGCCGGTAAATGGCAGAGCCGATATCGGTATAAGAGCTTCGAGCCGGTTCCAATCAATGTTGAATGGACGTGGGAAGACGCTGCGATCAACACGTTGCTGGAAGAGGCCAATCGTGCGTTGGGAGAACTCAATGCGTTTTCGCTGATCGTGCCCGATATCGATCTCTTCATTCAGATGCACATTGTCAAAGAAGCCCAGACGTCGAGCCGAATTGAAGGCACGCAGACGGGTATCGATGAAGCGCTTTTGCCCGAGGATCAAATTCAACCGGAGAAGCGCGATGATTGGCACGAAGTTCGCAACTATATTGCCGCCGTTAATGCGGCGACGGCGGAATTGGACCGTCTTCCTCTGTCCAATCGCTTGTTGCGCGATACCCATGCCATTCTGATGCAGGGTGTGCGCGGGGAGAATAAAGGGCCGGGCGAGTTTCGCGTCAGTCAAAACTGGATTGGCGGTTCGAGCCTGACCGATGCGGTCTTTATACCGCCACATCAGGATGGCGTTGCCGACTTGATGAGTGATCTGGAGAAGTTCTGGCATAATGAGGATGTGCAGGTTCCACACCTCATCCGCGTCGCGATCAGCCATTACCAGTTTGAGACCATTCACCCGTTTCAGGATGGAAATGGTCGCATTGGTCGTTTGCTTATACCATTGTATCTGATCAGCAGCGGGTTGCTGGCAAAGCCATCGCTCTATCTATCGGACTTTTTTGAGCGAAATCGTGCGAGTTACTACGATGCGTTAATGCGTGTGCGCATGTCCAATGACATCATCCACTGGGTGCGCTTTTTCCTGCGGGGGGTGGCTTTGACAGCGGCAAAAGGGCGGGATGTCTTCCGACAGATACTCGCCTTGAGAACCGAAGTGGAAAGTGCGATCCTTGGACTCGGCAAACGAACGCCCAATGCACGTGAAACATTAAACTTGCTCTATCGGCAGCCAATTGTGTCAGCGGGAGAGATTGAGCGAGCGATTGGGGTTAGCACGCCTACCGCAAACGCTTTGATCCGAGATTTTGAGAAACTTGGCATTCTCAAGGAAATAACCGGCCAGATTCGGGGACGAGTCTATTCGTTCGATCGTTACCTTGGCCTTTTCCTTAGTTAAGGGAAATCGAATTTCCTTTCCTTGATCGTCGATGAGGTTAAGGCAGGCTATGGTTGGATAAGACGCTTTGTGTAGACGCCATTTCGCCGATTTTTCGTTGGATTCCGTAGAGTTGATGCGGTTATCCCGGCATCATTGTGTAGACGCTTTGTGTAGACATCATGCGGAGGGGATCGTCTGGGTGACGATGGTCCGCAGTTTTCCGTGGTTTTTGGGAAAACTGGAGCGGGCGAAGGGACCGCATCCGCCGGGTTTACGTGGCCAGCGTCCACCAGCATCATTTCTACCCTATCGTCGCCCTGCTTCCCGTCGATCTCCGGCATGATGTCCGCCACGCTCTCCTCCTGATCATCGGCAGAAGCATTAGGGTCTAACGCTGGTGGGAGGTCGGAGCGTGTATCGGTCATGCTGGTCTCGATGATAATATCAGAAGGTCGATCGACGATCGTGGGGTAAGCATTCGGTGAAGGCCGCGGATCAGGCGGCTTCGCGTTGATATTCGGCGGCTCGCCAATTCCATGGCAGCAGTTCTTGGAGACGGTTCTGGGGGATGTCGGCGATGCGGCTGAGCACATCGGCTAGCCAAGCCTGGGGATCTATATCGTTGAGCTTCGCCGTGCCAATGAGGCTCAGCATGAAGGCGGTGCGCTGACCGCCGCGGTCTGACCCAGCGAAGAGCCATGATTTTCTTCCAAGGGCAATGCCTCTGAGCGCCCGTTCCGCCGCATTGTTCGTCAGGCAGATGCGGCCATCGTCGAGGAAGGCGGTAAATGCAGGCCATGCCTTGAGCATATAATCCATAGCCTCGGCCACATCGCTGTTCTTCGATAGCTTTGACCGGTTGTCGCGCATCCATTCTTCCATATCGGCAACCAGAGGTGCGCTGAGTTCCTGTCGAAGGGTGTGGCGCTCCTGTACCGGTCTGCCGTTGATGGCGCGCTCAATGTCGAAGATCACATCGATGCGGCGGACCGCCTCCACTGCCAACGGCGAGATGACGGCCTTTTTGCGGCGCTTCTTGAGCTGCGCGGCGATATCGGCCAGCTCGAAGAAATAACGGCGCGCGTGGCTCCAGCAAAGGGCGCGGGTCAGCGGCGCCGGCAGGCGGTCGCCATGGAACAGGGCATTATAGCCAGCATAGGCATCAGCCTGAAGAATGCCTCTCCAACCGCGCAGATGGCCCACAGGATGCTCGCCCCGCCGGTCCCGGGAATAATGGAAGATCGCTGCGGGCGGTGCCGGTCCGCCAAAAGGTCGATCATCCCGAACATAGGTCCAGATCCGGCCCGTATCGGTCTTGGTCTTGGCCAGCACTGGCACCGTTGTATCGTCGCCATGCAATCGCTCGGCAGCAAGGACGTGGGCTTCGATCAGCAGATAGAGCGGCATCAGCGCGGCGGTGCAGGTGCCGACCTGATCGGCCAGAGTGGAAAGGCTCAGGTCGACGCCTTCCCAGGCGTAGCGATCACGCTGGCGGTTAAGCGGTTGATGCGCACCGAACTTCTCGAAGAGCAGCATCGCCAGGAAGCTGGGGCCAAATAGCCCGCGGGGCGTGACGTGGAAAGGCGCCGGCGGTTGGGTGATCTTCTCACAATCCCGGCAGGAGAACTTCTCCCGCACGGTCTGGACCACCTTCCACTGGCGCGGCACGACCTCAAGTGTCTCGGTGATATCCTCACCCAGCTTGCACAGCCGATCCGAGCCGCAGCAGGGGCAGGCATCGGGCGCGGCGATGACGACGCGTTCGCGTGGAAGATGTTCGGGCAAGGGCTTGCGGGCGGGCCGCTTGCGCTCGAACGGTGCGACGTTGGTCTTCGCCGCTGCCAGGGCAGCCAGAAGCTCATCTTCGCTGGCAGCGGTCTCGCACTCCTCGAAGGTCAGTTCCATCTGGTCGAGCAGATGGCGCGTGCGCTCGGAGCGCTGGCCAAAAAGAGTGCGGCGCATCTTCTCGTTCTGCAGTTCGAGAAGGGCGTTACGGGCTTCCAGGTCGGCGTTGATGGCTTTGATGCGGGCCACTTCAGCGGCGACCGCCTGGGCTGCGGCGAGCTGCGCGCGAAGGCTATGGATCTCTGCTTGCGCCGCGTCACCCATGCCCAAAGGCATAGCAGAAAAACACCGGAATCTCTAGCTTTTTAGCTCTCCGACATTGATTATCCGGCCAGGGTCGGCCGCCAGGTCGCTTGCGGATTACGCCAGTCGATCGCCTCCAGCATGCAAGCCAACTGGGAGGCGGAGATGGCAATCACCCCGTCTACAGCCGATGGCCAGATATACTTCCCGCGCTCCAGGCGCTTGGCATAGAGCGACATGCCAATGCCATCATGCCACAGGATTTTGCACAGGTCGCCACGGCGCCCTCGGAAGACATAAAGATCACCGGCATGGGGATCACGCCTGAAGCTCTGCTGTATCTGCAGGGCCAGGGATCGCATGCCCTTCCTCATATCGGTATGCCCGGTCGCGATCCATATCCGGACGCCGGAGGGAACTGGGATCACGGCTTGATCGACCGGAGCACTGCCGACACCAACCCAGGTGATGCGCCAGCGGGGATGCGTACGATCGCCCGCTCGAACTCCACGATGATCGACGATCCGCTCACCGGCGCTGGATCGGGCTGCACCTGCACCTCTGCAAAGCTCTGCGCTGCCTGCCCCATCTGCCGTCGCCATCTGTAGATCTGGTTCGGCCGTAGATCAGCACGGCGGGCAATCTCCGCCACGTTCGCCCCGGGCGCCGAAACAGCCGCGACCAACTCACGCTTCTGTTGGTCGGTCCATACTCGCCGCCGCTCCGGGCCTGAAATTACCGTGATCTGACTCATCGCACCGTCCCTAGTACTGGTGCAAACACCAGCGCTTGCACCGGTGCCATCTCGAAATATCAGCCGATCACCGCAAGGCGGCCCTCACCGGAGCGATACATCGTGGGTGATGATCGTGGCGATGAAGTGTGGGGATGTCAGCGGGGTCCCGAAGGACGCCGATCAGGCCGCCAGAGCGCGGTAGACCGACGCGCGGCCGATACCCATGGTCTTTGCGATCGCAGCGGCTCCCATGCCACCTGCCTTGAGTTCCTTGATCTTGGTGGGATCGATGCTGGCGGGACGGCCGCGATACTTTCCTGCAGCCTGCGCCTTGCGGACCCCTTCCATTTGCCGTTCGCGCCGGATGTCGTTTTCAAAGGCGGCTACAGCGCCGAGCATGGCGAGCATCAGGCGTCCAGTGCTGGTGTCGGTATCGACGCCGGGCTGGTTCAGGCACCTGAAGCTCACCGCCTTGGCTGTCAGGGTCTCGATGATCCGGTGAAGGTCCGCGACACTCCTCGCAAGACGATCGAGGCGGGTCACGATCAGGGTGTCGCCTTCCCGCGCGAAGGATATGGCCAGCGCCAGTTGCTCGCGATCGGTGGTCGATCGGCCCGATACCTTTTCCGAGAAGACCTTCTCCGCCCCGGCGGCCGCCAATGCCTCATGCTGGATATCCAGCGACTGGGATGTCGAACTGACGCGGGCATATCCGATGATCATGGGGCCTCCTGTCTCGTTTGATCCTAGACCTTCACCATCGGTGGGGTCTCAAAATGCAATTCGGGTCTATTGATATGGGGATCGTGTGGGGTTGGGATATCCCGAGTGATTTTACCCATCGGAGACAGATTCTCACTTCCGTAGAATCGACGCAAGCACTTCTGTTACTTCGATATTTCGTCGGATTGATGATATTGTGTAGGCTTTGGATGGAGAATGTATGGAACATGATCTGCACGACCTGCGGATGGGTGATCTGGTCCTGCGGGAGATGGATAATCGCGGTCAGACCGAACGGCATATCGGCGAGGTCCTTTCGATCCGGGCACGCATTCAATATCTCGACATCGGCTACCAATGGCGGGAGTGGTGGGATGTCACCACGGCGTCGCTTCATCCATTCCGACCGATGTCGAAGCCCAACTATCGTTTGCGAAAGGCGAAGGTCGATCAAATCGACCGGCTTCGGCTGCGATGACCGGGGCGAAAGTTTTGATCGGGTTTTCATCGGCTTGACGAGGACGGGACGACCGCGCCGGAGAAAGCCTTCAAAACCAAGATATTCCGCACCGCCTTGGTCTTGATCGGGTTTTGATCTTCCACGGCTTCGCATCTGCTGTCGTTGGGCGCGCACCAGCAGCATCACCGGCTTCATGCCCCGTTCCTCAACCGACCGAATATGGAACGGGCAAATCGACATCAACGAAGTCACGCTAAACGGTGGCTTTGAGGGAAGCTTTGCAGGTGGGTTTTTGGAATGTGGAATGGGACTAGCAATCTGGTCATCGATCATCCCCACAGCATCATCACCAAGGACCACTCCTGCGCCGTCGGCATGGTCACCGACATGATGCGGCGCGATCGTTGATCGATATCGTCGGCGGACATCGTCGACGGCGATCGGTGATCAAAATCGCGGACAGGAATGTCTGTCATCCTGTGCATGGTCACCTCTGTCATCGTCGAGAACTGCCGCAGATGATCCAGTCCATGGCCGGAGTGCCAGTTGACCACCGGGCGGGCCCCCGCCGGGGACGCTGAGCTTTGCTGGGACGGAGATAGTGCCCCTTGCTCTATATATTATAAGGTAAGGGCACTAATTTTGCCCGGATCGCGCCAGCGAGACGGTGTCACTCCGGATCGCGTTGATGCGTGCATGCGACCGTCCGGGAAATCGATCCGGGCGCGTGTGTAGCCCGGAAAAATCTGATACATCCGTGCATCTGATCTTGTAGGCATAGATGCCGATTCCAGCGCATCCAGTTGCGGCCATCGCGACAGCAATGTGGGTGACATCAATGTCGGAAAACCGCGCACATCCGTGTTTTGGCCGTGATCATGACGCCGAACATCATCCTGATGGGATCATCAACCGGCCCACGATCCGGAGCAAGGTCCGTGCTGTTAAAGTTACGAATAAAGTCAGGCAACGAAATTGGAGAAATGGCGGAAATCTGCGGGATAGAGGCTGTGGGCGATAGGGGCGCACGAGAATATTGCGATTGGAGACGGTGCGTCGGTAGCCTTGGGGCATGAGATATCACCCCCGAAGTGTAAATGATCGTGAACAATTATAATCAATCGCAAAACACGCAAGACGCATACAACGGCAAGCACACCGATTCCATGTTTGACAATACTCTTCGCGACGAAGAGATGGAACACATCGATCTGGACGAGGCGAGGTCGATAATGTTTTATGGAAGCAATTCCTACGATCGCCTGCCAACACTTATTGATATTTCGTCGCAGATGAATCCAGAGGAATGGTTTTCAGTTTTGGGCGAGATTTGGGAAGTCTGCGACAACGTCTCCTATCACGTCCCTGACCTCTGTTCGCTGACGCCATTCCTACAATTGGTGCGGACCCCACTGGCATGGCGAGACCACATGATGACGACCAACGAGCGTGTCGCCTTGGCGGATTTACCGGATCGCGTGACAATCTATCGTGGATGCTACAAGTGCAATATGGACGGCATGTCTTGGTCGCTTGATCAGCAAGTTGCTGCGGGATTTCCCAGCATGAACCGTTATCGCTCGAAAGGACAGCCGCTGTTGATCAAGGCTACGATCGCGCGCGACCGGATACTGGCGTTCAAAAACGGGCGGCAAGAGGCGGAGATCATTGCTTGGCTGCCAACTGTCGAGGCAATCAACTGTTTGCGAAAGCGGTGATGATCCGGTCGAACGGCGTAGGGCTGCGGCCCTGCGGGGTCGGTGGGTAACGACTACGTTCGCATGGCTGTCAAAGCAATCAATGATGTCGCTGTCACGCTTGCCTTCTTGGGTTCCTTGGTCAGGCGCATCCACGTTGCGCCGTCGACTCGATGGTATTCCAGCGCGGTGGCTGGACGCAGTTGCTCATCGATCCACCTGCGCAACGGGTCGAACAGATGATCAACCCAAAGCGCCTCGATAGAAGGAAAAAGGCGACAATCATTTGGTTCACAAAGGGAGCAAAACCATGCCGCTCCATCATTTACCGGCACCACATCCTCGTCGAATAGAAAGTCCCAACATTCCTTACCGAGCATGGCGGCAATGCTGATCCCGGAAGGGTGCACGTATCCCTGAAGTGCGCGCCCGCCGATCAAGAATGAGATGTCCACAGTATCCCGGTCGACACAAGGCTCGACTGCCACGAGTTCATGAAGACCAGCGGCGGCGAACCATGATGTGAAGGCCTCAGTGAACGGCCGCGCTCCTTTGATTGCGACCATCAAAGCCCCCAATCACCATGGAAGCGCCCCAACCGCCGCAGCGCTTCGACGGCTTTATCGCTTCGGTCCGGCCTGCGATCCGGGACTCCATGGCGGGCGGCAAACGCAAAGGCCGCACGGGAAATTCCAGCATCCACATCAAGATTGCGGTAGGTGTAGACTCCGTCCACGATCCACATTCCGTTCGTGCGATCAAAGCTGATCAAAACCTCTCGTCCTTCATGGTGAAGTTCGCCGAAGGCGTGGCCTCCTGACATCGCCGAGGAGAAGTATCCGCGCACGCAATTGCGATATTTTCTTGCGATTCTTGCCAATTCGAGGCCGGTCCTGATTGGCCTATATCCCTCGGCCGCCGGGATCGGCCCCGATGGGAAGGTCATTCGCATCGACCAGCGCTTGATCGCATCATTGATGTCGTCGGACTGATGCAACGCATCGACCAGTGCCGCACGATTGACACCGCGCCGGGACAGCAGATCGACCGACAAGGCGACATCGGTTGCGTGCTTGCGATCCTTGATCTTGGTAAGGATTCGGGAATCACAAAGATCAGCTGGGCAATCGGCGATGATCGCGAGCCGTTCTGGATCGAGCTTGGCGGACTGCCAGATCGCTTCGATGAGGTGGCGCGAGCCGCCAGACAGCAAATCGGACAGCTTCTGGTAATATGAGCGCTCATGAGGTTGAGGACCACTCCGACCCAACGCTGCCCGGAGACCGGGAGGCACCCGGCCAAATGCCCGATGGAGGATGGAGCGATTGTCAGCCCTCATCATGAAGGTAGCAATATGTTGATCGCTTCCATCAGTGTTGGCCATGGACAAAAATGCCGCGATGACCTGCCGCCGCTCTGCGCTAGCGCGAAAAACATATCCCGCAAAACCGGGTTGCACTTCGTCCAGCGAAACGATGCGACCCAGCATCCATCCCGTAATCGGAGCGATGGAATCCATGACAATATCTCCTTTTCATCGGATCATTTTGTCACGCGACTTCTCCTCGATTGGATTGAGACGAGGGCATAAATACCGGATGGAAAAAGAAAATTCACCAGAAAACTTCAGCACTTGGTCCTTTGGATATGGCGGGTGCGACGATGATTTATACTTCAATGATGACTGCGCGATCTCGATTTGGCAGGTGCTGACCGCTCCTGTGCATCTTGAAAGCGATGCCCGGCATCTGTCGGCAGATATGCGCGATCGCCTTGTGCGCCATCGCATCGCTCAAATGGAGCATGAGGGGCCACGTAACATCGCTCTGCTGCAATCCCTCGGTCAGATAAACGGATTTGAAAACGAATGACTAGCTAGAGGTGAACGGTGCCGCATAATTCCCTGCCGTCTACCACAGCTTGGCGGCGATGCTGTGCATTTGCTTCATTGCGTGATTCCGTAGATCATTCGCGTGGTCGGGATAACTGCATGCGCCTTTGCGCGTGAGATCGCGACGTTAATCAGGCGGTTGGGGGACATTGCTCCTTCTATGCATCAAGGGATTACAGCCTCGGCAGCGATCCCGAACATCGAGCTTTGTTCCCATTATGTTTTCGTGTAGTTCTGCGCTGAAAGCGAGGACCGATGGCACAAGCCTTCTTTGACGAACAGCGTGATCAGTCGCTGGTTAAGGCGGCAATCGTTGCGAAGTATTTCAATGCGTGGAGCCGCGTTATGATAGCGAATGCCGCGAAGGGCATTCCAATCAACCGGCTCGCCTACATCGATTTGTTTGCGGGACCGGGGCGCTACAAGGACGGATCAAAGTCCACACCGCTGATGGTGCTGGAGCGCGCGATAGCAGATGAGGCGCTTTCGCAACTGCTGGTGCCAATGTTTAATGACGCTGATCCGGATAATGTGGCATCGCTCAAGTCGTGCCTTGATGCGCTGCCCGGTCGAAATCGCCTCAAGAACGAGCCTTTGATCCTCTGCTCCGAAGTTGGCCGCGACGCTGAGGCGATGTTCACGAAGGCTCAGGGATGCCCAACCTTTTCGTTCATCGACCCCTTCGGGTATAAGGGGCTTTCACGCGGCATCATCCAGTCTGTCATTAAAAATTGGGGTTGTGATTGCGTCTTCTTTTTCAATTACAGTCGGATCAATGCGGGCATCAACAACGATGCCGTTCGGCATCACATGGATGCCCTGTTTGGGTCCGCTCGAATTTCTCGCATGCGAGAGGCACTGGTAAACCGGCCTCCGCACGAGCGGGAGGTGTTCGTCTTGGAGGAACTGGCTGAAGCGCTGAAAGAGCTTGGCGCGACATACATGCTGCCCTTCCGATTCCGGCGTCCAGACGGAAGCCGAACATCGCATGCCCTTGTGTTCGTCACCAAAAATCTGCTCGGCTACGGAATAATGAAGAGCATCATGGCTGGCGAAAGTTCGACCGAGGATCAGGGCGTCCCGTCGTTCGAGTATTCACCAGCGGATGAACGATGCCCTTTGCTTTTTTCGTTAAACCGCCCCCTTGATACACTTGCTGACGACCTGCTCACGCGGTTTGCGGGGCGCACTCTGCCCATGAAGGCAGTTTTCGAAGGGCATCATGTCGGCACGCCCTTTATCGAGAGGAACTACAAATCCGTCCTCGGACAGATGGAGGGGCAAGGCCGTATCGCTGCCAACCCGCCTGCGAGCCAGCGCCCGATGCGCAAGGGGGAACGCACCTTCTCTGATAAGACGATCGTCACCTTCCCGACGCTGGTGGCGTAGTGGGCAGTTCCTCCTCAATTGAATGGACGGACGCGACATGGAATCCGGTTGCTGGATGTAATGTTCTCACTGCCGGATGCACCAACTGCTATGCCATGAGAATGGCAGCACGCCTTGAGTTGATGGGCCAAGACAAATACGCCGGGACAACCCGTCTCTCCGGGAAGCGCCGAGTATGGACCGGGAAGGTGGTTCTTGATCGAAAGGCTCTTTCGGCCCCGCACGGGTGGCGCAAAGGGCGTCGGGTCTTTGTGAATAGCATGTCGGACCTGTTTCATGACGCCGTCCCTCTGGATTTCATCCAAGATGTTTTTGCGGTGATGCGCGAGACCCCACGGCACATCTATCAAATTTTGACCAAACGCGCGGACCGCCTGCTGGAGCTTTCTCCGTCGTTGGAATGGAGCAAAAACATCTGGATGGGGGTCAGCGTAGAAAACGAGGACGTGTTGTGGCGTGTTGATCGTCTGCGAGAAACCGGCGCGCAGACGAAATTCCTATCCTGCGAGCCATTACTCGGGCCGCTGTCTGCATTGAATCCCGATGGGATTGATTGGGTGATAGCCGGTGGAGAGAGCGGCCCCGGCGCTCGTCCCATGGACGCGATATGGGTTCGGGAGATTCGAGACATCTGTCTCGACAAGGAGGTGGCCTTCCACTTCAAACAATGGGGAGGTCCAGTGAAATCCAAAACCGGACGGGTGCTGGACGGCCGGACATGGGATGACATGCCCTCTCCGGCGCGGGTGGAGGCCAATCTATGAAAGCCGATTATCGCCGCGAGATCGGAATTTCTCTTATTTCTAAGCCACCTATGGGAGGCATGGGAAACGAGCCCTTGGCCAGAGATGGGGCGGCCGATATGGTGCCATCATGAATCCAGTTGAGATCGAAGAAGCCGTATCGCAGCTTGCGCTTGAACCCTTTGACCGGGGGGAGTTTCCCTTTTCGTTCCTGCGCGCGTTCGGCAACCCTGAGACCACCATCAAGCGGCTACGCACCGGCTCGACCAACCAGTCCGATATCGGCGGCGTGCTCCAGCGCAGCAACATTCACATCGCGACCTGCGATACCGGTGAGGTCGAGGCCACGCTTGGCCAGCTGCGCGACAGCCCGAAAACGGCAACGGCCAAGGCCAAGTTCATCCTCGCGACGGACGGCGAATCCTTTCAAGCAGAGGATCGGACGAGCGGCGAGACGGTCGTGTGCGACTATACCGATTTCCCGGATCACTTTGGCTTCTTCTTGCCGCTGGCGGGCATTACCACCGTCGATCAAATCCGGGAAAGTTCGTTCGACATCCGGGCGACAGGCCGTCTCAACAAGCTCTATGTAGAGCTTCTGAAGGACAACCCGGACTGGGCAAAGGCCGAGCGCCGCCCGGACATGAACCACTTCATGGCGCGACTGATCTTCTGTTTCTTCGCCGAGGATACCGACATCTTCGTCGGCGAGGGGCTTTTCACCAAGACCGTCGAACAGATGAGCGCTCGGGATTCGTCGGACACGCACACCGTCATCAGCGAGATTTTCCGATCGATGGACACGAAGCGGGCCGATCGGGAAGCCGTTGGCATACCCCGCTACGCAAACCAGTTCCCCTATGTGAACGGGCAGCTTTTCAGCGGCAGCACCGAGGTGCCGCGCTTCACCAAAATCGCCCGCTCCTACCTCAACCACATCGGCAACCTGAATTGGAAGAAGATCAACCCGGATATCTTCGGTTCGATGATCCAAGCCGTCGCCGACGACGAGGAGCGCGGCGCGCTCGGAATGCACTATACCAGCGTGCCGAACATCCTGAAGGTGCTGAACCCGCTGTTCCTCGACGATCTGCGCGGGAAGCTGGAGGAGGCAGGCGACAATGGACGCAAACTGCTCAACCTGCGCAACCGCATCGCACGGATCAGGGTGTTCGATCCGGCGTGTGGCAGCGGCAACTTCCTTGTCATCTCCTATAAGCAAATGCGGGAGATTGAGGCCGAGATTAACCGGCGACGGGGCGAACCCGACCGGCGCAGTGACATACCGCTGACAAACTTCCGTGGCATTGAGCTTCGCAACTTCCCGGCTGAGATCGCGCGCCTCGCCCTCATCATCGCCGAGTTTCAGAGCGATGTGCTCTATCGTGGACAGCAGGAGGCGCTGGCAGAGTTCCTCCCGCTTGATTCACAAAATTGGATCACTTGCGGCAATGCGCTGCGGCTGGATTGGCTGAGCATCTGCCCACCAACAGGCACCGGCGTCAAAGTGCGCGGCGACGACCTGTTTGAAACTCCACCAGATCAGTCAGAAATCGATTTTGAGAATACTGGTGGTGAAACCTACATCTGTGGAAACCCGCCTTATAAAGGAAGCAATTGGCGCACAAAAGATCAAACTGATGATTTGGGTAAAGTCGCCTCAAGTAAGTCTTCTAAATGGAAGGCTCTTGATTTGATCAGCGCATGGATAATTAAGGCATCAGAATATGAAAGGAATGCGCTTTGCAGTATTGCATTTGTTTCGACAAACTCAATTTGCCAAGGCCTTCAGGCATCGATTTTGTGGCCGATTGTCACTCGCTACGGGCTGGAAATCTCCTTCGCTCACAGGTCGTTTAAGTGGTCTAACCTCGCTAGTTACAATGCAGGGGTTTCGGTAATCATTGTTGGGCTTTCTCGTGGTGCGCGTGTAAAACGCATAATTGAGCCTTCAGGCGATGACGGTGTAAGCATCCGCAATGCGGGAAACATCAATGCGTATCTTCTTGATGCTGATGATGTTATAGTTGAGGGGGCGAAGTCGCCTCTAGCACTTTCTGCTCAGATCAGTGACGGAAGCGGTGCTTTGGACGGGGGGCATCTGATCCTTTCATCAGAGGAAAGGGAATCATTGGTTCAAGAGTATGGGGATTCGGTAAAGACGATAATTCGTCCTTATCTTGGATCGAGTGAGTTTATTAAGGGTGGCGTTCGGTGGTGTTTGTGGATCACTGACGATCAAGTTCCAATGATTAGCGGCCTGCCTGAAGTGCAAGCGCGTATTGAGGCTGTTCGAGATTTTCGCTCGAACGCAGGAACGCGCGCTCAAACTGCGGTAAGCCGTCCACATAAATTTGCTTGGATAAACCATAGAGATAAAAGGCAAATCTTAATTCCAACAGTTTTTTCAGAACGGCGGGATTATGTTACGGCTGGATATCTTGATCAGGAAGTCATTATTAACAACGCTGCCAGCATAGTCCATGATGCTGATTTGTTTGTATTTGCAATAATTTCTTCTTCTTTACATTTTTCGTGGATTAATGCGGTAGCTGGAAAATTGGAAGACCGCATACGCTATACATCTTCGACTTGTTACAACACCTTTCCACTACCCATCCTTACTGATCAAAATAGGACGGACCTTACCCGCTGTGCCGAGAACATTCTCCTTGCTCGCGAAGCGCATTTCCCAACGACGATAGCCGATCTTTACGACCCCCAGACTATGCCCAATGACCTCCGCCTTGCTCACGAGGAAAACGATGAGGTGCTCGAACGCATCTACATCGGTCGCCGCTTCCGCAACGACACCGAGCGCCTCGAAAAGCTGTTCGACCTCTACACCAAGATGACCAATAAAAAGGCAGCGGCGTGAACGATGCTGTCATCGGCTTCATCGGCGTGCTCGTCGGCGTCGTTGCAACGGTCGGAAAGGATGTGGTTTCCTACTGGACCGGTCGACGCAACGCGGGGCGGTATGCCGCTGTGCGCATCGTCTGCGTCCTCGACCGATATGTCGAGAAATGCGTAGAAGTCGTAGGCGATGATGGAACTGCCGAAGGGCGTCCCGCAGGGCGGACATCGGGAGGCGAAGAATATTATGACCCGCAGGTCGCTACTCCAGAGCCCCCTGTTTTCCCTGACGATATCGACTGGACCAGCATAAGCCCCGACCTGATGTATCGTGTTCTCGCACTGCCCAACCTTGCACTCGGGACAGAGCGGTTCATCATCGCGGCATCTGAATATTCTTTTCCGCCAGATTACGCCCCTGTATTTCAAGCCCGATGGGAGGGCTATGCGGACCTTGGCGTTGAGGCGCTCAGCATTGTCGCCGCCCTCCGACGCCAGTTCAAATTGCCGGAACCTTCGATCAACATCGGCGACCCCGAATGGGATTCAGGCAGGTTCTTCAGAGACAAGAAGGTCGAACTGGTAAAAATCAGGGAGGCGGAGCGCGCCTCTAGCAAGGCCATGTGGGACGAATTGTCGGGGCATGTCGCCGATGACGGGCAAGGGAATAGGCGCTCCAGCGCCAATGCGGACAAGGTGGAGGGGAACGAGTGACGCGGTTGTTTCGGGTGACGGATAGCGGTCTCATTGAAAGCCAGCGCAAGGCGCTCGATCTCGAAACCCGTATCGAAGACTGGGTGGCGCGAGACCTCAGTTTGATTGGCGTGGATGGCATTGTCATTGGGCGGCAGGTCGTCACCGGCCATGGGAAGCGCATCGATCTGCTCGCGATGGATGAGGAAGGAAGCCTCATCATTATCGAGTTGAAGCGCGACCGGAGCGCCCGCGACATCGTGGCCCAGACCCTCGACTACGCATCTTGGGTCTGCAAGCTGACCACAAAGGAAGTGCATGAACTGACCCGCGCTTACCGCGACCAAACGCTGGCCGAGGTGTATCGCGCGAAATATGGCAAGGTTGTCCCTGAAACGCTCAATGCGACACACCAAATGGTTGTCGTCGCCAGCGAGGTGGACGAGGCGACCAAGCGCATCATCGAATATCTCTCCCAAGAACACGATGTCGGCATCAACGCGAGTTTCTTCAACATCTTCGGGGATGTCGGCCATGAATGGCTCACGACCGATAGCCTGCTCGACCAAGAGGAAGTGAAGGATCGGGCCGTCAAGAAGGCGCGCGCCCCTTGGTCTGGCCTCTATTACATTACCGGTGGAGCGGAAGAGGATCGCCCATGGGAGGAAATGCGCGGCAACGGCTTTTTCACCGCCTCGGGAGGTCGTGTTTACAGCAACAAGCTCGACAATCTGGAAGTTGGTTCGCCCGTGTTCTATTACCAAAAGGGCACTGGCTATCTGGGATATGGGCGCATCACTACGCCAAAAATACCAGCGTCAGAGTTCGTTCTCAGCGACGGGCAACGGCTCATTGAAAAGCTTCCGAACCGATATCTGACCGAGTTCCCAGATGACCCGGACAGGGCATCCTATGTCGTCGGCGTTGACTGGAAGGCAACCGTTGACCGACGCAGCGCAAAAACATTCTCAGGCATTTTCGCCAACCAGAATGTCGTTTGCAAAATATACGATCAGGAAACCGCTGATTTCCTTCGGAAAGAATTTGGCGTCTCCGATGAGGAAGCAGCATGACCACCGCCAAGCCCATACCCGCCGTCTCGTTTCAGACCGCCCGCACGGGCATCTCCGCCAAGCCCAACGCGATGGGCATGCGCGAGATGCAGGAGCGTGCCTATAACAAGCGGGGTGAGCAATATCTGCTGATCAAGTCGCCTCCCGCCTCGGGGAAGTCGCGCGCGCTAATGTTCATTGCGCTCGACAAGCTCCACAATCAGGGGCTGAAGCAGGCGGTTATCGTTGTGCCTGAGAAGTCGATCGGCAGCAGTTTCGCCGACGAGTCGCTCTCCAAATTCGGCTTCTGGGCAGACTGGACGGTGAAACCCCAGTGGAACCTCTGCAACGCGCCGGGGCCGGATGAGGAGCGCGTCGATCCCTCCAAGGTCCGCGCGGTCGGTCAGTTCCTCGCGAGCGATGATCGCGTGTTGGTCTGCACCCATGCCACCTTCCGCTTCGCGGTCGAGCAGCTTGGCGTTGAGGCGTTCGATGAACGGCTGATCGCGGTGGACGAGTTCCACCATGTCTCAGCCAGCGCCGACAACAGGCTCGGTAGCCAGCTTGCCGACTTTATCCACCGCGATAAGACGCACATAGTCGCTATGACCGGCAGCTATTTCCGTGGCGACGCGGTGCCCGTCTTGACCCCAGAGGATGAAGCAAAATTCGAGACCGTCACTTATACCTACTATGAGCAGTTGAATGGCTATGAGCACCTCAAGGCGCTGAACATCGGCTACTTTTTCTACTCTAACCGCTACCTCGACGCGATCGAGGCCGTTCTCGATCCGGCCAAGAAAACGATCGTCCACATCCCCTCGGTCAATTCGCGCGAGAGCACGAAGGATAAGACCAAGGAGGTCGAGGAGATTATGGAGTATTTGGGCGATTGGCAGGGTGCCGATCCACAGACCGGCTTCCATCGTGTGAAGCTGCCCAATGGCCGGACGCTGAAGATCGCCGATCTTGTCGACGATAGCGATCCGGCGAAGCGCGCCAAGGTGCTTGCTGCGCTGAAAGACCCCACCCACAAGAATAACCGCGATCATGTGGACATCATCATCGCCCTCGGGATGGCGAAAGAAGGATTCGACTGGATTTGGTGTGAACATGCATTGACGGTTGGCTATCGGTCGAGCCTGACCGAGATCATCCAAATCATAGGCCGCGCCACACGTGACGCGCCGGGGAAGGAAACCTCCACCTTTACGAACTTGATCGCCGAGCCCGACGCCTCCGAGGCGGCAGTGGTTGGCGCAATCAACGACACCCTCAAGGCCATTGCCGCCAGCCTTCTCATGGAGCAGGTGCTCGCGCCGCGCTTCACCTTCACACCTAAGGATCGCGGCCCGATCGACGACTTCGACTACGGGCCCGGTGGCTATCAGGATGGGCAGACCAATGTCGGCTTCAATGAGGAGCGCGGTCAATTCCACTTCGAGATCAACGGCCTCGTCGAACCCAAGAGCGACGAGGCGGTGCGCATCTGTCAGGAGGATTTGAACGAGGTCATCACCCAATTTGTGCAGGACAAGACCGCCCTTGAACGCGGCATGTTCGACGAGGAAGTGGTGCCGGAGGAACTGACCCAGCTTCGCATGGGCAAGATCGTGCGCGACCGCTATCCCGAGTTGAGCGCCGAGGATCAGGAGGCTGTTCGCCAGCACGCCATCGCCGCACTCAACTTGACCCAGCGCGCGAAGAAACTCGCCGGGGGCGGCGATGCCGGGGATGGCGAGCCTACGATGAACACGGCGCTGATCGATGGCGTGCGCAAGTTCGCGATGGATGTCCGCGATCTGGACATTGATCTGATCGACAGCATCAACCCGTTCGAAGCGGCTTACTCGGTGCTCGCCCGGTCCATGGATGCTCACATTCTCAAACAGGTGCAGGCCGTCATTTCGGCGCGGAAGGTGAAAATCTCGCCCGAGGAGGCCCGCGACCTTGCCGAGCGCGCGCTGCGGTTCAAGAAGGAGCGTGGCCGCCTGCCCGACATCAACGCGCAGGATGCATGGGAGAAGCGGCTAGCCGAAGGGGTTGCCGCCTTCGCCCGATACCGCGCAGAGGCTGCTGCGAATGGCTGACCTTTCTGATGATGAACTGCTCGCCGAACTTGGCGTAGCCATCGAAAAACCCAAGGCCCGGACCTACACGCCCCGCGAGGAACGGATCATCGCGGGATTTGAGGATGTCGTGCGCTTCTACGACGAGCATGGTCGCGCACCCCAGCATGGCGAGGAGCGCGACATCTTCGAGCGCCTTTATGCCGTTCGCCTCGACCGCTTGCGGGAACTCGACGAATGTCGCGTGCTTCTCGCACCTCTTGATACCCATGGCCTGCTGAATACGCCGGAAGCGGCTATGCCTGTCGATAATATCGACGACGACGCCCTGCTCGCCGAGCTCGGAATTGCGGTTGATCCTGCCGCTGACGACATCCGCGTGTTGCGCCATGTGCCATCGGCCGACGAGCGCCGAGCGGCGGAGGAGATCGCAAACCGAGAGAAGTGTGAGAACTTCACTGCATTCAAACCTCTGTTTGAGCAGGTCGAGCGCGATCTCGACAGCGGCGTGCGTGTCACGCGCCCCTTTGTAAGGGATGCTGGATTTCTTAAGGCCGACATCACAAAGGGGCAATTTTTTATCCTTGGCGGGCAGATCGCCTACGTCGCGGAAGTGGGCGACCCCATTCGCGCACCAAACGGCGAAACGGATGCTCGCCTGAAGGTCGTCTACTCGAATGCCACGGAGAGCAACTTGCTTCTGCGTTCATTGCAGCGAGCCCTCTACAAGGATGACGCAGGGCGGCGTATCACCGAACCGGAAGCTGGACCGCTATTTGCGGCAACGACCGAAGAGGGCGATCTGGAAAGCGGCACAATCTATGTGTTGCGCAGCAATTCCGACCATCCCACGATCGCTGAACATCGAGACCTGATCCACAAGATCGGCGTGACGGGGGGCTCCATCGAAGCTCGGATTTCCAACGCCGCAAAGGATGCGACCTATCTTCTCGCAGGGGTTGAGATCGTCGCCAGCTACAATCTTTTCAATATCAACCGCTCAAAGTTAGAGGCTTTAATCCATCGTGTGTTCGCTCCTGCTCAGGTCGATCTGACGATCCGCGATCGGTTCGGCAACCCGGTGAAGCCGCGAGAATGGTTCCTCGTGCCGCTGGCGGTGATCGACGCAGCGGTTGAAAAGATCAGGGATGGATCGATCGTCAACTACCGATACGACCCAGCTCAAGCCACACTTGTCGAGGCTTGATAGCCCGACGTGCCTTCCAGCAATATCTGATACAATCTTGTCGCTAAATTTGATCCAAGACCTTGCCGCCGCAAGGCGCGAAAAAGGCTTAAGCCAAACGCAGCTTGCCGGTCTCGTTGACGCAGACCGGCAAGCTGTCGCGCGGTTGGAAAGTGGTGTCGGTTCGGTCGCACTTTTGCTCCGCGTGATGACGGCGCTGGACTATCATCTGTCCGGTTTGGCGCGCGGCGCGACGCTGCCGGATCAGGTAAAGAATCGTCGGAACGTCATGAGTCTTTCCATCGACGAACTTGCCCGGAGGGCGGGCATTTCACCGACGACGCTCATAGCCCTTGAGTGCGGGAAGGGCACCGTCGCCCCTCTCCTCAATGTCAATCGGCGTCCAAACGGGACCCCTTATCAGCGCGCAAAAGGGACCCCCTGTCAGGATGGCGGAACATTGATGTGACGCTCTTCCTTGCGCTGCGCGCGGCGTAGGGAGGGCGTAGCCCGACCGGAGGCGCGCGCAGCGCAAAGCATCTTTTAATTGATTGCCGCTGGGGCGGATCAGCTGCGGTTTTTGAAGCGCCAGCTGTCATTGCCGGTCTCGACAATGTCGCAATGATGGGTGACGCGATCCAGGAGCGCGGTTGTCATCTTGGGATCGCCGAACACGGTGGGCCACTCGCCAAAGGCGAGGTTGGTGGTGATGATGACACTGGTCTGCTCATAGAGTTTGCTGATCAGGTGGAACAGCAACTGGCCGCCCGATCGGGCGAACGGCAGATAGCCCAGTTCGTCGAGTACGATCAGATCGAGACGGGATAGCTGGGCGGCGAGAGCGCCACTCTTGCCGATCCTGGCCTCCTCTTCGAGGCGGGTCACCAGATCGACCGTGTTGAAGTAGCGGCCCCGGGCGCCGGAGCGCACAACATTGGCGGTGATGGCGATGGCCAGATGGGTCTTTCCTGTGCCTGTGCCGCCGACCAGGACGATATTGCGCCGTGCGGGCAGGAACGTGCCGCTGTGCAATGAACGCACCAGCCCCTCGTTGATTGGGGTACCCTCGAACCGGAAGGCGTCGATGTCCTTCACGACGGGCAGCCTGGCAGCGGCCATCCGGTATCGGATCGACGCGGCATGACGATGCGTCGCCTCCACCCTCAGAAGATCGGTCAGTATCTCCATGGTGGTGCGCTGGCGCTGAATGCCGGTGGTGACGGCATCGTCGAACGCGCCTGCCATGCCCTTGAGGCCAAGCCCGCGCATGGCCTCGATCATGTCATGCCGCTGCATCGAAGGTCCTCAACTGGTCGTAACGGGCACAGTCGGCGATCGGGGGATGGCGCAAAGCGCTATCCTCGGAGGTGATGATCGTCAGCGGACGCGGGGGTTCCCGGCGTCGTGCCAGGATGTTGAGGATCAGGTCGTCGCTTGCCGTGCCCGTCGCCAGTGCCTCACGCACAGCGGCTTCGACAGGCTCCAGGCCATCGGTCAGTACGGCCGACAACACACGGACGAACCGGCGATCGGCATCGTCGCCATTACCCAGCTTGCGGCGCAGGCGGGCAAGCGCCGGTGGCAGATCCCAGTCCTGGAAGGGGGCACCGTTCCGCAGCGCGCCAGGCTTGCGGGCCAGCACTGGCAGATAATGCCAGGGGTCATAGATCGTGCGGTTGCGCCCAAAGTAGCGAGGATGTTCAGCGACAACCTCTTCGCCGCAGCGAACGACGATGCGATCGGCATAGGCGCGGACCTGCACCGTGCGTCGTGCCACCGTCGAGAGCACCGAGTAGCGGTTGCGGTCGAAGCTGATCAGGCAGGTGCCGGTCACGGCATGCTCGCTCTCATTGAAGCCGTCGAACGGTCCCAGCATCGGCTGCAGCGCAGATCGTTCGATCTCCAGCATCTGCGCCACGGTCAGCTCTCCCTGTTCGGGATGGGGCTGCCGTTCCGCCCAGCGCCGACACTCGGCCTCCAGCCAGCCATTGAGCTCTTCGAGACTGGCGAACCGCAACCGGGGCTGGAAGAAGCGACCCCGGATCGTCTGCACCTGGTTCTCGACCTGACCCTTCTCCCATCCCGCCGCAGGCGAGCAGGCCGTGGGCTCGACCATATAATGGTCGGTCATGATCAGGAACCGCCGGTTGAAGACGCGTTCCTTGCCGGTGAACACGCTCGTCACAGCCGTCTTCATATTATCGTAGATGCCGCGCCCTGGCACGCCGCCGAAGAAATCAAAGCCCCGCGCATGCGCGTCGAACAGCATCTCCTGGCTCTCACGAGGATAAGCCCGGACATAGACCGCGCGTGAGGCACACAGTCGCATATGCGCGACCTTCACCCGCATCGGTGCCCCGGCGATCTCAACATCTTCATGGCTCCAGTCGAACTGGTAGGCCTCGCCTGGCCTGAACATCAGCGGGATGAAGGCCGTGACACCATCGCCGGCATCTTTGCGCCGTTCCAACTTCCATCGCGCCGCGTAGCGCCGCACGGCATCGTAGGATCCCTCAAAGCCTTCGCGCACCAACAGATCATGGATCCGCGTCATCCGCAGCCGGTCACGCCTGCCGCGCAGCTCGTTCTCTTCCAGCAGCGTGTTGAGGCGATCCTGAAACGGACCGATCCTGGGCAGCGGCTGAACCTTGCGCTGATAATCAAAGGCGCCCTCCGGCGCTCGGACCGCTTTGCGGATGACCTTCCGCGACACATGCAGGTCCCGCGCGATCGCCTTGATCGCCTTGCCTCCGGCATACTCACGCCGGATCCGTAAAACTGTCTCCAAAACCAACATCCCGATCTCGCCGCCTGAAAATCCAGGAAGCTGCTTAAACCATCGAAATGAGGGGTCCCTTTTAGACGCCGATCACCCCGCTAACGGGGTCCCTTTTGCACGCCGATCCACATCTCCTCAAGGTCTTGGCTGTCATCCAGACATCGAGGACCGAGCGCCGAAAGCCAAATCTCACGCCATATTTGCCATCGCTCGTCGGGGAACGGGATAGCCGTTTTACACCCGTCGAGTTCGTAGATATCCTCGAAGAAGTTTGGGGGCATATTGACCTCGATCCCTGTGCCCATATCGAGAGCCCGGTCCGGGCAGCGCGCAAAATCCTTCTATCTGAGGGTGGTGACGGTCTCCGGGACGAATGGTCAGGTCGCTTCGCTTTCATGAATCCGCCGTTTTCCCGGATGACAAGTTGGCTCCGGCGCGCCAACGAGATGTGGTCTGCCGAGAAAGTGGACATAGTCGTCGCTCTTGTCCCGGCCCGAACTGATAGCGCCTATTTCCACGACCATCTTGCCCGCGTTTGTGACATCGGTTTCTTACGCGGCCGTATGCAGTTTGCTCGTGCGTCCGGTCGAAGCGATAAGGCCAATAGAGTTCCTTTTTCCTTGATGGTATGCATTTGGGGAGTCTCCCGAGAAGAAATTCAGGCGTTCGACCGTCTGTCACCTTGTCAGTGGCTCGCAAAAGCGGACGATGCTTCACCGGTGCAGCGGCCGATTGCCCCAGCATGTCATGATGATCATGCCTTCCCTGCACTGATCGGGTGATCGGATCATGCGGCCTTGCGTTGCTCCTGCGCCTTGCGCTTCTGATTCTTCGTCAAATTGACCTCAAATCTGTAGCGGAGACCTGACATCGCCACCGGACTCGACATCAGCGCCCGATATAACGTCGGATTGATCAGCAGACGATGTTCGGTGCCGGGCTGCCGACGGAATCCCCGATTACGTCCAGCCGTTTGGTTGATCTGATCGATATGAGTCGAGAGCACCAAATCCTCGCGGCCGGTCCAAGCATTCAGGGCCTGAACGGTGCGATGATGGTCCTCGTCAAGCATGGTCACCACCTGCACGATTGATTGCGAGGCCAGATCATTGCGGCCGCGCGCAGCCATATGGGTCATTCCGTTCGTAATGCCCTCGCCTAGCTTGTTGGCAATGATGGTCCAGTCCTCCAAGTCATGATAATCACGCGTCACATCGTCGACATGCTTCGACCGGATGCCTTTCCAACTACCCACCGATAGTGGGTCTTTGCCCAGCCGTAGATGCGTCGGGCTTGCGCACAAAATGTCACCGTCGAATGCCTTCTCGGCGACGCGGGTGGGGACGGCCTCTGTTGTGAGAAATAGCATACGGTCCGCCAATTTGCGATCTGGTCCCTCCATCCACCAATCGCGACGACCAACGAACATATGCTCGCCATCACAGGCATAACGATCGCCACGCGGAAACGGCGGATATTCTGCGGTTCTGCGTAAAATGACCTCGTCGAAGGACAGGGTCATCATCTCTCGGACGGCGTGGAAATCAAAGCCGATGCTGCCACTTGTCTCGACATGTTGAGCAAAGGCGCGCCTTTGCTGGGCCACCCTTGGTTCAGCCCAAATGTCGCCCGAAGCGCGCCTGAGGTCGTTGATCCACGCCATCTGGTCGCCAGTCAGGATGCGAACGAGATTACCGACGGAGACCTCATCGTGTATGAGGCATGATAACGCGGACCGGTTACGTTCCTCAATGTCGCCGCCATCAAGCTCAAAATAGTGGCGGTTGAATAGCTGGCGCGTGCGCCCGAACTGACCCCATCGATGTGCGACGTCGTGCACGGTCATAACAACGGGCTGCCGATCACCAACTTGGTGCCACAGGTCACGATGCTGCCGTTCAATTTCTCGCCGCACGTCTGGCTGGGCCATTTCGATAAATCGCCACAGCGATCGTCCTTGGGCTATTGCTGCATCTTCGGTCAGCACTTCGCGGCCGAGTTCGCCGCAAATGTCGCTATACAGCCGAGACCATGATCTCCATACGACGGCAAAATGCTTCGAGCCCGCCCAGCGTTGGTTGAAATATTCTGCTTTTTCACCGGCATTCGCATAGTCGCCGAAGGCAAACATCATCGGGCGACCGTCGCCGTTGACAGCCGTATCGATGCGATCAAAGTCATTGATGATAGTTGTTGTTTTGCTGATCCCCTCTGCCGCAGTGAGGATCATCGGCTCTTTAACCAGCGCGATGTAGCGCGGAAGATTTGATGCCATCAGTTCACGCGCCGCTGCGATCTGACCATTAGTTAGCTCATCGGTTTGATCAAGTTCTGCGCACCAGATACGGATCATGTGGCCCAAAGGCGCGGGAAGAGGCGGGCAGCCAGCAGCTTGTGCTAGATCGGCATCAGTCCCGATAAAACGGGGCGTCACAAATTCCTCGGCTATGTAGGTCGATGGATTGCGATCGCGGGGGCTGTTTCGAAACAGTGCGCGGTGACCATCACCAGAATGCACAAGGTGGACAAAGCTGAGGCCTGTTCCTTCATAGAGGCCAGCAAGGCGGCGTTCGCAATGCCGATGCTGGTCTGGAGGCATAGCCATATCTGGAGAATAGGCTCGCGGCTTTCGGACATTGCTATCGACGGTGAAAAGGCTTGGGGAGAATAGCAGTTTCAGCGCAGGCTGGCGCTTACTCTCTTGCTCGAGCAGTAGAACCTGTCGAACGCGCCTTCCAGCCGCAAATCCCAGAACATTGGGTTTTTCCAATGTCCGAAGCGCTCGCGGGGTGCGACGCAACGACGTGGCTCTCGACAGATTGTCATCCGGCTGCACACCTCCCGATGGGCGCAAAGTGTCCATGACGATTGACCTTAGAATCTCCCAATGCGCCTGATGCCCACGTTGGATGGTCGTCGGACAGGGCTGTTCATGCGAATTCAGAAATAGCTGGGTGGTAAAGGTCAGGTGGATGTGCAGGCTCTTCGCGCCCGACCACGCCACTGTCATGAGATCGTAGTCGGCAAACTCTCGCAATCTTTCATGCAGAATTGCTAGTGCAGACGCCTTGAATGGTGCCTTGGCGTCACACCAGCCCAATTGCTCGATGAAAAATTCCGCGCCGTCTTTGTCGAACTCGAACGTGAAAATCTGATGGGGGCCGAGCCGGAGACGGGTTTTTGGTTTGGGCCATTTGCCGTCGGCGTTAGGTTCGGACATGGCGAGCATGTTCGAAAACAGCGGATAGTGATGGACTTTCGCCGTGCCGTTCGAGACGCGTTCGGAGAATAGATGGTTCATACCGTCGAGCGCCTTGTAGGGCGCAAGACAGTGATATTCGCCATCGCCAACGACGTGTTGGGCGAGGCGCATTTCGAGGGCCGATGGGCCTGCCGCAAGTCCCCTTTCGAACAGGGGGGCAAACCGGCTGTCGAGCGTTTTGACCGCTGCGATCAGTTCCCGGTCAGAGACAATGTTGTGGTTGCTCACCGCCTACCTCCCTTCTTGCGAGCGCATTTCTTGACCGATGGCTTCACGGGCACTGGTCGCGGCAATGGCTTGGAGGTCGTAGGCTGCATCCCACGTTGAAGGCGACGTTCAATCCGCTGCTCGATTTCTGAGTCGGTGAGGTCTGGTCGTGTTTTCTGGAGATCGGCACGCATGGCGTTGACCAATTGCTCGATACTGACGTCAGCGTTCTCAAGCTCGTTCTGTCGTTCGAAATTGCGGATGGCGCGACTGGGCGCTGGTGCGGGGTGATATCTCATGCCCCAAGGCTACCGACGCACCGTCTCCAATCGCAATATTCTCGTGCGCCCCTATCGCCCACAGCCTCTATCCCGCAGATTTCCGCCATTTCTCCAATTTCGTTGCCTGACTTTATTCGTAACTTTAACAGCACGGACCTTGCTCCGGATCGTGGGCCGGTTGATGATCCCATCAGGATGATGTTCGGCGTCATGATCACGGCCAAAACACGGATGTGCGCGGTTTTCCGACATTGATGTCACCCACATTGCTGTCGCGATGGCCGCAACTGGATGCGCTGGAATCGGCATCTATGCCTACAAGATCAGATGCACGGATGTATCAGATTTTTCCGGGCTACACACGCGCCCGGATCGATTTCCCGGACGGTCGCATGCACGCATCAACGCGATCCGGAGTGACACCGTCTCGCTGGCGCGATCCGGGCAAAATTAGTGCCCTTACCTTATAATATATAGAGCAAGGGGCACTATCTCCGTCCCAGCAAAGCTCAGCGTCCCCGGCGGGGGCCCGCCCGGTGGTCAACTGGCACTCCGGCCATGGACTGGATCATCTGCGGCAGTTCTCGACGATGACAGAGGTGACCATGCACAGGATGACAGACATTCCTGTCCGCGATTTTGATCACCGATCGCCGTCGACGATGTCCGCCGACGATATCGATCAACGATCGCGCCGCATCATGTCGGTGACCATGCCGACGGCGCAGGAGTGGTCCTTGGTGATGATGCTGTGGGGATGATCGATGACCAGATTGCTAGTCCCATTCCACATTCCAAAAACCCACCTGCAAAGCTTCCCTCAAAGCCACCGTTTAGCGTGACTTCGTTGATGTCGATTTGCCCGTTCCATATTCGGTGCCACTGGAATGGCCCGATCGACCACTACCGATGCGGCGGCTCAGGCTGATCCGCCCGGTCCCGGACGCAAAACGCGTTCCTGACGATGCATGTGATAACCATGCTTCTCTACCGCATTGGCAGCGGCCTTGAGATCAAGGCCCAGACCGATCTGAGCCTTCAGGGGGGAGGACAACACATTATAGTAGGTCCAGCGCTTTCCCGTCGGAGGGGTAGGAAGATGTTCATCGCTTCGGACATCGGTAAGGATCAACTGCCGGGCATCGCCGCTGTCCCGGAACACATGAAGGCTGACCGCGTCATCCGACACCCGACGGCGGTAACGGCTCGCCTTGTAGAAGGGGAAGGACGCCAGCTTGATGCCTTCGACATCATGCTCGTAGCCGTTCGCCTCCATGATCTGCCGGACCATGTTCCCGGCCATCTTCTTCATCCAGTCGTCGGTGATCGCAGGTCCCACTCCTTCCAACAGGGCGTCCTCAAGGGGCTTCAATGCAGGTTGTCCGAGATCGCTGGCCGTTTGCATGCGCGCAATGTTGGCCGGTTGGTTGAGAATCTCCCAGAGCTTCTGACCTTCAGGGGTGGAGTATTCCTTGGCGAACTTGCCGGGGTCATAGGGTTGCATCTGCATCACTCCATATACAGGGTTAAATCGCCCCGTATAAGATAGGGGGCTATATCGCCCTGTCAAGATAGAGGTTTAAATAACCCTCTATCTCGCGGTGGCCTGCTGGGAGCGGTCCATCAAAAATATCTGGTGAAGAAGGTTCGTCATCGCAATCGCAGCCTGTCGATCTGATCCACCTCAGCTTTCCGCAGCCGATAGCCCGGCTTCGATAGGGGGCGAAATGGGTGGAGCGATGCCGTTGTCACGTCCCACCATTCTCGCCAGTCATAGCCCACATCGAGATACTGGATGCGTGCCCGGATCGACAGAACCTCACCGATGTGACGTTCGGTCTGCCCGCGATTATCCATCTCGCGCATCACCAGATCGCCCACCCTCAAATCGTGCAGATCATGCTCCATGAGCCCTCCCATCAGAAGCATGGAGAATATCAAGATCGAGGACATTATGAAGTCTTTTGAAGTGGTTATTGCCAGCACCATCACTTCATGAGAATTTCCAGCGCATGAAAAGGGTGGCAATCTACACGCGGGTATCGACCAATGACGGCCAGACCGTCGAGAACCAGCTGCGCGAACTCAATATGGCGGCCGAACGTATGGGCTGGACCATCGTCGCGCACTTCAGCGATGAAGGCATCTCGGGTGCGAAAGGACGCGATCGCCGTCCCGGTCTCGATGCTCTCCTCAAAGGCATCGCCCGGCGGGAGTTCGATATGGTGGCGGCATGGTCGGTCTGCCGCCTCGGCCGATCCCTCCAGCATCTCGTGAGCCTCCTGGGGGACATGACCGCGCGCGGCGTCGACCTCTACCTTCATGTGCAGGCGCTCGATACTAGCACACCGTCCGGCCGCGCCATGTTCGGGATGTTGGGTGTCTTCGCCGAATTTGAACGCGCCATGATCTCCGAGAGGGTCAAGGCTGGCATCGCACGCAGCGGAAAGAAGGGCGGTCGTCCTCCCGTCGATCCGGACAAAGTCGACAAGATCAAACGCGCCCTGATCCGGGGCACCAGCATCAATGAGACGGCACGGAAACATCGGGTGGGCGTGGCGACCGTCCACCGGATCAAAGTTCAGATGTCTGCGCTGGCGGCCTGATCATCGTTCCTGGCGATCGCGGCTGACGCTGCCGGTCCAACCTTCACTTTATCATTACGGAGATCGAGCATGACATCACGCATCGATGATATCCCTTCGTCCCCAGCCGATGATCGGAACAACGGCGTTTCTGAAATCATCGAGGCCATCGTCGAAGAGGGCGATCGCATAGGGATGATCAACAAGGACACTGATGGAGGTCGCCATGATGCGGTTCCTCTTCTGGCACCCACATTCTCCACCCCAGAAATGGCGGAAATCCGTCCAGTCCTCATCGAAGACTCAAATCCAGACCGGCGCTCTCCTCTTCTGGGCACCAGCTACTCTCAAAGCATTGAAAATGCATGGGGATCGTCCAAAATACGGTCCCCCGAGAGCCTCTGCTACACAAAGCTGTTACACAATAGTGATCCCGGACCAGCCTCAATCCCGCAGAATTGTGGGAAAAATGGCCGCCGCTCCTTCAGGCCTCCTTGGGTTTCGATGAGGGGCGAGATGCGCCGATCTTTTTGGCCTTTGCCGTAGCTTCGATAAAATGCCGCTCCACGATGCTGGGCTTGTTCAATTGGTCAGCATGCCATTTGTCATACTCGATCTGCGCCTTTGCCTTGGCCGCATCCGCCTTGACCTTACCCGCGTGACTTAGAATATCACGATCGCTTAGCGCCAAGAAATCATCCAACTTGGCGATCCAGTCGCGCATCGTCATCGGCTTTCGGCTCATCGCCTGAAGCTCCGCGAATTCCAGATACGCGGTCACAATCCGATTGAGCGCTTGAATCTCCTCTTCGGACAGATAGTTCTTAGCGACAGTGACGTCAGTCTTGCGTGGCGGGCCGCCCTTGGATTGGTTTGCCCATGAGGTCAGCCCGATATGGTCCTTGGTGGCGCTGACGCGGGCGGAGATAACTTCAGCGGCAGTGTGACCGTGCGCCGCCCAGTGCATTTTGTTTTGCACCGTCTGGAAGAAAAGCTGGGTTGTTTCGGCATGTCCGTCGTAGTCCACGCTGGTGCCGTAGATATCCAATATCTTCTGGTAGAACATCCGCTCCGAAGACCGGATGTCGCGAATGCGGGCCAGCAACTCATCGAAATAGTCGGTGCCGGGTTCCTTGAGGCGGGCATCGTCCATGACGAAACCCTTCACCAGATATTCCGACAGGCTGGTCGCCGCCCAACGCCGGAACTGCAAGCCGCGCGCCGATCGCACGCGGAAGCCGATAGCGAGGATCATGGACAGGCTGTAATGCAATGTCCGATATGCCTTACCGTCGGCGGCAGTTGTCAAGTATTCCTTGACGACTGCCCCTTCCTCTAGTTCCCCATCTTCGAGGATATTCCGGATGTGCAAGCTGACGTTCTGTTTCGTCGCTTCGAAAAGCTCAGCAATCTGGGCCTGACTGAGCCAGACCGATCCGTCCCGCGCCCTCAGTTGGACGACCGTTACGCCATCCTCGGTGTTATAGAGGATCATTTCACCCGACATGGTTGAACCTTCTCGTGCGATACCCGGATACCTGATTCATAGACGTCCTCATGATGCGCTCCTCTGTAGAGCAAAGAGAACATCACAGGAACTGCTGATAACCTGTGGCTTCGCCCGGAAGCGGGGTCGTGGCTGGATTTTCACGATCAACGTCCGATATGAGAGAGGTCAACATCGGCGAAAGTGAGTCTGTTCACAGCCTCCGTCAGCACCTCGACCCGATACCCCCGCCCGTAATTTTCCGAAACCTTTCCATGTGCGGAAGACCCCGTCGTCCATCCCCCAAGGGCCATCGCAAGATCGTGATCGATTCGGGCATGCCTCAGTTCATCCCGGAAACAGTGCCTCAGCGAATGAAAGCAGGTCTTCTCGCGCCGCGCGCCGATGTTGCCGAGAAACTGGGTGAACCATTTGCTGAACGCGACGGCCCTGACGCCCTTGGTGCCGGGATCGATTTCAGCAAAGAGCTTCTCCTCCCCCGCTCGCCGTTTCTGTGCGACGTATGTCATCAGGCCGAGATCGAGAAGGCGCTGATGGATGGGGATCAGCCGTTCACTCGCACCCGTCTTCAGCTGCTTATCCGTGGTGCCTACCAGTGACTCTGTCGTGATCACTATACAGGGTACACCATCGATCATCCGCACATCTGTCGTGTCCAACTGGCATATCTCGTTTAATCGCATCCCGCTGTGCAAGGCGATCAGCGGAACCCAATAGCGCGCATTTTGAGGGCGCTCATGACCGGGCGTCGCATAGCCCCGGCCGCCATCTTTGCACCCCGTATAGAGAGGAGCATGGAAGATGAGACGCAACTGGTCTGGCGAGAATGGATTGCGCTTATCCTTCTTGGCCGTGCTGTCGGCGAAGCGGAGTCCTCTCACGGGGTTACGCTCGGCCAATTCTTCATCGACCGCCCAGTTGAGAAAGCTAGACAGGCTGCTGAGATAGACATTGGCGTTCGCAACACTGATGGGCACGCCCTTCCCGGTCTCCTTCAACTGGGCTGAAGCCTGTTCGGGCGAGAGATCGGGGAAGAGCTTCGTCGCGTTTCGGGGCAGGTAACGCAAGACCTCCATCAGATGACGCATGTGACTGCGAGAGAGGCTTCGGATTTCGGTTTCCGCCCCAATCACGGAAACCGCGAGCTTGCGGACTGTGTCGTAGGTTTCTCGCGTTCGCGCCGACCAATGATGCGTCGGATCGGAGAGATATCGCTCATAAGCGTCTGCAAGCGTCACGCCGGGACAAGGAGCCTCCTCGCTCTTCGAGGCGCTGATGGTGCGTGGGGCAATATCGTGCAGATCGTCATCGAGCGGCTTGAGGAGCGTCAGGTCGACATCCTTCCCCCCATTCGACCGGGCATCCTCAAACATCAATTCCAATCGAGCGGCCGCTGCTGGCAATCGCCGCCGTGCGATCCGAAGGCTGTCCGTGTTCAGCGATCGCCATATCTCCGCCCGTCCTATCGCCTCTCGGAGGTCGCGTGGAACCCTGCGTCGCAGGTAAAACCATCCCTGCCGGATTGTCAGGCCAGAAGGGCATTTGTGTAGCAGCTTTGTGTAACAGGAGCGGCGGCCATTTTTCCCACAATTCTGCGGGATTGAGGCTGGTCCGGGATCACTATTGTGTAACAGCTTTGTGTAGCAGAGGCTCTCGGGGGACCGTATTTTGGACGATCCCCATGCATTTTCAATGCTTTGAGAGTAGCTGGTGCCCAGAAGAGGACTCGAACCTCCACGACCTTGCGATCGCCAGCACCTGAAGCTGGTGCGTCTACCAATTCCGCCATCTGGGCACGGGGTAGGAGCGCGCAACTAGCCGCTGCCTCCAAAGCTGTCAACGCATGTTGCGGATTATTTCATGCCTCTTTGCAAAATCGCGCGCCGGGGGTGGACGGGTGCGCCAGCGGAGGGGATGACGGCGCTATGACCCACCCCGATTCCACCCCGATCACCCTGTTCGCCCGCCCCGATGGACTGCGTCTCGCCTGCCGCCCGCGGGCGGGGGCGGGGCCGACCATCCTCTTCCTGCCGGGCTATATGTCCGACATGGAGGGCAGCAAGGCGGTCGCGCTCGATCAATGGGCGGCGCGCCAAGGGCGGGCCATCGTGCGGATGGACTATGCGGGCAACGGGTCGAGCGAAGGACGTTTTGCCGATGGCACGCTGGCCAGTTGGCGCGATGACGTGCTGTGGGTGATGGATAGCCTGATCGAGGGACCGGTCCTGCTCGTCGGATCGTCGATGGGCGGCTGGCTCGCGCTACTGGTGGCGCTGGCCCGGCCCGGCCGGGTTGTGGGGATCGTCGGCATCGCGGCCGCGCCCGATTTCACCGAATGGGGCTTTACCGACGCCGACAAGGCGCTGCTGGCGACCGAGGGGCGGATCGAGGAGCCGTCGGCCTATAGCGACGATCCTTATGTCACGACGCTGGCCTTTTGGCAGTCGGGTCAGGCGTTGCGGCTATTGGAGGGCGAGATCGGCATTGATTGCCCGGTACGGCTGCTCCACGGGCAGCAGGACAAGGACGTGCCCTGGTATGTGGCGGTGAAGGCGGCCGCCCGTTTGCGTTCATCGGATGTGCAGACGCTGCTGATTAAGGACGGCGACCATCGCCTTTCCCGCGACGGCGACATCGCCTTGTTGATCCGCACCGTCGCCAGCCTGTTGGACAGCCATTGATGCCGCTCTTGCCCCTGATGCTGTTGGCCCAGGCCTATGATCCTGAGATTGAGGCCGTGATGAATCGCAGCCGCAAAGAGAAGCAGGAAGCCGCCGCCAGCGTCGCCGCTGCGCCGCTGCCCAGCACGCCCGCGCGGGAGGACGGCAAAATTCCCGTGCCCGCGAAATTCGCTGCGCCTTTCCAGGCCTGTCTCGACCAAGCGCTTGAAGATCCCACCGCCGGGGTCGCCTTTGCCGAAAAATGGCGGATCGACGGCGGGGGCTTCTATGCGCGCCACTGCATGGGCTTTGCCTTCGCGCGCGCCGAACGCTGGTCGCCCGCGATCATCGCCTTTCAGCAGGCTGCGGAAGAGGCTGAACGGAGCGGCGAGATGGTGCAAAGCGCGCGGCTGTGGGCGCAGGCGGGCAATGCCGCGCTCGCCAGCGGGGATGCCGCCAAGGCGCGCGGAGATTTCGATGCGGCCTTAGCGCGCGGTCTACCCGACGGGCTGGAAAAGGGCGAGGTGCATCTCGATCGGGCGCGGGCCTTGGTCGCACTGGGCGAGACGGAGGCTGCGCGCGATTCGATCGATGTGGCGCTGACCCAGGCACCCAAAGACCCGCTCGGCTGGCTGTTGTCGGCAACGCTGGCGCGCCGGTCCGGCGAAATGAGTCTGGCCCAAGCGCATATCGCGCGCGCCGTGCAGCTCTCGCCCGACGATGCGTCGGTGGCGCTGGAGGAGGGCAATATCGCGATCCTGACCGATCATGAGGATATCGCCCGATCCGCCTGGCAGCGGGCTGTGCGCCTGGCGCCGGACGCCGCAGCGGGCAAGGCGGCGGCGGATAATCTGTCCCGTTTACCTGTAGCCAAGCCTGCGGGCTAAGGCCGTCCAGCAAGACTTTGTCACGGAACCGCTTTCCGGTTCGGTCCGTTCGCTTGGGTATAGCGGGACCACCGAAACGGAGATGAGATGATGACCCCCAATGTAAAGAATGTCGCGGCGATCGGCCTGTTGCTGGCGGGCGCGATGGCGACCACGGCCTGTTCGCGCGGCGCGACGGCAGGCGGATTGATCGGCGGCACCGGCGGCGCAGTCGTCGGCAGCGCGACCGGTCTCGGCACGACCGAAGGCGCGGTCATCGGTGGTGCGGCGGGCGCCGTGATTGGCGACGACCGCCGCGATTAAAGTCCGCTATTTCAGGTAGAAGTCGACGGTCGTGACGACGCGCACCTTCTTGTAGGGCGTGTCGCTTGACCCGTCGCCGCCTTCGCCATCGCGCGCGTCGATCGAGAAATAGCCCTGTGTGGCGCTCTTGATCCCGCCGACGCCGGAACCTGCATCCTTGGCGAATTGTTCGGCGGCGGCACGGGCGTCCTTGGTGGCGGCGGCCACCATCTGCGGTTTGACGTCATTCAGCTTGGTGAAGCTGTAGCGCATGCCCGATCCTTCCTGCAGCGTGACGCCACGCCGAACCAGATCGAACTGCTGCGCGACGGCGCGCTGGGCGCGGGCGATGTCAGTCGTGCGGAGCAACATCCGCTGGGTCACGGTGATATTGTTGACGCCATTGTTGAGATATTGGTTCACCCCGGCGCCAGTCGGGGTCAGTTCGGCAGGCTTGAAGCCGAGGTCCGTGAAATAGGCCTGCAATTCCTTGGTATTATTGTCGATTTCCGCGCGCACGGTCGGCAGGTCGAAGCCAGTCGCCGAATAGCTGATCGACCAAGTGGCGAGGTCCGCCGTGACATCCTTTTCCGCCAGGCCGCGCACCGTGACCGAGCGATCCGCCGCCTTGGCGCGCCGCAGTCCGTCTCCCAGAAGATAGCCGCCGCCAACGACCCCCAACGCCAGCAGCGCGGCGCTGCCCAACATTATCTTGTCCCGCATGTCCCATGTCATATGCTTGCCTCTTCCCTGCGTTGATGCGCGACCTTATCTTGGGAGCATTCTTGCCCTCCCCCAGATGAACCGTTGCTTTATAGCGACGAATGGAGAAAGACTTGCCCAAATTCTTGCATAGCATGATCCGCGTCCGTGACGTCGAAAAGACGATCGCCTTTTTCGACCTGCTGGGATTGAAAGAGGTCAAGCGATTCGACAGCGAACAGGGGCGCTTCACGCTCGTCTACCTCGCCGCACCGGGGGATGAGGATGCGCAGGTCGAACTGACCTATAATTGGCCGCCGGAGGATGGCAGCCCCGCCGAAATCTATGATGGCGGACGCAATTTCGGCCATATCGCCTATCGGGTCGAGAATATCTATGAGACGTGCCAGCGCTTCCTGGATGCGGGCGTGACGATCAACCGGCCGCCGCGGGACGGGCATATGGCCTTCGTCCGCACGCCCGATGGCATTTCGGTCGAATTGCTGCAGGATGGGCGGCTCGACCCGGCGGAACCTTGGGTGTCGATGCCCAATGTCGGGCAATGGTGAGCCCGATGTTGGAGGTTGCCCGCATCCCGGCTCTATCTGACAATTATGTCTGGCTACTCCATGACCCGACGAGCGGCGAGACGGTCGTGATCGACCCGGCCGTGGCCGAGCCGGTGCTGGAGGCGGCGGCCGCGCGGGGATGGACCATCGGCCAGATATGGAACACCCATTGGCATGGCGACCATGTCGGCGGCAATGCGGCGATCAAGGCTGCGACTGGCTGCGTCATCACCGGACCCGCGGCCGAGGCGGAGAAGATCGCGACGCTCGATCGCCTGGTCGGTGAAGGCGATAGCGTGCGTATCGGTGATCATGTCGCGACCGTGATGGCGGTCCCAGCCCATACGGCGGGGCATATCGCCTATCATCTGGCCGACGCGCAGATGGCCTTCGTTGGCGATACGCTGTTCGCCATGGGCTGCGGCCGATTGTTCGAGGGGACGGCGGCGCAGATGTTCGCCAATCTGCAACGCCTCGCGGAATTGCCGGAGGACACGGCCGTCTATTGCGCGCATGAATATACGCTCTCCAATGGCCGGTTCGCGCTGACGGTGGAGCCGGACAATGCGGCGCTGGTCGAGCGGGTTGCAGCCGTCGAAGCGCTGCGGGCGCGGGACGAAGCGACGGTGCCGACGACGATCGGGCTGGAGCGCGCGACCAATATCTTCATGCGCGCGCGCGACGTGGCGCAATTGGCCGAGCACCGCGCGGCAAAGGACGCGGCCTGACGGTTTTTGCGCTATGGTGCCGTCGTCAGGGTAAAGATCGACAAGGGAGAGTCGCGATGCGCGCATGGATAGGGATGATACCGCTCCTGTTGGCGGGCTGCACCGGCAGCTATACGCCCACACCGCTGACGCAGAAGCAGGCGGCCAAGCTGGAGAAGGCTTTGGAAGGCAAGGTGGCCGGTGAAAAACAAGGCTGCATCAACCGCGAACCACGGACCAATCTGACCGTCATCAGCAACAATGTGCTGCTCTATCGAGTGAGCAACCGGCTGATCTACAAGAATGAGTTGATCGGCAGCTGCAGCGGCCTCGTCTATGGCGACACCTTGATCGTGCGCAGCTTCGGCTCGCAACTGTGCCGCGGCGACATGACCACGACCGCCAACCTGCAGACCGGGATGACCAGTGGCGCCTGCGCGCTAGGCGACTTCATCCCCTATCGCGCGCCGGGTAAATAATCCGGTTCCGCCTTCTGGTCGCATCGGACTATTCGAACAGGCTTATTGGCCTAGATCGCAACCGGCTCTGACCGATCGATAGCACCACTATCGAGCAGTGGCGCGACATCCATGTCCTGCGCGCCCAGAATGACGCTCAATTTCTCCAGCGAGGCGAGGATCATCGCCTGTTCCCAGGCGGCGAGCGACGCGAAGCGGTCAGTGAATTGGGACTGCAGCAAGTCGGGCGCGCAGGCCAGTGCATCCCGTCCCGCCGCCGTTGCATGGAGCATGATCTGGCGCTTGTCGCGATCGCTGCGTTCGCGCGTTACCAGGCCCGATAGCACGAGCCGATCAACGACATTGGTGATCGTCGCCTGACTGAATTTCAAAGCGGACGCAATGGCGCTCGGCGTCGCCTGATCGCGCCCCTCAATTTCGCGCAAGACCAGCATCTGGGAGGGCGTCAGCCCTGTGGTCGTCGCCAGCTTGCGACTGCCGATTTCGGTCGCGCGCAGAATGCGACGAAGCGCCTGGAGAGTGGGGTTCGAAAGGTCGGATTCCATGGCTGATAGCTATCCGTTTGCGCAGTGCCATGCCAATGTCATTTTCCTTTATATAATGAAGGATAATGCAAGGCCGAAACGGCGGACAGAGAAGTCATTGCGGCCAAAGGGTTGAAAATTTCGCGTTCATATGTATATATTGCGCCGCAGCAACAGAGGCGAAGGGATTCGCCCAGATAGTTAAATACTTTGGGAGGCTAATCATATTTGATCGTGAAACCGATGCGACGGTCCTGTCGCCACGGAATTTTGCGTCCCATGAGAATGAGACTGGACGAGTTATGAATTTCCGCATGCCGGTGGCGCAGGACGGCCCTGCCATCACCGCGCTGATCGCCGCCTGCCCGCCACTCGATGGCAATTCGGCCTATTGCAACCTGCTGCAATGCACGCATTTCGCCGATAGCTGCATCGTCGCCGAACGCGACGGCCAGATCGTCGGCTGGGTATCGGGCTATCGCCTACCCGCCGACCCCGGTCGCTTCTTCATATGGCAGGTCGCCGTCGCTGCGGAGGCTCGCGGCGAAAAGCTGGCGCAGCGCATGATCGCCGCCTTGCTGGACCGCCCGTCGGCTACCGGCGTCACGCACCTGATCACCACGGTAACCCCGGACAATGCAGCCTCCTGGGCACTGTTCGCAGGAATCGCCCGGCGTCTAGGCGCTGAGTTGACCAAAGCCCCGCTGTTCGAGCGCGACGCTCATTTCGCCGGCGCGCATGAAACCGAGTGGCAAGCGACGATCGGTCCCTTCGCCCTCTCTTCCAAAGCCAGCCAATAGATATTCGGAGACTTTCCCCCATGACAATGACCCCCAAACCGACCCAGATCATTCCCGATACCGGCATTTACGAGCGCCGGGAATCGATCGTCCGCAGCTATGCCCGGTCGATGCCGCGCCAGTTCCATCGCGCCGAAAATGTGTGGATGCACGATAATCAGGGGGGGCGTTATCTCGATTTTCTATCGGGCTGCTCGACGCTGAATTACGGGCATAACCATCCGATCCTCAAGCAGGCGCTGCTCGACTATATCATGGCCGACGGGATTACTCATGGGCTGGACCTGCATACCGATGCCAAGGCGGCCTTTCTGGAAACTTTCGAGGAGGTGATCCTCCAGCCGCGCAAGCTGAATTATCGCGCGATGTTCACTGGCCCAACCGGCACCAATGCGGTGGAAGCCGCGATCAAACTGGCGCGCAAGATTACGGGCCGCGAAATGGTGATCGCCTTCACCAACGGTTTCCATGGCATGACATTGGGCGCGCTGGCCTGCACCGGCAATGCCGCCAAGCGCGGTGGTGCGGGCGTGCCGCTCAGCCATGTCAGCCACGAACCCTATGACGGCTATCACGGCCCCGACGTCGATACCGCCGACCTTTTGGAACAGCGGCTTTCCGACCCGTCCAGCGGCTTGGATGCACCCGCCGCCATCCTGGTGGAAACCGTACAGGGCGAAGGCGGCCTCAACGCCGCGTCGCCGGCCTGGCTGCGCAAGATTGCCGCAATCGCCAAGCGGCATGGTGCCCTGTTGATCGTCGATGATATTCAGGCCGGTTGCGGCCGCACCGGTGGCTTTTTCAGCTTCGAGGATATGGGTTTCACGCCTGACATCGTCACGCTGGCCAAGTCGCTGTCGGGTATGGGCCTGCCCTTTGCGCTCACGCTGTTCCGCGCCGAACTCGACCAATGGTCGCCGGGCGAGCATAATGGCACCTTCCGCGGCAACAACCATGCCTTCGTCACGGCGACGGCCGCCCTGCGCCATTTCTGGAGCAATGACAGCTTCGCCGCCGATGTGCGCCGTCGCGGCGCGCTGCTGGAAAACCGCCTCGACAAGATGGCCCGCGAACATGGGCTGACCACGCGCGGGCGCGGCATGATGCGCGGCATCGACGTCGGGTCGGGCGAGATTGCGTCCGTCATCACCGCCGCCTGCTTCGCGCGCGGCCTCATCATCGAAACGAGCGGCCCCCATGACGAAATCGTCAAGGTGCTCGCCCCGCTCATCATCGACGACGCCGTCCTTTCGGCCGGTCTCGACATACTGGAAACCAGCGTGCGCGAGACGCTTGCCGCCTCCTTTGGCGTGGCGGCGGAATAAGGAGATATCGCATGATCGTCCGTAAACTGACCGACATTCGCAAGTCCGACCATAACGTCAAATCCGATGGCTGGGAAAGCGCCCGCCTGCTGCTCAAGGATGACGGCATGGGTTTCTCCTACCATGTCACCACCATGTACGCCGGCAAAGAGCTGAAGATGCATTATCAAAATCATCTCGAAGCCGTGCTGGTGCTCAAGGGCAAGGGCACGATCGAGGATCTGGGCACGGGGGAAACCCACCAGTTGGCCGCAGGCACCATGTATGCGCTCAACGCCCATGACCGCCATATCGTGCGCCCCGAAACGGACATCCTGACCGTCTGCGTCTTCAACCCGCCGGTCACCGGCCGCGAAGTGCATGATGAGAATGGCGCCTATCCCGCAGAGGCCGACATGGTCCGCACGGCCGAACTGACGTCTTGAAATCATAAAGAAAGGGGGAGTCCCATGATAGACATCTACCCATCCCGCAAAATGGCGGAACCGCAATTCCTGCCCCGTCTCGATCCGGTCGTCCATAGCGACTGGAGCGAGGCGGCACCGCTCTCGAAAGCGCAGGCCGCGCAGTTCGAGCGCGACGGCTATCTGGTGCTGGAGGATATCTTCTCCGCGCAGGAAGTCGCCTTCCTGCAACAGGAGGCCGGTTCCCTGCTGGCCGATCCCGATGCGCTGGATGGCGACACGGTGATCACCGAACCGGGTGGCGGTGAAATCCGCTCGATCTTCGAAATTCACAGCCAGAGCCGCGTCATGCACCGGCTGGCGGCCGACGCCCGGCTCGCCGACGTCGCCCGCTTCCTGTTGAATGACGAAGTCTATCTTCACCAGTCGCGCCTGAACTACAAGCCGGGGTTCCAGGGCAAGGAATTCTACTGGCATTCGGATTTCGAGACCTGGCATGTGGAAGACGGGATGCCGCGCATGCGCGCCCTGTCCATGTCGGTTCTGCTGGCGGATAATACGCCGCATAACGGCCCGTTGATGCTGATCCCCGGATCGCACCGCAGCTATCTGACCTGCGTGGGTGAAACGCCCGACGACCATTATAAGATGTCGCTCAAGAAGCAGGAATATGGCGTCCCAGACGAGGACAGCCTGGCCGACCTTGCGCACAAGCATGGTATCGTGGCGCCGACGGGCAAGCCCGGAACGGTCATCCTGTTCGATTGCAACCTGATGCACGGATCGAACGGCAATATCACGCCCTTTCCCCGCGCCAACGCCTTCATGGTCTATAATGCTATGTCCAATCAGTTGGTCGCGCCCTTCGGCCCCGCGACGCCGCGCCCGTCCTTCATTGCGGCACGAGAGGCGGAAGCGATCAGGGTCTGTCATGGCGATCTGGTTGCGGAGGTGATGGCATGAGCGGCCTGCATAGCGTCGAGAAAATCGGCGGCACATCGATGGCGGCCACGGCCAGCCTGTTCGACAATGTCCTGATCGCAGGCCGCAGCGGCGACGATCTCTACAACCGCATCTTCGTCGTATCCGCCTATGCGGGCATGACCGACCTGTTGCTGGAACATAAGAAATCCGGCGTGCCGGGCGTCTATGGCCGCTTCATCGCCGATGATGGGGCGGACGGCTGGCTTGAGGCGATGGCCAAGGTGCGCGAGGCGATGCACGATCGCAATGGCGAGATGTTCGCGCGCACCGCCAGCCTGGAGGAGGCCAATGCCTTTGTCGATCTGCGGATCGCGGCGGTCCAGGATTGCCTTGCGGATCTCGGCCGATTGCGCAGCCATGGGCGCTTCTGCGTCAAGGAACAGTTGCTGACGGTACGCGAATTGCTGGCCGGGCTCGGCGAGGCGCATAGTGCGCACAGCACTGCGCTGTTGTTGCGCGATCGTGGGATCAATGCGGCGTTCGTCGATCTGACGCTGTGGGACCAGGATGATTTGCGCAGCCTTGACGAGCGGATCGTGGAGGCGCTGGAGCCTATCGACCTGCGCCATACGATGCCGATCGTCACGGGCTATGCCGGATGCCGCGAAGGCATGGTGCGGCGCTATGCGCGGGGCTATTCGGAAATGACCTTCTCGCGGATCGCGGTGCTGACCCATGCGCGCGAAGCGATCATTCACAAGGAATTTCACCTGTCGAGCGCCGACCCCCGCCTGGTCGGGGAAGCCGCCGCGCGCAAGATCGGCCGCACCAATTATGACGTGGCCGATCAACTCGCCAATCTGGGTATGGAGGCGATCCATCCCCGCGCGGGCCGTGGCCTGCGCCAGACCAGCATCCCGCTGCGCGTCCGCAACACGTTCGATCGCGAAGATGAAGGGACGCTGATCTGCGGCGACTATGTGTCCGACACGCCACGCGTCGAAATCATCACCGGTGTGCGATCGATGCAGGCGCTCCAGTTCTTCGAGCAGGATATGGTCGGGGAGAAGGGCTATGATGCCGCGATCCTGGACGCGCTGACGCGCCATGGCGCTTGGATCGTCAGCAAATCCTCCAACGCCAATACCATCACCCACTATCTGTCGATCGACGCGGCGACGGTGAAGCGGATCATGGCCGACCTGCAATCGCTCTACCCCGATGCCGCCATCTCCGCGCAGCCTGTGGCCATGGTATCGGTGATCGGCAGCGACATATCGCGGCCCGGACTAGTGCCCGATGCGCTCGACGCACTGGCACAGGCGAATATCGACATGATCGCGATGCAGCATCAGATCCGCAACGTGGACATACAGTTCATCATCGATTGCGCGAATTTCGATACGGCCGTGCGTGTCCTGCACCAGCGGCTGATCGAGGATGTGGCCGATCAGAGCGAAGGGCGTCAGGCGGCCTAAGCCGCCGCTTTCCGCATGCTGTCATCGATACTCCCGGTTCGCAGCCTGTTGGCCGCCATCTTCATGCTGATGGCGGGCAGCGGCTTTCTGTCCACCCTGATCAGCCTGCGGCTGGAACGGGGGGGCAGTGGCACGCTGATGATCGGCGCGGTGGCGACCGCCTATTTCGCCGGGCTGACCGTTGGCGCGCTGCGCGCCGCGCCTGTCGTACAGCGAGTCGGACATATCCGCGCCTTTGCCGCCTTCGTGTCGCTGCTGTCGGCCAGCACGCTGGCTTATGCACTGTTCCAGAATGTGCTGTTCTGGGCATCGTTGCGGTTCATCGACGGGCTGTGCGTGGCGGGCGTGTTCATATGCCTGGAAAGCTGGCTGAACGAGCGGGCGGAACCGGACACGCGGGGCAGCATTTTGGCGGGCTATATGATCGCCCTCTATTCGGGGCAGGCGCTGGGGCAATTTCTGCTCAATTTCGGCCGCACCCCGTCCATTCCTTTCCTGATCGCCTCCATCCTCATTTCGCTGGCGGTCATCCCGGTCGTCCTCACCCGCATCGCCGCGCCGCTACCGGGGCAGAATGCCCCTTGTACGATGCGGCAACTCTATGCTTCGTCGCCGCTAGGTTTCGTCGGCGCGATGACGACGGGATTGATGCTCGGCGCTTTCTACGGCCTCGCCGCCGTGCATGTCCGACGGCTGGGACTGGACCTGTCCCAGACTGCCAGTTTCATGAGCATCGTCATTTTGGGCGGGGTTGCACTGCAATGGCCGCTGGGGCGGCTGTCGGATCGGTTCGATCGCCGCCGGGTTATCGTCACCAGCTTCGGCGCGACCATGGCCGTTTGCCTTGCGCTGACCATGGTCGATGGTATCGGCCTGCCCTTGCTGACGCTGGGGGGCCTGTTTGGTGGCCTCAGCTTCGCGCTCTATCCGCTTTGCGTCGCCCATACCAATGACCGGCTGGACCCGGCGGCCCGCGTCGCGGCCAGCGGCGCACTGGTGCTGCTCTATTCGATCGGCGCGGCATTGGGACCGACCGGCGCGGCGGCGGCGATGACGCTGTTCGGTGCGAGCGGGCTGTTCCTCTTCATCGCCGCCGTTGCGGGTGGCACGCTGGTCTTTGGCCTCTGGCGTCAGGCATCGTCCCTGCCAGTTCCGGGCGACGACCAGCAAAGCTATCAGATACTGCCCCGCACCACGCCCGTGGCCGCGATGCTCGATCCCCATGCCCCGGAACAGAGTGCGCCCGACGAAGGCGAACCGGCCGACCGATCGCCGCTCCCCCTTTCAGGATAGATCCATGCCCGCGCCCCATCCTACTGCCCCGCTCCAGCCTGCCGTCGATCGGACCACTTTGCGCCGGGCGATCGGTGCGTCCGCCATGGGCAATGCGACCGAATGGTTCGACTATGGCATCTATGCCTATGGCGTGACCTATATCTCCGCCGCGCTGTTTCCCGGCAACACGGAGGAGGCGGTGCTGTTCGCGCTGGCGACCTTCGCCATTTCCTTCCTGGTGCGCCCGCTGGGTGGCCTCTTCTGGGGACCGCTGGGTGACCGGATGGGGCGCAAGTCCGTATTGGCGCTCACCATATTGATGATGTCGGGTGCGACGGTGTGCGTCGGCCTGATCCCCGATTATGCGACGATCGGCTTTTGGGCACCGACGCTGTTGATCCTGTTGCGGATGGTGCAGGGATTTTCCACCGGCGGCGAATATGGCGGTGCGGCGACCTTCATGGCCGAATATGCCCCCGACGACAAACGCGGCTTTTGCGGCAGTTTCCTGGAGTTCGGGACATTGGCGGGCTTCTCGCTGGGCGCGCTGCTGATGCTTGGCTTCTCGCTGTTGCTGGGCGACGCCACCATGTATGATTGGGGCTGGCGCGTCCCCTTCATGGTGGCCGGTCCCATGGGTCTGGTCGGCATGTATCTGCGATCGAAGATGGAGGACACGCCGGTCTTTCTGGAGGCCGAACAAGCCGCGCAGGGAGCCAAGGTCGCTTCGCCGACGCTGGGCGCGCTCATCACCGGCCATTGGCGCACCCTGCTGGTGATGGGCGGGCTGGTCACCGCGCTGAACATCGTCAACTATACGCTGCTCAGCTACATGCCGACCTATCTGCAGCGGCGGCTGGGCCTGTCCGCCAATGAGGCGTTGATCGTGCCTATCATCGGCATGATGTTCATGATGGTGCTGCTGCCCTTCGCCGGGGCGCTGTCCGACCGGGTCGGCCGCAAGCCGCTGTGGCGCTTCTCGCTCATCGGCCTGTTCCTGCTGGTGGTGCCCGCCTATTTGCTGATGGCGACGGGTTTCGTCGGGGCGGTGGTCGGCTTTGCCCTGCTGGGCCTGCTCTATGTGCCGCAACTTGCGACTATATCGGCGACCTTCCCCGCCTTGTTCCCGACGTCCGTCCGCTTTGCGGGCTTCGCCATTGCCTATAATGTCGCGACGTCCATTTTCGGGGGCACGGCACCTGCCATCGGCAGTAGCCTCATTGGCCTCACCGGCAACGAACTCATGCCCGCCTTCTACATGATGCTGGCCTGTGTCGTGGGACTGATCGCGCTGCGCTTCATGCCGGAAACCGCTGGCCAGTCGCTGCGGGATGGGGAACGAGCACGGATAGCATGATCAAGCCATACAACCCCGATGCCATGGCTTGGCGACTTAAAGCGACAGTGGCTGGCGGATTATGCGGCGGTTTTTTACATTGTGGAGCGGGTCGATTAGCCGCTGGTAGAGGGTGAAGAGATATTCCACCCGTTCGCGGTCGGACCCGAAGGGCGCCTTGCGATAGAGTCGGTCGATCGCGAGATCGAGGTCATGATGCGCTTTGCGCAATTGCGCGGGCATGGTGTCGGGGTCGTAGAGATCGGCCAGGGTCGATGTTGCGTTGCGGGGGAGGGCGCGGGCGTCGAGGACGGCTTGCGCGAGGGTTTCGATCCTGGCGCGCTGGGCCGGAGAGGAATCGGGCCAAGGGAAGCCGTTATAATTTAGGCCAATGGCATATTGAAAGTCGCTCTTGAGGCGGCCGCCAATGTGCATTGTCCATGCCATGTGCATGTGGCTGGTCAGGACACCGAAATGCCACAGCGTCGCATCGGGCAGGATGCGTAATTTGTTGCTGGGAATGGTCGGCGGTTCCAGCCAGCCGATCGGGATATAGTCGCGGCGTTCCGAACTGACTTCGGGGATGGCGAGGAAGGGCAGGGTCGGGATGACCGTGACATTGAAGCGCGCCGGTTCGTTCGCGATCGCCAAGGTGCTGAGGCGTTTGCTTTGCAGTCGAAAATCTCTGACACGCCGCATGCGATCTCTCACATGAGGCATGGCGCGTAAGTGGGATGGCTGGGCGTCCTGCAACGCCAATATCCATCGCGACCCGCCGTTCAGATATTCTTCCGCGCCTAAAAAGGGACGCAGATAAGGCTCAGCATCAGGCTCCAGGATCAGAAACGCCGCGCGTTCGCTATCGGAGAATATGAGATGGCCGCCATCGATGGGTTGTGACCCACTAATGATGCGCGGTGCGCCGTTGATCGGTCGGCTCTCCTCCCGCACCACCAGATGGCGGTCGGCGTCGCGGGCATCGAACAGATAGGCGGTTAGCGCGCCATGGCGGGTTTCGGTCGGTTCGCCCTTGGCGTCGGCATAGCTGAACAGCCGCTTTTGCGCGGGTTCGTCGCGGCGCTGGGCGAGGCCGATGATGACGCAATGGACCGCCGCCCGGCCGGGCCAGACGAAGGTGCGGTGGGCGAAGGCGATTTCGACGCCTGCGCGAAAGATCAGCGGCCAGAGCTGCGCCACTTGTTCGCCCTGCACGATCGAGTTGGTGGAGACGAAGGCAATGCGCGCGTCGCCGCCCGCGACATAGCGGGCGGCCGTAAGGAACCAGGCGGCGACATAGTCCAGCGTGCCGCCGCTGCCGGGTAGGGCGGCGAGGCGGCGGACCTGCGACCGCTGCGCTTCGCTCTGATATTTCGCGCCGACAAAGGGCGGGTTGCCGAAGACGAAGGTGCAGTCGTGCGCCGCGACGACCCGATTCCAGTCCAGCTCCAGCGCGTCGCCATGGTGGATGCCGGGTGCCTTCACCAGCGGGATGCGCGCATAATGCTGGCCGAAATCCTCGGCCAGGCGGGTGTTGGCGATATGGTCGGTCATCCATAGCGCGACCTGCGCGATCATGGCGGGAAATTCGTCGATTTCGATGCCGAAGAAATGATCGACATCCAGTTTCGAGAGCGCTGCGACATCCATGACCAGTTCGACCCGCCCGTCGATGGTGAGCAATTCGCGCAATATGTCGCGTTCCAGTTCGCGCAGCTCGCGATAGGCGACAACCAGGAAATTGCCCGCGCCACAGGCGGGGTCAAGGAAAGCCATCGTCCCCAGCCGCTGATGCAGCGCGCGCAAGGCGCGCTCGCGGCCCGATTTGAGCGCGCTGGCACGGGCGAAGTCGGCGCGCAGATCGTCCAGGAACAGCGGTTCGATGACCTTGAGGATCGCCTGTTCGGGCGTGTAGTGCGCGCCCTGCTTGCGCCGGGTCACCGTGTCGATCACGCTTTCGAACAGTGACCCGAAAATGGCGGGCGACACATCGCCCCAGTTGAACAGGCTGGCGTTGAGCAGCATCGTCCGCATCGCGGCATCGAAACTGGGCATGGCGATGCGTTCGCGGAACAGTTCGCCGTTGATATAGGGGAAGTCGGCGAGATCGGCGTCGAGGCTCTGCTGGCGCCGGTCGGGCGGGGTGTCGAGCGTCTGGAACAGTTCGCCGAGCCAGCGGCCAAGGTCGCGGCCATCGGTGCGGGTGCGCCGTTCGAGGAAAGTGAGGAACTGGTCCTTGCGCTCGAAAATGCCGGTATCGTCGGCAAAGAGGATGAAGAGCAGGCGGACGAGCAGCCGCTCCAGATCATGCCCGACATAGCCATCGGCGGCGAGCGCATTGTGCAGGCGGCCCATCAGTTCCGACGCCTGGCGGTTGACCGGCGACTGGTTGCGGAAGAGGCGCGGCTGGACGCCGATGATGAAGCCGAAGGCTTCGACATGGCGCTTGAGATCGGTCAGCGGGAAGCGCCATTCGCGGCGGGTTTCCAGGTCCACCAGCTCGAAGCGCTGGAAATCGCACACCATCATGTGCCGGGGGCGCTGCACGTCGGGCAGCCAGTCATAATAATCGAGCGCCTGGGCCATGGCGCGGTCGAGGTTGCGGCCCGCGCTTTTCTGTTCGACGATCAGCGTGCCGGGCCAGAACAGGTCGATGAAACCGCCGGACCGCGCAGGATCGAGCGATTTGACCCGTTGTTCATAGACCGCGACCTGCTTGCGCGGTACGCCGAAAATGCCGAAAAATTCGTCGTAGAAGCTGTGGGTCTGGCCCTTTTCATAGCCCTTGCCCTGCCATTCGGCAGCGAAATGAGCTGCATTCGTGCGAATTTCCGGCCAGCTAAGCCGCATCCCTGCCTCCCCCTATGATGAGGAAGACGGGGTGGATGGAGGGGCGAACCGCGCCAAGCGGACCCTGGACCATTATGGTGCTGGTCCGATATGGCGCAAATTACGGGCCGGGATCAGGCCGGATTTCCGTCCATTATGGTCGCGTCACCCCATGCGGATCAGGCGGCGCGGACGGCCTCGATCGGGGCCAGTATGGCGCGGTTACGCCCCGCGCGCTTGGCCTGGTAGAGCGCGGCGTCGGCAGCCGACAGCCAGGCCTCGCTCGACATGCGCCCCGCGCCGATCGTGGCGACGCCGAAGCTGGCGGTGACATGCAGCGGCGGATTGTTGGTGATCTCGAACCGCTCGATCGCTGACCGTATCCGATTGGCGACGGCCAGCGCATCGGCCTCCTGCGCTTCGGGCAGCAGCAGGCCGAATTCCTCGCCGCCGATCCGGCCGAACGCATCGCTGGGACGGGACAGGCCCTTGCACAGTGCCGCGACCGCTTCGATTACGCGGTCGCCCGCCGGATGGCCATAGCGGTCGTTGATCTGCTTGAAATGGTCGATGTCGAGCAGGACCAGCGCGGCCGGGCGGCGGTGGCGGGTGAAGAGCGCGATCCGCTTGTCGAGTTCGGCGATGAAGGCGCGCCGGGTCAGCGCTCCGCTCAGATGATCGCGCTCGGCCAGCAGCCGCAATTCCATCTGCTCCACGACGATGGGGGCAAGGCCTTTGAGCACTTCCATCTGTTCGGGCGAAAAGGTGCGGGGGCGGGTGTCGATGGCGCAGAGCGACCCCAGATTATGGCCATCAGGCGTGCGCAACTGCACCCCGGCATAGCTGCGGATGCCTGGCTCTCCGGTCACCAGCGGATTGTCGCAAAAGCGCGGATCGGCCTGCGCATCGGTGATGACGAGCGGTTCGTCCTGGCGGATGGCATGGTCGCAAAAGGCCATGCTGCGCGCGGTTTCGGATATGTCGAGGCCAGTGATCGACTTGAACCATTGGCGTTCGGTGTCGATCAGCGACACGGCCGAAATGGGCACATCGAACAAGGTCCGCACCAGATCGGTCACCTTGTCGAAGGCACCTTCGGCCGGGGTGTCCAAAATCCCATAGCGGCGCAGCGCCGCTATCCGGGCGGGTTCATCGATAGCTATGGCACAGGGCATTTCACGGTATCCGGTTATCATATTATGCCTTGCCGCTTCGGGCATGGCGGGGAAATCCGGCGTGGTTTGGCCACCCCCCCCCTTGGCCGACCGATGCGCCAGAGTGGGCCTGGGTTCTGAACAAAGGGTTAAAACAGGCGCTGGCGTGACCGGACGGAACGTTAAAGGGATAACATTCTATAGCCGAAATTGGTTCAGCCGAACAGGCCGCCTTGCGCACCGAGCTGGTGCGATTTGCGGGTTTCGACGCGCGACGCTTTTTTCACCGGGCTGATCAGCGGGGGCAATTTGGGTTTCAGCCCCTGGAACAGTTCGGCCAGCGTCACGAATTGCAGCGCGGGGAAGCGGCCGAATTCGGTTTCGATGACTGGCTGGGACGCGGCTTCGTCGCGCATCCCCTTGGTCGGCATTCCCTTCATGACGAACAGCCCGAAGCGGTGCTTGTCGCGCTCCATCACGCGGCCAAGGTCGCGGACCATATTGGGGTTCACATTGTCGCCCGCCTTGACCGATATGACCCCGGTCTCGATCTTGCCACCTGCCGCCAGATAGTTGAACCAGCCATCGACGCCCTTGTCCCCGCCCTTCTTTTCGCTCGGAAAACCAACGACTTGCCAGCATATCCATTGCTGAAACTTGGACAATGGACGGAGGAAATTGACATGCTCTCGCCCAATATATATATTTGTCGAGCCGGGAGTGCGTCACCTAGCACGTTGGGGCCATGGCCTCACCCGGCGTCTAATCTAATATCGTTCCACGCCACCCCGCCTTTGGAAAACGGGCGATTCCATAACCGTCAATTGTTCCAGTTGGCGATGCACGGAACGATGGGCGGATTCTGTCATACCATGTTCGATCATTGTGACTTTGTGCGCGCCAAATTGCGCCTGCAATCATATCAACAAGTTGAATTCCGACGCTCATGTGACTGGGCGAGAAAAACAGGCCTTCAATGAAATTGGCATAATTAGACGTATGTTGCCCAGACTCTCGTACCAGCCGTTCATGTTGCTGACGCATTTGTTCGTCGTCACCTCGTCCACGATGGTCGGCGACGATAAGTCCATAACTATCTCGCCCGCTGGTCCGCGTAATATCCTGTAAAAGATACTGAAATCTCTCCGTAACGGGCTTGTAGGTCCGGAAATAGAGGTCGCTTTGAGATTTCACGGGGCCAATACCATAGGCGGTTGGGGCCTCGCTCACGCAGGCGATTATCTTGCAGGATTTGATTTCCGTTATGATCGCAAAAACGGCATTTCTGAACGCATTGCGCCTTTCGACGTCCCAATCTGCCATTGGGTTATCTCGGTCATTGTTATTTGGAGCGAAATATCGCCATTTCACCTCTCCGAAGTAGGCTGATGCGCGCTTGAGTCCGGAAAGTTTGTCATTCAGGCCAACCCAACGATCTTCAGGGACAACCAAACCTGCGATAACAAAGTAATTTTGCCCAAAGCTATCAGGCTTTGGCGGAGTGCCGCTCTCATCTACGAACAACAGATACATAGCTATTATGCAGCATTTTTATCGCTGAAAAGTCAATCGCTCCGATCGTTCCACCAGCCGCACCGCCATCATCGCCAGATAGGCCATCAGCGGATTTTCACCGATGGCACTGTGCATCGCGTTCATCATCACGGTCAGCGGGCGGTTGGTGCCGCTGGCAATGTCCATCAGCGCATTCTGGCTGGATTCGCCCCAGGTCCAGGTATCGTCGAACGCCTCTATGCTGGCGTCGGCACCCGCGCCGCTGGCGGACTTGAACAGCACATTATAGCCCGCATTGGAATTGAACGGCGGGTCGAGATAGATGAGATCGACGCTGTCGTCAGGGATGTGCGTCCGCAACACGTCCAGATTGTCGCCATAATAAAGCCGGTTGGTCATGTGCGTCGCTAAGCCCCTGTATCGGACAAGGCTTCTGGCATGAAGAATGGCGCGATTCCAGCTTTCGCTCGAACGATGGACGACATGCCGATTGTCGCCATGGTTTGTTGGGTATATACATCATTAGTACCCGCCGGAGGATAGCATGTCGAAATCCGCGATATTCACCATGAAGCTGGAAGCCGATTTGCGCGCCGCGTTCATGGCCGAAGCCGAGGCCAGCCATCGGCCAGCCTCTCAGGTTGTTCGCGAGTTGATGCGGGACTTTATTCAGCAGCAGCAGGCGCAGCGTGACCATGGCGACTTTCTGCAGCGCAAGGTCGATAAGGCCCGCGCTTCGGCGCAGGAGGGGCAGGGGCGCTCGAATGAGGCTGTCGATGCTGACTTTGCCGCCCGCCGGTCGCGGTTGCTCGATCAGGCGTGAATATCGTCTGGACGCCGGAGGCGGAGCAGGACCGCGCGGCGATCTTTGACTATCTTGCTGTGCGTGACCCGGCTGCTGCGGTGAGATTGGATGGCCTATTCAGCCAAGCCGTTGCCCAGCTTGCGGACTTTCCCATGCTTGGTCATGTGGGGAAGGTTGCGGGCACGCGCGAACTGACCCCGCATCGCAGCTATCGCATCATCTACGAAGTTATGGACGAAACGGTGTGGATACTCGTCCTGATCCACACGACGCGGCAATGGCCGCCGGAACATCCATGAGGCGAACAGCCCGCCCGGATCGCGCCGGGCGGGCCATCTCTTCAATTACGCCCCATGCGCCAGCGCGGCGAGCAGCAGCAGCGCGACGATGTTGGTGATCTTGATCATCGGGTTGACCGCTGGCCCGGCGGTATCCTTGTAGGGATCGCCCACCGTATCGCCGGTCACAGCCGCCTTATGGGCTTCGCTGCCCTTGCCGCCATGATGGCCATCCTCGATATATTTCTTCGCATTGTCCCATGCGCCGCCGCCCGATGTCATCGACAGTGCGACGAACAGGCCGGAGACGATGACGCCCAGCAACAGGGCACCGAGCGCCGCAAAGCCGTTGGACACGCCCGCGACCGCCGAGATGGCGAAATAGACGACAATCGGGGCCAGCACCGGCAACAGGCTGGGGACGATCATTTCCTTGATCGCGGCCTTCGTCACCAGATCGACGGTGCGGGCATAGTCGGGCTTGCTGGTGCCATCCATGATGCCCTTATTCTCGGCAAATTGCGCGCGGACATCCTTGACCACGTCGCCCGCCGCGCGGCCTACGGCGGTCATCCCCATTGCCCCGAACAGATAGGGCAGCAGCGCGCCGAGCAGCAGGCCGACGATGACATAGGGATTGGAGAGGCTGAAATCGACGGGCGCGGTGAGGCCGAGCGCGCTGTTATAATATTTCAAATCCTCGGTATAGGCACCGAACAGCACGAGCGCGGCGAGGCCCGCCGAGCCGATGGCATAGCCCTTCGTCACCGCCTTGGTCGTGTTGCCCACCGCGTCCAGTGCGTCGGTCTTGATCCGGACGCTGTCGTCGAGATGCGCCATTTCGGCGATGCCGCCCGCATTGTCCGTCACTGGACCATAAGCGTCGAGCGCCACGACCATGCCCGCAAGCGCCAGCATGGCGGTGGCGGCAAAGGCGATGCCGATGAGGCCCGCCAGTTGATGCGCGACGATGATGCCGATGACGATCACCAATGTCGGCAGGGCAGTGGACTCCAGGCTGATCGCCAGACCCTGAATGACGTTGGTGCCGTGGCCGGTTTCCGACGCCTTGGCGATGGAGCGGACCGGGCGATAATTGGTGCCGGTATAATATTCGGTGATGACCACCAAAAGCCCGGTGACGGCGAGGCCCACCATCATCGACCAGAATAGCGCCATGCCGGTATAACCGCCCACGCCATCCAGGTCTGCCCCGAACACCGCGTTCATGTCGCCCAGCGTGCGCCAGGTGACATAATAGATGGCAGGGATGGAGAGCAAGGCGGTGGTCCAGAAGCCCTTGTAGAGCGCCCCCATGATCGACTGGCTGGAGCCGAGCCGCACCATATAGGTGCCAATGATCGAGGTGATGATGCACACGCCGCCCACGATCAGCGGCAGCGCCATCAGGTTGAGCAGCACTGCATTGTCGAGGCCGGTGACCAGCAGTGCGGTCAGCACCATGGTCGCGCCGATGGTGACGACATAGGTTTCGAACAGGTCGGCGGCCATGCCAGCGCAATCGCCCACATTGTCACCGACATTGTCGGCGATGACGGCGGGGTTGCGGGGGTCGTCTTCGGGGATGCCGGCTTCGACCTTGCCCACTAGGTCCGCGCCGACATCGGCAGCCTTGGTGAAGATGCCGCCGCCCAGCCGCGCGAAGATGGAAATGAGCGATGCGCCAAAGGCCAGCGCGACGAGGCTGTCGATGACGAGGCGGTCGTCGGGCGCATAACCAGACGGGCCGGTCAGATACCAGAAGAAGACGGATATCGCGAGCAGGGCGAGGCCCGCGACGAGCATGCCGGTAATCGCGCCTGCCCTGAACGCCACCGTCAGCCCGCTTTGCAACGTGCCGCGACAGGCTTCGGCAGTGCGCACATTGGCGCGAACGGAGATGTTCATGCCGATGAAGCCCGCCGCCCCCGACAGGATCGCGCCGATCAGGAAAGCGATGGCGGATGTGACGCCCAGGAAGAGCAGGACCAGCGCGGCGACAACCACGCCGACGATGGCGATGGTGGTATATTGGCGGCCCAGATAGGCTCTCGCCCCCTCCTGAATCGCGCCCGCGATCTGCTGCATGGTGGCGTTGCCTGCGGGCGCACTTAGCACCTGTCGGCTGGTGAACAGGCCATAGAGGATGGCCAACAGGCCACACCCTATGGCGATATAGACGATCTGCATGCTTGTTCCTCTCCCCCTGTTATGGCTGTCATCGGCCGCTCCGCAGGGAATGACGGGCGAACGAAAGGCGCAGGGGCGGGCGGCCGGGCGGGTTGGGTCCGGCATCGATCACCGCGTCAATCAGCAGTGGGCACACGCACATAAGCGGTCCAAACGGGCTGAGAATAGGGTGAAGCGACGCTACAGGGTAGAGGGCGTGCGTCAAGCGGGTTGGCGCAGAAACCTCACCAACCTCACCCGTTCGTTTCGAGCGCAGTCGAGAAACGATTACGCGGCGTTTCTCGACGTAGTTTATCCAGAGCGCCTGCCGCAGGCGGGCAGTCGAAGGGCTCGAAACGAACGGACCCTCTCGACTTATCCATGTTCCCAGCCGAGCTGGTCGGGCAGCGGCACGATCGCGCCGTCGATCATCAGGGTGAGGCCTGCGCCCGCGCTGACATGCCCGACCGGAATGGACCGCACCGGGGGAGCCAGCCCACGCGGCATCGTGAAGAGCAGTTCATAATCATCGCCCGCGCGCGCGGCGGCGATCTGGACCGCGGTGCTGGCCCCCCGCGCCTTTTCGAGCGCCGGGGAAAGGGGGATATGGTCGATGGTGATCGCAACGCCGCTGGCCTGGCCCATGCGCTGCGCGTCGATCAACAGCCCGTCCGACAGGTCCATCATCGCGGTGGCATGGGGGGCGAGCAGCGCGCCTTCGGCCAGGCGCGGGCGCGGGCGGCGATAGGCATCGACCAGCGGGCCGGACGCGGCCGGATCGGCACGGGCGAGGTCGAGGCCAATGCCCGCGTCGCCGACCGGGCCGGTGACGTAGAGGATATCGCCCGGCAGCGCGCCGTTCCGCGTCGGGATCGGGCCCGTCGCCTGCCCGATGGCGGTGAGGCTGTAGCTGCGCGCGCTGGTGGACGGCATGGCGACGGTATCGCCGCCGAGCAGCGGCATGGCGTGGCGGTCGAGCGCTTCGCCCAGCCCCGCGATGAAGGCTGCGTCCCAGGCTTCGTCGCCCGACAGTGCATAGTTGAGCAGGCACCCGATAGGCCGCGCGCCCTTCGCCGCCAGGTCGGACAGGTTCACGGCGGCGAGTTTCCAGCCGATATCGGCGGGCGGATCGGTGGGGAGATAATGGACGCCCTCGACCATCGTGTCGCTGGTCAGGATCAGGCGGGTGTCGCCAACCGGCAGGATCGCGACATCATCCATCAACCCTTGCGCGGCGGGATCATTCGCCAATAGGCGCAGCAGGGTGAGGAAGCGGGATTCGGCGGACATGGCGGGAGTCTAACCTTCTCACCACCAATCCGAAATGCTTTCCTCCGTTCGTTTCGAGCGAAGTCGAGAAACGCCGCGCGCAGGTTTCTCGACTTCGCTCGAAACGAACGGAGGGCGGTGCTTACGCCCGCACATCCTTGGCCACGCCATCAAGCAGGCCGTTGACGAAGCCCGATTCGCGCTTGTCGTAGAAGGCATGGGCGACGTCGACATATTCGCTGATGACCGTGCCGGTGCCGACATCGGCGCGGGCGAGCAGTTCATAGGTGCCTGCGCGCAATATCTGGCGCATCGGCTTGTCGAGCCGGTCAAGGCTCCAGCCGCTCGACAGGCGGGCGGCGATCAGTGCGTCGATCTCGTCGCGACGCTTGTCCACACCGGACACGACATCGTCGAAAAACGATTGTTCGGCCGGGGCATAGGTCACATCCTCGATCGTCGCGCCGAGGCGATGGGTGTGAAATTCATGCAACAGGATATGGAGCGGCGTGCCCTCCATTTCGAGCTGGTAGAGCGCCTGGACCGCGGCAAGGCGCGCGGCGGAGCGGGATTTGGATCGTTCGTTCATCGGATGGCCCCTACGCCTGTGTTACTTCAGGCGCAACGCCACGGATGCGGCATGGGCGGGCAAGCCTTCCGCTTCCGCCAGCGCGACCGCCGCCGGGCCGATCGCGCCGATGGATGCCGTGTCGAGGCTCAGGAAGCTGGTGCGCTTCATGAAGTCGAGCACCGAGAGGCCCGACGAGAAGCGCGCGCGGCGGCCCGTGGGCAGGACGTGGTTCGGCCCGGCGACATAATCGCCGACCGCTTCGGGCGTCATGCGGCCAAGGAACACCGAGCCTGCGTGACGCACCTTGGCGAACAGCGCGTCGGGATCATCCACCGCCAGTTCGAGATGTTCAGCGGCGAGCCGGTTGACCAGCGGCATCGCCTCTTCGAAATCGCGCACGACGATGATCGCGCCATTGGCTTCCCAACTGGTGGTCGCCACGGCCTGGGTCGAGAGTAGCGGCAGGCGACGCTGCACGGCCTGTTCGACCGCATCGGCAAAGGCGGCATCGTCAGTGAAGAGGATCGACTGGCTGGTCGGGTCATGTTCGGACTGGCTGAGCAGGTCGGCGGCGATCCAGTCGGGATCATTCTTGGCGTCGGCGACGACCAGGATTTCCGATGGGCCTGCGACCATGTCGATGCCGACCACGCCGTACAACTGCCGCTTGGCTTCGGCGACCCAGGCATTGCCGGGGCCGGTGATGACATCGACCGGCGCGATCCGGTCCGTGCCATAGGCGAGTGCGGCGACGGCCTGCGCCCCGCCGACGCGCCAGATTTCCTCGATCCCCGCAATTTGCGCGGCGGCCAGCACTAGCGGGTTGATCTCGCCATTGGGGGTGGGCGTCACCATCGCGATGCGGCTGACGCCCGCGACCTTGGCGGGAATGACATTCATCAATAGCGAACTGGGATAGGCGGCGCGACCGCCGGGGACATAGAGGCCCGCCGCATCGACCGCGCTCCAGCGCGCGCCAAGGCGCACGCCCGCGCTGTCCACGCCGTCGCTGTCCACCGGACGCTGCTTTTCATGATAGGTGGTGATGCGTGCGGCGGCGAGTTCGAGCGCGTCGCGCAGGGTAGTGGAAATGCCGTCGAGCGCGGCGCGGCATTCGGCGGATGTGACGGCCCAGCCGCTGACATTCAGGTCGTGCCGGTCGAAGCGCTGGGTATAGTCCGCCAGCGCCGCATCGCCGCCCGCGCGCACGGCCTTGAGGATCGCGGTAACATCGCGCGAGACATCGTCATCAGCCTCGCGGCGCGCATCGACCAATGTGGTGAAGGCGGCGGCGAAGTCGGGCGAGGTGGTGGTGAGGCGTTGGGTCATGATTACTCTATTCCTCCCCCGGCGGGGGAGGGGGACCGCCGCCGAAGGCGGTGGTGGAGGGGTGTCACGCGATCGGAAGGGTAACACCCCTCCGTCTGGCCTGCGGCCAGCCACCTCCCCTGCAAGGGGAGGATTGAATAGGCGTCACGCCGCATCCCGCACCCCCACAGCCCGGCGAAACGCCTCGACCATCGGCGCCAATTCCGCCGAGCGCATCTTGAAGGCAGCGCGGTTGACGATCAGGCGGGCGGAAATCGGCATGATGATGTCGGTTTCGACAAGGCCATTGGCCTTCAGCGTCGCACCCGACGAGACGAGATCGACGATCCGGCGTGACAGGCCGAGCGAAGGGGCCAATTCCATCGCGCCATTGAGCTTCACGCATTCCGCCTGCAGCCCGCGCGCTTCATAATATTTGCGCGTCAGGTGCGGATATTTGGTGGCGACGCGGACATGGCTGATCGCGGCTTCATCTTCGTCGGCGGCGTCGGCGGGCTGGGCGACCGACAGGCGGCAATGGCCGATGTCGAGGTCTACCGGCGCATAGAGTTCGGAATAGTCGAACTCCTCCACCACGTCCGATCCGACGATGCCGATCTGCGCCGCGCCATGGGCGACGAAAGTGGCGACGTCGAACGCGCGCACGCGGATGATCGACACGTCGGGGCGGTTGGTGGCGAAGCGCAGTGCCCGGCTTTTCTTGTCATGAAACTCCGCCTCCGGCTCGATACCGGCTTTGGCGAGCAAGGGCAGCGCTTCATCGAGGATGCGGCCCTTGGGAATGGCGAAGGTGAGGGTGCGAGTCATGACGCGCGGGCCTTAGCCGGGCGCGGGGGGCAGGGCAAGGATTTGGGGGGGCATACTCCTTCTCCCTTGAGGGAGAAGGATATGGAGCCTTACCGAACGGAGTGAGGTTAGGCGGAGTTGGATGAGGGTGGCGGTGCGCTATCGTTAGGTCGGCACACCCTCACCCAGCTACGACTAGGGCAGCAAGCTGCCAAGTCTACGCATCCCTCTCCCTCAAGGGAGAGGGTTATAGAGCCTCCGCCATCGCGCTCTGCGTGCTGGCAATCCAGCCGCCGCCCAGCACATGGTCGCCATCATAGAGCACCGCCGCCTGTCCCGGCGCGACGCCATATTCCAGGGCGTCGAACAGCAATTGCCCGTCCACCAGCCGCGCGGGCACGGGTTTCGCCATCGATCGCACCTTGGCCGTCAACGGCCCGGCAAAATCACGACCCAGCCAGTTGATGTCGCTCAATGTCGCGCCCGATACCGCCAGGGCCGCCTTTGGCCCCACGATCACGCGCTTGGCCGGCGCATCCAGGCGGATGACGTAGAGCGGGTCGGGCTGGCCGCCGATTTCCAGTCCCTTACGCTGGCCCACGGTGTAATGGATCATGCCTTTGTGACGGCCAAGCGTGCGACCGTCGATATGGACGATATCGCCGCCCTCATCCGCGTCGGGGCGCAGCTTGCGCACGATTTTCGCATAATCGCCGTCGGGGACGAAGCAGATGTCCTGGCTGTCGGGCTTCAACGCTACCGCCAGCCCCAGTTCGGCGGCGATTTCACGGACCATCGGCTTGGGCAGGCCGCCCAAGGGAAAGCGCAGATAATCGAGCTGTGCCTGCGTCGTGGCGAACAGGAAATAGCTCTGGTCGCGCGCGGGGTCGGCGGCACGGTGCAGTTCCGCGCCCTGTGGCCCCTCGACCCGGCGAACATAATGGCCGGTGGCGAGGCAATCGGCGCCCAGGTCGCGCGCGATCTGAAACAGATCGGTGAACTTCACCCCCATATTGCACTTCACGCAGGGGATGGGGGTGCGCCCAGCCATATATTCGTCGGCAAAGTCGGCGATCACCGAATCGCGGAAGCGGCTTTCATAGTCGAACACATAATGGGCGATGCCGATGCGGTCGGCGACGGCGCGCGCGTCGCGTATGTCTTGGCCCGCGCAGCAGCTTCCGGTGCGGCCCACCGCTGCGCCATGATCATAAAGCTGGAGCGTCACGCCGATGACTTCCGCGCCGGTCTTCGCGGCCAGCGCGGCGACGACGCTACTGTCCACGCCGCCAGACATGGCAACGACGATCCGCCGCGCGTCGAGCGGCTGGGCTAACTGAAATTCTGGCTGCATGGCTGCGCCTATACCCTCGGCGCGCGCGTGGTGCCAGTGGCGAGTGATGCGATGGCCTGCCGCGCTATGCGACGAAGCGTTGGTCCGAGTTTACGGACCCTTATCCATTGCCACCTAGAAAGAGGGCATGGACCTTAGTTTCCTTCGGGCAAGCGGGCTTAAGCCCGTCCATGCCAGAGCCCTGGACCGACCGCGCATGCCGGTCTGGCCGTTCCTGCGAGCTGCTTGCGCGGCTGCACAGGCGGCCAGCCCGACGGCGCAGGCGGTTGCGGGCGTCCTGCGGGGGCAGGGCGAAGAGGAAGACTGGGTCCAGGAACTGGCGGCAGTGTTTGCGCCACGTTCCGGCGGCATGATCGAGGCCGTTCGTCTCGCGGGAAGTTTCAATCCGCTCGTCGCGAGCCGTCTAGCCGGGGGGCAAGTAAGATGAAGATGGCGTTTACCGTGGCGCTTTAGTCGATGTTCAGGGCTGAAGCGCAAACAGGGTTCCGTCGTTGGATTTTGCAACACCAAATGCCGCAAGTTGAGGGTTAAGAATGATCGAGAACCAGAAAATCAGGCCTGCCCAGGTCGTCGGGCCGCTCGGAGAACCCCTGACGCTGGACAGCCTGCCGCCTGCGGATACGACGCGATGGGTGGTGCGGCGTAAGGCCGAGGTGGTCGCGGCCGTCAATGGCGGCCTGCTGACCGTCGACGAGGCATGCGCGCGTTATAATCTGACGCTGGAGGAGTTTGCCGGCTGGCAGCGCGCCGTCGATCGGTCGGGCATGCACGGGCTGCGCGTCACGCGCATCCAATATTATAAGTCTCTCTATGAGCGGCAGCAGAAATATTGAATTTCCGGCGGTCGGCGCGACGGGATTGGCAGGGGCCGTCGGAGCATCGCTCCGGCGGCCCTTTTTGCATTCCGTTGCGGGCGCGTTCTAACGGTGCAAAGCCGCGATGGTTGCAGGGGCGGAATCATTTTTGTGCGATGGAACGAGAAGCCTTGTGCCCCGTTGAACAGCTACCAACCCGCAGGGGGCGTGGTTCAAGGAGATTATCATGGGCATCATTCTGTGGCTTATCATCGGTGGCGTCGTTGGCTGGCTGGCCAGCATGGTCATGCGCACTGACGCACAGCAGGGCATCCTGCTGAACATCGTCGTCGGCATCGTCGGCGCTTTTATCGGCGGTCTGATTTTCAGCGGCGGTTCGATCAACGACGGCGTTACGCTCTACAGCTTCCTCGTGTCGCTGGTCGGTGCGATCATTCTGCTGGCGATCATCAACCTGGTTCGTCGCGGTTCGGTGCGCTAACGCGCCCAACCCGACCTTCCGATCAAAAGGGCTGCGCTTCATCCGAAGCGCGGCCCTTTTTTATGACTGCGGGTGCAGCGGCTATCGCTTGGCCGCCAAGAAACGATACACGATCAATATGGCGATCGCGCCCAGCACGGCGGCGATGAACCCGGCGCTTTGCCCCGGCGCATAAAGGCCCGCCAGCCTGCCCATGAATCCGGCCAGCAGCGCCCCGGCGATCCCCAGCAACATCGTCACGATGCAGCCACCAGGATCGCGCCCCGGCATGATCAGCTTCGCAAGTGCCCCGGCCAACAGGCCGATGACGATCCATCCCAACAAGTCCATGGCGCGCTCCTCTCCCGTGCCCCGCGTGGATATAGCGCCACAGTCCGGTTCGCTTGGCAATATACTAAGCAGGCGTAACGAACCGGCATCCGCTATCCACCGTCCCATGCCGAAGCATTATCGCTTTGCCCTCGCGCCCGACCCCGTGATATTGGGGGTTGAGGCAGGTGCTATATTCATATAACACAGTCGCTGGATGGCGAAGGCCGGAAAGATGGAATCGGCATGAATTACGAAACCCAGGTCTTGCGCGACTCGACGGTTGTCCTTGGCGACGACGACTCACGCAACGGACGCAAGAAGCTGTTGATCGTGGGCGGCGTGGTCGCGCTGATACTGATTGCGGTGGCGATATGGATGTCCATGCGCGGCGGCGATGCAGCCGCGCCCGCGCCAAGTGCGCAGGTACCGGTGGTAACGGTAACAAGTCCCGGCCAATCGACCGTCGCCCGCACCGTCACGGCAACAGGATCGCTCGCCGCGCGCGTCGAAATGCCGGTTGGCGTCATCGGCGAAGGCGGCATGGTCAGCCGCGTGCTGGTACAGCCGGGCGATTGGGTGCGCGCAGGCCAGCCGCTCGCCATCATCGAACGTTCGGTCCAGGTCGAACAGGTCCGCTCGCTCGCGGCCCAAGTCGAAGTGGCGCGCGCCGATGCGAAACTGGCGCAGGCGCAGCTCGATCGCGCCAAGGCGCTGGTCGGGCGCGGGTTCATCAGCGCGGCCGACATTGATCAGCGCACGGCGACACGGGATGCGGCGCAAGCGCGCGTCAATGTCGCAGTCGCACAATTGGCCGAACAGCGCGCCCGCACCGGACGCCTCGACATTCGTGCGCCCGCAAAGGGCCTGATCCTGACGCGCGCGGTCGAACCGGGCCAGATCGTCGGTTCGGGCAGCGGCGTGCTGTTCCGCATGGCCAAGGATGGCGAGATGGAATTGCAGGCGCAGGTGGCCGAGGGCGACCTGGCGACGCTGCGCCCCGGTAACAGTGCTGTGGTGACGCCGATCGGCGGCAAGGATCAGTTCGCCGGACGGGTGTGGCAGGTATCCCCGGTGGTCGATCCGACCGCGCGGCAGGGCATCGCCCGCATCGCCATTCCCTATAATCCCGCGATCCGTCCCGGCGGCTTTGCCGCGGTGACGATCACCAGCGGATCGGGGACCGCGCCGCTGCTGCCGGAATCGGCGGTACAGAGCGATCCCAAGGGCAATTATGTCTATGTCATCAATGCCCAGAATATGGTTGAGCGGCGTGACGTGACCGTTGGCCAGGTGTCCGATGCGGGCGTCGCGGTAACCAGCGGCATCACGGGCACGGAAAAGATCGTGACGTCGGCCGGTGCCTTCCTGACACCGGGGCAGAAGGTCAAGCCGGAAGCGATCAAGGGCAGTTAGGGCTGGCGGGGTCGCGTCGCGGCCTGCGCTGGATGGATTTGGAAGGGACGGCGATCCGTCCGGCGAGGGAAAGCCCGTCATGAGTTTTCGCAATATATCCGCTTGGGCGATCCGCAATCCGGTGACGCCATTGGTGATGTTCGCCGCCCTGTTGCTGGCGGGGATCGTCAGTTTCACGCGGATGGACGTCAACAATAATCCCGACATCAGCTTCCCGGCCGTCACCGTGATCGTCAGCCAGCCGGGCGCCGCGCCGACCGAACTGGAAACGCAGGTCACGCAACGGATCGAGGCGGCGGTGCGCGGCATCAGCGGCGTGGACGAAATCACCTCCTTCGCCTCCGAAGGCCAGTCGCTGACCAATGTCCAGTTCCAGATCGGCACGCCCGTCGATCGCGCCGTCAACGACGTGAAGAATGCGGTTGACCAGATCCGCAGCGATTTGCCTGACGGCATATTGGAACCGCAGGTCACCCGTGTCGATATCGACGGCGGACCGATTGCCTATTTCAGCGCCGAAGCGACCGACATGACGCTGGAGGAACTGTCCTGGTATGTCGACAATACGGTGGCCAAGCGGCTGCTGTCGGTCAGCGGCATGGCGGCGGTCAATCGCGGCGGCGGCGTCAGCCGCGAAATCCGCGTCATCCTGGATCCCGCCAAGCTACAGGCGTTCGGCATCACCGCTGCACAAGTGAACAGCCAGCTCAATCAGGTCAATCTGAACGCTGCAGGCGGCCGCACCGAAATCGCCGGGGCCGAACAATCGATCCGCGTGCTGGGCAATGCGCGCAATGCGCGCGACCTGGGCGCGACCCAGATCGCCATCACCGGCGGTCGCACCGTCAAGCTGGCCGACATTGCCGACGTGCGCGACATGTATGCCGAACAGCGTAGCCTAGCGCTGATGAACGGGCGGCAGGTCACCAGTTTCAGCCTGGAAAAGGCCAAGGGTTCGTCGGACGTCACCGTCTATGACGATGCGATGGTTCAGCTGGACAAGCTGCGCAAGGAAAACCCCAAGGTTACCTACAAGCAGCTCTATACCAGCGTCGATTACACCAAGGACCAATATCATTCGGCCATGGCCGCGATGATCGAGGGCGCGGTGCTGGCGGTCGTCATCGTCTTTCTGTTCCTGCGCGATTGGCGGGCGACGATGATATCCGCTTTGGCGATCCCGCTCTCGGCGATCCCGACCTTCTGGTTCATGGACATGATGGGCTTCACGCTCAACGGCATCTCGCTGCTGGCGCTCAGCCTGGTCGCGGGCGTGCTGGTCGATGACGCGATCGTGGAGATCGAGAATATCGTGCGCCATATGCGCATGGGCAAAAGCGCCTATCAGGCATCGATCGACGCGGCTGACGAGATCGGCCTGGCCGTGTTGGCGACCACCATGGCGATCGTGGCGGTGTTCCTGCCGGTCGCCTTGATGCCGGGTATTTCGGGACAGTTCTTCATCCAGTTCGGCATGACCGTCGTGGTCGCGGTGCTGATGAGCCTGGCTGTCGCGCGCCTGATCACGCCGATGATTGCGGCCTATTTCCTCAAAGCCCATGGCGAGGCAAGCCATGGCGAAGGCTGGCTGATGGACCGCTATATGAGCGTGCTGCGCTGGTCGCTCGACGAGCGGCGGGCCATCGCGCACCGCGCGCGCGGTGGCTGGCGGCGGTTCACGGCGATTTTCCTGGATCATCGGATGTGGACCGTGGGCTTTGGTGCCCTGGCCTTCATCGCGACCATCATCGCCTTCGCGACGCTGCCGATGACGTTCCAGCCCACGACCAACACCGATTTCAGCCAGGTGAAGATCGAAACCGTGCCGGGCAGCACCCTGGCGCAGACGACCGCGATCACGCGCAAGGTCGCCGATATGCTGGCGGCCGATACGAAGGTGGTCGATGCGGCCTTTGCCGATATCGAAACCACCAATGCCGACATCTTCCTGACGCTGAAAAAGGACCGGCCGATGACGTCGGTCGAATGGGAGCGCAAGATTGCGCCGAAGTTCCAGACGATCGCCGACGCACGGGTGAATTTCCAGTCGCAGTCGGGCGGCGGCTTTGGCCGCGACATCATCATGATGTTCGGGTCCGACGATCCCGTGAAACTGGAGCAGGTCGCAAATCAGTTGGTCGCGGAAATGGCCCGCATCCCCGAATTGCGCGCGCCGCGCGTCCAGGGCGACATGCAGCGGCCTGAGATCATCATCAAGCCCCGGCTCGACCTGGCGGCCAGCCTGGGCGTGACGACGGCTGCACTCAGCCAGTCGATCCGTATCGCGACGATCGGCGACATCGACCAGAATAGCGCGAAATTCTCGCTGGCCGATCGCCAGATTCCGATCCGCGTGGCGATTGCGGAGGATAGCCGCAAGGATCTCGGCACGATCGAAAATATGCCCGTGCCCACCGTCAATGGCGGATCGGTGCCGCTCAAGGTGGTGGCCGACATCACCTTCGGCGCCGGGCCGACGCAGATCCGCCGCTACAACCAGATCCGCCGCATCGTCGTCGGGGCCGACATGGCACCGGGCGTCGTGACCAGTGAGGCGACCAAGAAGATCAACGCTCTGCCGCTGATGAAGGCGATCAACGAAGGCCGTATTCAGGGCGTGCAAAAGATCGACGCCGGCGATGCCAAGTGGCAGGCGGAAATGCTGGTCAATTTTGCCATCGCCGTAGCGTCGGGCATCCTGCTCGTGCTGGCGGTGCTGACGCTGCTCTACAAGCGGATCATGCCGCCCTTCGTCAATCTCGGCTCGCTACTGCTCGCGCCGCTGGGCGGGGCGCTTGCCCTGCATGTCGCAGGACAGCCCCTGTCGATGCCGGTGTTCATCGGCCTGCTGATGCTGCTGGGCATCGTCGCCAAAAACTCGATCCTCGTCATCGACTTCGCGCTGGAGGAAATGGACAAGGGCGTGCCCAAGTTCGAGGCGATCGTGGACGCCGGGCATAAGCGCGCCCAGCCGATCGTCATGACGACGGTGGCGATGGTGGCGGGCATGGTGCCCACCGCGTTGTCGCTGTCGGGCGATGGTGCCTGGCGCGCGCCGATGGGCATCACCGTGATCGGCGGCCTGCTGCTGTCGACCGTGCTGACGCTGGTGATCGTGCCCGCGACCTTCAGCTTGGCCGTCGCGCTCGAAAGCTGGGTCGGACCGCGCCTCGGCCGGGGGCTGCTGACGTACAAGCCGGGCGATGACAAGGGAGTCGCCCTGCCCGCGCAATAGCCGGATGGATTAGGGCTTTGCCTGAACGAAACGGCGGCGTAACCGTTAAGCAGCCATGACATTGCTCCGCGCCTCCCGGTCGACCGGTGACACCCTGCCCAATCCCGCACGGCGCATGCGGATGTTCGCGACCGCGATGCTGCTGGTCATGGCGGCAATATTCATCGCGGCGCGGGCGACCGTCCATATCCATCCCGCCATCGGCTTCGTACAGGCCTTTGCCGAAGCGGCGATGGTGGGCGGCCTAGCCGACTGGTTCGCAGTCACCGCGCTGTTTCGCCATCCGCTCGGCCTGCCCATCCCCCACACCGCGATCATCCCCCGCAACAAGGACCGGATCGGCGAGACGCTGGCCGTCTTCCTGCGCGACAATTTTCTCACGCCCGCCGTCGTCGCGCGGCGGATGCGGACGATGGATGTGGCGTCGGCAGCAGGCCGCTTCCTCGCCAGTCCCTCGGCGGGTGACGGGCGGCTCCGCGCGGGCGCGTCGCGCCTGATCGCCGACATGCTCGAAGCGTTGGACCAGGAACGGCTGGGCGGCATGGTCAAGGGCGCGATCGGCCAGCGGTTGCGCGGCATAAATGTCGGCCCGCTGATCGGCCAGGCGATCGAGGCGGCGATGCGCGATGGTCGCCACACCCCGGTTATGGACGGCATCATCCACTGGGCCGACAAGACGCTGGAAGCCAATGACCATCTGATCCGCCAGATGGTGCATGACAAGGCAGGCAAAGTGCTGCGCTGGACCGGACTGGATGAAAATCTGGCCAATGCGATCATCGACGGGCTGCGCCGGATGCTGGCTGAAATGGCGGCCGATCCGGGCCATGACCTGCGCCTGAAGGCGGAAGAGGGCATGGCGAAACTGGCCTTCGACCTGCAATTTGACCTGGAAACGCAGGCCAAGGCGGCGAAGATCCGCGACGAGATACTCGACAATCCCGCCATGCAGCGCTGGATCGACGGGCTGTGGGAACAGGCGCGCGGCGGGCTGCTGCGCGCGGTGCGTGATCCCGGCAAGGCGATGGCCGGGCGGCTGGGCGAAGCGCTGCGCCAATTGGGCGGCACCTTGCAGGAGGATGCGCGGCTGCGGCTGGTCATCAACCGCTTCGTGCGGCGCGCAGCGGTGGGCGCGACCGCCACCTATGGCGATGCGATCGTGCGGCTGGTCAGCGACACGGTGCGCGGCTGGGATGCGGGCACCATCACCAACCGCCTGGAAGGCGCGGTCGGCCGCGACCTGCAATATATCCGCATCAACGGCACGCTGGTGGGCGGCCTCGTCGGGCTGATCTTGCATGCCATTGACGTGGCGCTTTAACCCTCCTCGACAACCTTTCCAGTGACTCGATAAAATGATGTTGCAACATATCATAAAAATATGATGTAACATGTCATGATCCGTCCAAAGGCGGGCGGTGTGGAGAGGAGTCGAGCGATGCGCAAATTGGCGATTCAAGCGACGGGCAACCAACGGACAGAGACGGCGATAGCAGCGTCATCAGGCTATCAAGCCGGCAAGGGGTCGCCGTTCGGCATCGGTGGCGCGATTGCGGTTCATGTGTTGGCGATCGGTGTCTGGCTGATGATCCCGCAGGAGATGATCGACACGGTGTTCACGCCGCCGCCGCTGATCACCACCAATGTTCCGCTGCTTGATCCACCCCCGCCCGAACAGACCGAGCCGACGACCACGGAGCGGATACCGACCCGGCCGACAGAGCAGCGCCCGACCGCGGTCGATCCGATCGTGCCGTCGAGCGGAGGCGATTCCGTCCTGACCGGCAGCACCGGGTCGGGCGAGGGCATCGACCCCGGCCCCACCATCATCCTGCCGCCCGCCGACCCGCCGCGCGAGCCGGTGATGGTGGAAGCGGCAATCGACCCCCGCGCGCTGTCGGCGTTCCAGCCCGACTATCCCGGCGTCATGATCCGCCAGGGGCTGGAAGGCAGCGTGACCGTGCGGGTGACGATCAATGCCCAGGGCCGCGTGACCGACATTACCCGCATCACCGCCAGTGACGAGAGTTTTTGGCGTGCGACGGAACGGCACGCGCTGCGCAAATGGCGGTTCCGACCCGCGACCCGCGATGGCGTGGCAGTGGCGACGACCAAGGTGCTGACCGTGCGGTTCACGTTGACGGACCGCTAGAGGCTGCGGTTCCCGCCCTGCCCGTTCGGCAGGGCGGAAGCCGTCCATTTGCGCCGGGCGTGACGGACCCTTTTGCATCCTGGCGCGGGCTGGCCTATATGGACGACATGGCGATTTTTCCCCGTCCCGTTTCCCCCAAAAGAGCAGCCAATGATCTGTGGGGCTATTTTCGTGAAAGCCGGCCGCATAAATGGCCGTTGCTGGGCCTGTCGGCCGCGATCACCTATGTCATCATCTGGGCGTTCATCGTCGATGGCAACACCAACACGATGCCGACCCGCAACAAGATCATCTATGTCAAAAGCTGGGACGCCAACCGATCCGACGCGGCCGTGATCCTGCAGCAGAAGATGGACATCGCCCGCTATGAAGTCGCGCTCTCGCGCAGCCAGAAGGACATGCAGAAGGTCGCCGACATGGTCGGGATCGAATGGCGCGAGGACGCCGAGCGCAACAGCGCCAAGCGCAAGGAAGCGCTGACGCGAATCAACGCGATGCTGGACGAACGACTCGCGAAGGCCAAGGAAGCCGAAGGGGCGCAACAGCCCTGAGCGCATCGATGCCGATAGCCGATCCGGCCACCGACCGGCGCTTCATGGCCGCCGCCATCGCGCTGTCGCGGCGCGGGCGCGGGCTTTCCACCCCCAATCCCAATGTCGGCTGCATCATCGTGCGGGACGGCCGGGTCGTGGGGCGTGGCTGGACGCAAAAGGGTGGCCGACCCCATGCCGAGGCGCAGGCGCTGGAACAGGCGCTCGACCGGGCGCATGGCGCTTGCTGCTATGTGACGCTGGAACCCTGCTTTCATCTGTCCCCGCGCGGCCCGCGCTGCGCCGACCTGCTGGTGCGCGCTGGCGTGGCGCGCGTGGTGATCGCGCTGCGCGATCCCGATCCGCGCACCGATGGGCAGGGGGCGGCCTGGTTGCGCGAACGGGGTATAGCGGTCGAGATGGGCCTGATGGCAGACGATGCCGCGCGCGCCATGGCGGGGTTCGTTCTGGGCCAGACGCTGGGACGGCCGCATGTGACGCTCAAACTCGGCCTCTCGCTCGACGGGCAAATCGCGCTGGCCGATGGCGCCAGCCGCTGGATCACCGGACCGCAAGCCCGCGCCCACGCCCATATGGAGCGCGCGCGGCACGACGCGATCCTCGTCGGCGGCGGCACGCTGCGTACCGACGCGCCGCGACTCGATGTGCGGATCGCCGGGCTTGAAGGGCGCAGCCCGCGCCGCATCCTGCTGAGCCGGGGCGCGGCACCCCATGGCTGGGAACGGATTGGCGCGCCGGAGGACATATCGACGCTCGACCGGGTCGACCATCTGCTGGTTGAGGGCGGCGCGACGACGGCGGCGGCCTTCCTGCGCGCCGATCTCGTCGACCGGCTGCTGCTCTATCGCGCGCCGAGCCTGATCGGCAATGGCCTCGCGGGTATCGGCGACATCGGACTGACCGACTTGAGCCGGGCGCATGGCCGCTGGCGGCTGATCGACGCGCGGCGGCTGGGCACCGACGGACTTGAGGTTTACGAGGCGGTTCGGACTGCTTAGAGGCCGAGGCACAGGCCTCAATAGATGGATCAGGACGCATGTTCACCGGCATCATCACCGACATCGGCACCATCCGCAGCGCGGAGCAGCGCGGCGACCTGCGGCTGGTCATCGGCAGCGGCTATGCGATGGACGGTGTGGCGATCGGCGCGTCGATCGCCTGTTCGGGCGCGTGCCTGACGGTGGTGGAGAAGGGCCCGGACTGGTTTGCGGTCGACCTGTCGGCCGAGACGGTTGAGCGCACCGCGCCCGGCCTGTGGGCGCAAGGGGGGCGCCTGAACCTCGAACGCGCGCTCAGGGTCGGTGACGAATTGGGCGGGCATATCGTGACTGGCCATGTCGATGGCGTCGGGCATCTGGTGTCGGCCACACCCGAAGGCGATTCGATGCGCCTTGTCATTGCCGCGCCCGCTGCGCTGGCGGCGGCGCTGGCTGCCAAGGGATCGATCACGCTCGACGGCATTTCGCTGACCGTGAACAGTGTCGAGGACCAGGCCGATGGCAGCGTCCATTTCGGCCTCAACATCATCCCCCACACCGCTGCGGCCACCACGCTCAATGCGCTGCCGGAAGGGCGCGCCTTCAATCTGGAGATCGACGTGCTGGCGCGCTATCTCGACCGGATGATGAGCCTTCGCAATCGTGCAATGTGATTGCGGCTTGTAATTATCACATTGCAATGTGATATACGGCTCCAGTCCTTTCCGGGCAGGAGTCGTTTTCATGTCGTCCGCACTTCTCGATACCGTTCGCCGCCTCGTCACAGACGGCGGCATGTCCCGTTCCGGCCTGGCGCGCGCCGCTGGTCTGCACGCCAATTCCTTGCGTAAGCTGGGCGAGGGCGACTGGAACCCTACAGCCGACACGCTGGGTAAGCTGGAAGCCTATCTGTTGAAGCGCGAGGGCGGCACCGCGCTCGCCTCGCCGGAAGAGATCATCAACGAAGCCCGCAATGGCCGCATGTTCATCCTGGTCGATGACGAGGATCGTGAAAATGAAGGCGATCTGGTCATTCCCGCGCAAATGGCAACGCCCGACGCGATCAACTTCATGGCCACCCATGGCCGCGGCCTCATCTGCTTGGCGCTGACCAAGGCGCGGGTCGAGGAACTGGGCCTCGGCCTCATGAGCCGCAACAACGGCACCCGCCACGAAACCGCCTTCACCGTGTCGATCGAGGCGCGCGAAGGCGTGACGACCGGCATCAGCGCGGCCGACCGGGCGCGCACCGTATCGGTCGCGATCGACGGGTCGAAGGGCAAGGCCGATATCGTGACGCCGGGCCATGTCTTTCCGCTGGTGGCCAAGGATGGCGGCGTGCTGGTCCGCACCGGCCATACCGAAGCGGCCGTGGACGTCGCGCGGCTGGCGGGCCTGAACCCGTCGGGCGTCATCTGTGAAGTGATGAAGGACGATGGCACCATGGCGCGCCTGGATGACCTCATCCCCTTCGCCCAGAAGCACAAGATGAAGATCGGCACGATCCGCGACCTCATCGCCTATCGCCGCCGCCACGACCATATCGTCGAACGCCGTGCGGAAACGACCTTTGAGAGCCAATGGGGCGGCGACTGGAAGGCGATCAGCTTTTATAACAAGGCGACACAGACCGAACAGCTGGCCCTTCAGAAGGGGCATGTGACGCCCGATCAGCCGACGCTGGTACGGATGCACCAGTTTTCGCCGCTGACCGACACGTTCGGACAGCAGGGGCCACGCGCGGGAATGCTGGCCCGCTCGATGAAAATAATCGGCGAAGAAGGCGCAGGCATCATCGTGGTGCTGCGCGGCGACGAACCGGACATGCTGACCCGCATGTTGCAGCATCATTCGGGCATCGCGCAGGGCGACATGGACGAACTGCGCAACTATGGTGCGGGCGCGCAGATATTGGCCGAACTCGGCGTGCATGACATGATCCTGCTGACCAACAGCAACCATAGCCTGATCGCGCTTGACGGCTATGACCTGGCCGTGGTTGGGCAACGTCCGATCGAGCTGTAAAGGATTTATCATGGCCAAATTCCTGATCGTCGAAGCGCGCTTCTACGACCATCTCAACGACCTGCTGATCGAGGGGGCGACCGCCGCGCTCGATGAAGAGGGGCATAAATATGAGGTGGTGACCGTGCCGGGCGCGCTGGAGATTCCGGGCGCAGTGGCGCTGGCGGCGGAAACCGGGCGCTATGACGGCTTCATCGCCATCGGCGTGGTGATCCGTGGCGAAACCTATCATTTCGAAGTCGTGTCGAACGAAAGCGCACGCGGCCTGATGGCCTTGTCGATGGACGGTATCCCGATCGGCAACGGCATATTGACCGTCGAAAATGAGGCGCAGGCCCTGACCCGCGCCAAGATGACGGAAAAGGACAAGGGCGGCGAGGCCGCCAAGGCGGCGATCGCCATGCTCGGCCTGCGCCAGAAGTTCGCGGTCTAAATTCGCGTCTTGAAAATGCGATAGTCGGCCGGAGGGGGAGACGGTCCGGCCGACTATCGACCCGATCAGGCGGTGGGAGCGACCGCCTCCAGCGTCGGGTAGTCGGTATAGCCAGCCTCGCCCGGACCATACCAGGTCGGCATAGGCTGTGGCGGGGTCAGCGGCGCATCGTCGCGCAGCCGCTCGACCAGATCGGGGTTGGCCATGAAGGGACGGCCAAAGCTGATCGCATCGGCGAGGCCGCTGTCGAGATCGGCCTGCGCCCGCGCTTTGTCATAATCGCTGTTCAGGATCAGCGGCCCCTTGAAATGCTGGCGGATCAGCGGCGACTGGCGCGGCACCTCGGTCGCGCCGAAGGTGCCGTTCGGACCCGGTTCGCGCAGTTCGAGCGAGGCGATGCCGATCGCGTTCAGCACGTCGGCGGCATGGGCGAACAGCGTAGCGGGATCGCTATCGTCCACGCCCTGGCTGTCGCCATTGGGCGACAGGCGCACCGAAACCTTGTCCGCACCGATCGCATCGACCACCGCCTGTGTGACTTCGCGCAGCAGGCGAACGCGGTTTTCGACGCTGCCACCATAATCATCGTCGCGGAAATTGGCATTGTCGCGCAGGAACTGGTCGATCAGATAGCCATTGGCGGCATGGATCTGCACCCCGTCGAACCCGGCGCGAATCGCATTATGCGCCGCCCGGACATAGGTTTCGATCAGCGCGGGGATTTCCTCGATCGCCAGCGGACGGGCGGTCTCGAAGGGTGCCTTGCCCTCATATGTATGCGCGTCGCCCGCCGTTGCGGTGGCGCTGGACGATACCGGCTGTTCGCCAGTGACGCTCGAATGAACCTGCCGCCCCATATGCCATAACTGGGCGATGATGCGCCCGCCGGCTTCATGCACCGCCTGCGTCACGGGTTGCCAGGCGGTGACCTGCTCATCGGACCAGAGGCCAGGCGCATAGGGCCAGCCAAGGCCCTGGCGCGAAATGCCGGTCGCTTCGCTGATGATCAGGCCCGCGCCCGCGCGCTGGCGATAATAGTCCACCATGATCGGGGTGGGCACATGGTCGCGGGTCGCGCGGCCACGGGTCAGCGGCGCCATGAGGATGCGGTTGGGCGCGTCGATCGTGCCGATCTGGATAGGGTCGAACAGGCTGGTCATGGAATCTCCCGAACTTTCAAGGTTGCAATTTGCAACGGGACTTGGGTGCCAAAGCCAGCTAGGGAGCCGCGATGCCCAGTTCAACCCCTGCACCCCCGATGGACATACCGGCTTTTCCGGCGCTGATCCTGGCCAATATCATGTTGTCGCTCGGCCCGGTCCTGGTGCGGCTGGCCGATGTCGGGCCGGTTGCGGCGGCCTTCTGGCGGTTGACGTTGGCTTTACCCGTCCTGCTGCTGCTGGCGATCCCGCGGCTCACACGCACCCCGCCCACGCGGCGCGAATGGGGCGTGATGCTGCTGGCGGGCGTGGTGTTCGCGGGCGACCTTGCGGCCTGGCATCTGGGCATCATCCATACCAAGGTCGCCAATGCGACCCTCTTCGGCAATATGAGCGCGCTGCTGCTCCCTGCCTGGGCGCTGCTGGTACTGCGTCAGCGGCCAACGCGAATCCAGGCGATCGCGCTGCTGCTGGCAGGCGCGGGCGCGCTGGTGTTGATGGGGGGCAGCTACGACCTGTCGCCGGTCAATCTGCGCGGCGATCTGCTCTGCCTGCTCGCTGGCATTCTCTACACCGCCTATATCCTGATCATCCAGCGCGCGCGGGGCCGCCTCGACAGTTGGTCGGTGCTGGCGGTGTCGAGCGTCGCCAGCGCGCCGACCCTGCTGCTCTGTGCATTATGGCTGGGCGAGCGGATCATGCCCGGCAACTGGAGCCCGCTGCTGATCCTGGCCATGTCGAGCCAGTTGATCGGCCAGGGGCTGCTCACCTATGCGATCGGCTGGTTTTCGCCGCTGATCTTGGGGTTGAGCCTGTTGCTGCAACCCGCCGTCTCGGTGCTGCTGGGCTGGCTGATGTTCGGCGAATGGCTCAGCATCACCGACATGGTCGGAACGGTTGCGGTTGGGGTGGCGCTGGTGCTTGTGCGACTGCCCACCCGCGCCTAGATTGGGGTCATGACCCAGGACATGACCCTAGACGAAATCCGCGATCTTCTGGCTCCCGTACTGGCCCGCCATGCCGCCTTCGACGGCTGGCGCAAGGAGGCCGTCATCATGGCGGCGGCGGAAAAAGGCGTGGATGCCGATATCGCCGCGCTCGCCTTTGCCGATGGGCCGGTCGACATGATCGACGCCTGGTTCGCCAGCATCGATGCGGCCATGCTGGACGCGCTGCCGCCCGAAACGCTGGATGCCCTGTCGATCCGCAAGAAGATCATCGCGCTGGTCGAAGCGCGGCTGGCCCTGGTCGCGCCCGATCGGGAAGCGCTGCGCCGTGCGCTGGCGATCCTCGCCATGCCGACCAACACGGCTCGCGCCGCCCGGCTGGGCTGGCGCGCCGCCGATGCCATGTGGCGTGCGGCGGGCGACACCAGCACGGACCTGGCCCATTATACCAAGCGGATGACGCTGGCCGGGGTCTATGCCGCCACGCTGCTGGTGTTCGTCGATGACGCCAGCGAGGGTCACGCCGACAGCCGCGCCTTCCTCGCCCGGCGGATCGAGGGCGTGATGCGCTTCGAGAAACTCAAGGCCAAGATCAAGGGCGTTGGCGGCGGCGAGCGGCTTAGCCTCGCGCGCTTCGTTGGGCGGCTGCGTTACCCCGCGATCTGACGTAGACGCGATTCGCGCTGGCCTTTCCCAATCGGTATTGATAGTCACTCGCAGCAATCATGCTGAGAGTATCCCTTACCGTGCGCCTGACCGACCTGCCGCTGCGCCAGCCCGCTTATGTTGATCTGATCGACTGGTCCGCTTTGTCCCCCTCCGAAGGCCAGCGCTTGCGCGAATTCGGCCTGTGCGAAGGCGCGAGCGTCGAGGCGTTGCACCGGGGCGGCATTTTGGGACGCGGGCCGATCGCCTGCAAGGTTGGCCGCATGACGATCGCCATGCGCCGCAGCCATGCCGCCGCCGTCACGGTGCGCACTGGCCCTGACAGTCTCGATCAGGACCGCGCCGCATGAGCGCGCTGCCCCTGGTCGCGCTGGTCGGCAATCCCAATGCCGGCAAAAGCGCGCTGTTCAATGCGCTCACCGGCGCGCGGCAGAAGCTCGGCAATTATCCCGGCGTCACCGTGGAGCGCAAGGCGGGCCGCCTGTCGCTGAGCGATGGCCGCCCGATCGAACTGGTCGACCTGCCCGGCACCTACAGCCTTGATCCCGGCAGCCCCGACGAACAGGTGACCCGCGATGTCGTGATGGGCAAGCAGGTGGGCGAAAAACGCCCCGACGCGCTGGTGATCGTGGTCGATGCCGCCAATCTCGACAATCATCTGCGGTTCGCGCTGGAACTGATCGCGCTCGGCCTGCCGACGATCGTGGCGCTCAACATGGTCGATCTCGCCACCCGCGACGGGCTGGAACTGGACGCCGCAACCCTGTCGCGCGAACTGGGCGTGCCGGTGATCGCCACCGTCGCGGTGCGCAAGCGCGGCCTCGATCATCTGCGCGAAGCACTGGGCGATATGCTGGGCGAGGGCCGCGCGGTGCGCGCCGCAGCGCCCGACCGCGATTTCGATGCCCTGCGCGCTGAAGCGCGACGCATCGCCCGCGCCGGGATCGTGCGCGAAACCCCCTCACGCCGCCTGACGGCGGCCGTCGATCGGGTCGCACTGCATCCCGTCTTTGGCCTGATGCTGCTGCTCGCCTTGCTGTTCGTCATGTTCCAGGCGGTCTATGCCTGGTCCGAAGCGCCGATCGCGATGATCGAGGGAGTAGCCGAAGCCGCCGCCAGCACCGTGCGCGACACGCTGCCTGATGGCATCATCCGCTCCTTCCTGGTCGATGGCGTCATCAACGGCGTCGGTTCCGTGGTGGTGTTCCTGCCGCAGATCCTGATCCTCTTCTTCTTCATCCTCATGCTGGAGGCGACCGGCTATATGGTCCGCGCTGCCTTCCTGATGGATGGTATCATGGCCAAGGTCGGCCTGTCGGGCCGGGCGTTCATTCCCCTGCTGTCCTCATTCGCCTGCGCGATTCCCGGCATCATGGCGACGCGGACGATCGCCGACCCGCGCGATCGGCTGACGACGATCCTCATCGCGCCGCTGATGACCTGCTCGGCGCGCCTGCCGGTCTATGCCGTCATCATCGGGGCCTTCATCCCCGCGCGCGACGTGCTGCCGGGCGTGGGGTTGCAGGGCTTCGTCCTCTTCTGCCTCTATGTCGCGGGCATTGTCGGCGCGATGCTGGTGGCGCTGATTCTGCGGATGACGGTGACCAAGGGCGCAAGCGGCGGCTTCCTGATGGAAATGCCCAAATATCAATGGCCGCGCGCGCAGGACATCCTGCTTGGCCTGTGGCAGCGGGCCATGACCTTCCTCAAGCGCGCAGGCACGATCATCTTCGCTTCGACCGTGATCCTCTGGCTGTTGCTGACCTTCCCCAAAGTCCCCGATGGCAGTCCGGTCAGTCAGGTCGATTATTCCGTTGCCGGGCGTATCGCCAATGGCCTGACCGTCGTGTTGGAACCGATCGGCTTCAACCGCGACATTTCGCTGGCGCTCATCCCGGCCATGGCGGCGCGCGAAGTGGCGGTGTCGGCCCTCGCCACCGTCTATTCGATCGACGCGGGCGATGACGAGGCACTGCTGGAAAAAAGCCTGGGCGACCGGCTCAGGGACCAGTGGCCGCTGCCCACCGCGCTCGCCTTCCTCGCCTGGTTCATCTTCGCGCCGCAATGTATTTCGACGATCGCCGTCACGCGGCGGGAAACCAATGGCTGGAAATGGCCCATGTTCATGGTCGGCTATTTGTTTGCGCTCGCCTATGTCGCGGCGGGCGTCACTTACTGGACGGCGACCGCAGCGGGACTATAAGGGACCGCTTTCAAGGCATTCGGAGGAATCATGGCAGGGTCTGTCAACAAGGTCATTCTGGTCGGCAATCTGGGCGCGGACCCGGAGGTCAAGAGCTTCCAGAATGGCGGCAAGGTGTGCAACCTGCGCATCGCCACATCCGAAAGCTGGAAGGACCGGATGACCGGCGAAAAGAAGGAGCGTACCGAATGGCACACGGTCGCGATCTTCTCCGAAGGTCTGGTCGGCGTGGCCGAACGCTTCCTGCGCAAGGGCAGCAAAGTCTATATCGAGGGTCAGCTGCGTACCCGCAAATGGCAGGACCAGTCGGGTAACGACCGCTATTCGACCGAAGTCGTGTTGCAGGGTCTGGGCTCGGTCCTCACCATGCTGGACGGCGCGCCGGGCGGCGGCGGCCAAGGTGGCGGCTATGGCGGTGGCGGCGGTGGTCGCGCGCAGCAGGGCGTGAGCGACTGGAGCGGCGGATCGAGCGGCTATGGCGGCGGCGATGCCGACGACTTTGGTGGTGGCCAGGGCGGCGGCTTCGGTGGCGGCCGCGCTTCGGGTGGCGCAGCAGGCGGCAGCCGCGGCGGCGCGGGCAGCCCCAATTTCGACAACGACTTGGACGATGAAGTCCCGTTCTGATCAGTGCAAAAAATCCTCCCCTGTAAGGGGAGGTGGCAGGGCATAGCCCTGACGGAGGGGTGTCACCCTATCGAAAAGGCGACACCCCTCCGCCTGGCTTCGCCAGCCACCTCCCCCACAGGGGGAGGATGATCTCTTTTTAGCCCCGCGCCAGTTCGGCCGCAGCAAAAGCGCGAATATGCGCGCCCATATCCTCACGCTCCAGTGCCAGCACCAGATTGGCCTCGACATAGCCTGCCTTCGACCCGCAATCGAATCGGCGGCCGTCAAAGGTCACGCCATGGAAAGGCTGCTGCCCGATCAGCGAAGCCATGGCATCGGTCAGCTGGATTTCGCCGCCAGCCCCCTTTTCCTGCGTTTCGAGGATTTTCATCACGTCGGGCTGCAGGATATAGCGGCCAGGCAGGATGAGATTGGAGGGCGCGGTGCCGAGCGCAGGCTTTTCGACCAGCCCCTTGACCTCCGTCAGCACGCCATCGCGCGCACCCGGATCGATCACGCCGTAGCTCGGCGTCTGTTCCATCGGAATTTCAAGCGCGCAGACCAGATTGCCGCCGACCTGTTCATAGGCATCGACCATCTGCTTCATGCAGCCGTGGCCCGGCGCGCCCTTCATGAACTCGTCGGGCAGCAGGATGGCGAAGGGTTCGTCGCCGATGATGTCGCGCGCGCACCAGATGGCGTGGCCCAGACCCAGCGGCTCCTGCTGGCGCAGGAACACCGCATTGCCCGGCAGCAACCGCGTCCCGTCTAGCGCCGACAAATCCTTGCCGCGCTCGCGCTGCGTCGCCTCCGTCTCATAGGCGATGTCGAAATAATCCTCGATCGCGCCCTTGCCGCGCCCGGTGACGAAGATCATCTGCTCGATCCCTGCCTCCAACGCTTCGTCCACCGCGTACTGGATCAACGGACGATCGACGACCGGCAGCAATTCCTTGGGCACCGCCTTGGTCGCGGGCAGGAAGCGGGTGCCAAGTCCCGCAACGGGGAAAATGGCTTTGCGGATAGGTTTGTTGGACATGCTACTCCATTCTCGCTGCAACGCGGGATGGAGCAAGGCATCGCCATCCCCGTCGCAAAGGTCAAGCCTTACGACAGGACCATAACGTCTTCGTAGCCGCCATGTTCACTTAGCGCGGCTCTTAAACCGCCAAAAGCCTCTGGGCGAGTTGATCAAGCGATCCGATCTCGATTTCGAGCTGATCCAGCGACACATGAATCTGCGTATTGCGCCCGTCGCGGCAGGTAAAGCCACCCTCGGCCGGTTGCTGAAAGCCATTGATGATGAGCGAACGGAACCGGTCGATCCGCTGCATGTCGCGCTCGATTGCGGAGATTTCAGTCAGTGCGCTGGCGTTGCGCCGGTCGCGCATCGCGACCATCGTGCGCAATTCGGTCATCAGCTTGGCCATGCTCGGCCGGGTGCGTGCGCCCACGGTGCGAATGTCGCCCATCGCCTCGCGCAGCAAGCCGATCTTGGCCTCCAGGCTTTGTTCGAGCATCGTCCAGGCGCAAACCAGTCGCCCCACTGCGCAGAGCAGGGCGGCATCCTGCGGCGCATAATCCGAAACCGGCTTCATCGTCATATCGGAAACTAACTGTAACCCCACGCCCCGCACTCCTTTGTCCAATTCCTGCACAGGATGCGGGACAAAAGACCAGAGCCGGACATGTGCCCGCTCGCATCATGGGCACGGGCCAGCGGCAGCCGTGCAAAAAGGGCGGCGAGCGGAGGAAAGGCGCTAAGCCTCAAAAATCAATCGCAATTCCCTTCCGCTCCCAATCGCCATAGCGCACCGGGCTCATCTCTTCGGTATGGCGCGTCGGGGCGTCGATCGGGTCGGGCTGCGGCACGGGGGGGCTTTTCGACAGGTGCGCGGGAGCCTGCACATGCGCGGGGCGCTTGCCGTTGAAACTTCCCATGATCCTGCTGCCTCTCGATTGCGGCGCTGCCGGAGCAACCCCATATTCATCTGCGATGATCTATCTGGGTTGCAACGGAGGCAAGTGCAAGTGAACGGGTTGAAGACCACCATGTTGCTGGCGGCGCTGACGGCGCTGTTCATGGGGCTGGGCTATATGCTGGGCGGCAGCGGCGGCGCGATCATCGCTCTGATGGTGGCGGCGGGGATGAACCTCGTCACCTTCTGGAACGCCGACAAGATCGTGCTGTCGATGCACAATGCTCGCGAAGTGGATGCCAGCAGCGCGCCGGAATTTTACGGGCTGGTGCGCGACCTGGCGCAGCGGGCCGGATTGCCGATGCCGCGCGTCTATCTGATCGACCAGCCCGCCCCCAATGCCTTCGCCACTGGGCGCGATCCCGATCATGCCGCCGTCGCCGCGACCACCGGCCTGCTCGCGATGCTGAACCGCGATGAAGTGGCGGGCGTGATGGCGCATGAACTGGCGCATGTGCAAAATCGCGACACCTTGATCATGACGACGGTGGCGACGATCGCGGGGGCCATTTCGATGCTGGCCAATTTCGGCCTCTTCTTCCGCAGCGGCGACAATCAGAATGGCCATGGCAATATGATCGCGACCATCCTGGCCGTGATTGTCGCGCCCTTTGCCGCGATGATCGTGCAGATGGCGATCAGCCGTCATCGCGAATATGGCGCGGACGCGGGCGGCGCTAAAATCAGCGGCAATCCCCGTGCGCTCGCCTCCGCGCTCGCCAAGATTGCGGGCCAGGCCGAACGCATCCCCAATCCCGTGGCGCAGCGCAATCCGGCTGCCGCCCAGCTCTATATCGTGCCGACCCATGTCAGCGAACTCTTCTCCACCCATCCCGCGACCGGCAAGCGGATCGCCGCGCTGGAAGATATGGCTGCACATATGGGTGCCCCAGCGCTGCGTACGGCACCGCGCGCCTCGGCCCTCTCGCCCGTCGCCCCGCCCCCGCGCCGCCGCAGCGCCCTCGATCCGCACGGGCGGAATTAGTCCGCACCAATCAAGCGTGTCTTTTCGGACGTTTCCGCCTAGGGACCGTCCATGGTCCGTAAATCACAACCCCATCCCGACACTGTCCCCGGCCTTCCCGCCCGCCGCGCCGCGCTCCGGCTGCTTGATGCGGTGCTGCGGCGGGGCGATCCGCTCGAACTGGCGCTGCACGGCGCGGCGCAGGGATTGCCGCCCGCCGATCGCGCGCTGGTCCATGCCATCGCCGCCGAAACGCTGCGCCATCTGCCCGATCTCGACGCGCTGATCGACGGCGCGACGCAGCAGGTCTTGCCGCCTGATGCCAAGGCGCGGATGGTATTGCGCATCGCGCTAGTCCAGACGCTGGCGCTCGACACGCCGCCCCATGCTGCCATCGCCACTGCGCTGCCGCTGGTCGATGGCGGCCCGCGCAAGCTGGTCCATGGCGTTTTTGGCACCGTGACCCGCGCTGCGCCGACGCTGCCCGTGCCACCTACTTTGCCGGCAGAGGTCGCCGCCCGCTGGGACGCGCAATGGGGCGCAGCGATGGTCGAGGCAGCGGCGCGCGCCTATGCCATCCGGCCGCCCGTGGACATCAGCCTGCGCGACGCGGCGGAAACCGCGCGCTGGACCGAAGAATTGGGCGGTACTAGCCTCGCCCCCGGCCATGTCCGCCTGCCTGATGGCGTTCCTATTCCCGAATTGCCCGGCTTTGCCGAGGGGGCCTGGTGGGTGCAGGACATCGCTGCCTCCTGCGCGGCGCGGTTGCTGGGGCAAGGGGCAGGGCGCAGCGCGCTCGACCTGTGCGCCGCGCCGGGCGGCAAGACGATGCAGCTGGCAGCAGCGGGCTGGCATGTCACCGCGCTCGACCAGTCCGCCAAGCGGCTGCAAAGACTGACCGAAAACCTCACGCGCACGGGTCTGGTTGCGCAAGTCGCCCAGGCCGATCTGCGCACATGGCAGCCCGACGCGCCGGTCGATGCGATCCTGCTCGACGCGCCCTGCACCGCGACGGGCATCTATCGCCGCCATCCCGACGTCTTGCACCGCATCGGCGCACGCCAGATCGAGGAGCTGGCGACGTTGCAGGGCGACCTGCTCGCCCGCGCCGCCGATTGGGTCAAGCCGGGCGGGCGCATCCTCTACGCCACTTGCTCGCTGGAACAGGCGGAGGGCGAGGACCAGATCACCCGCTTCCTCGCTGCGCGATCCGATTTCGCGATCGACCCGGTGCAGCCCGGCGAATTGCCCGACGGTTTTGCGCCGACGGCGGGCGGCTGGCTGCGCACCTTGCCCGATACGCTGTCCGATCGCGGCGGCGCGGACGGATTTTTCATTGTACGGCTTGCCAGGGCGGCGAACTAACTCTTAACCATTAGACAGTTACGTTGCAGCCCGCCCTCATAGAAAAGGTGCATCTTGAGACCGATCGAGCCTCTGCCCCTGCATCATAGCTGGCCGCTGTTCGACCTGCACGACTATCTGGCGCCGGTTGCGCTCGACCCGTCGCTGGCGCGCAACGACGTCGCCCTGGCCGAACGGGGCCTTGGCCTGTGGCATTGCGATCTGGCGAACGAAACGTTGAGCTGGACGGCGGGCGTCTATGACATGTTCGGGTTGGAACGGCATAGTGTCGTACCACGAACCTTGTCCGTGTCGCTGTACGCATCGGAATCGCGGGAACCGATGGAACGGTTGCGCAGCTATGCCATCCGCCATAAGCGCGGCTTCACCCTTGATGTCGATATCCATCAGGCCGACGGCATGGGCCAATGTGCCCTGCGCCTGATCGCAGCCCCCTTGCTGGACGAAGCGGGCGAAGTCACCGCCCTGCATGGCGTCAAGCAACTACTGCCGCCCGGCGCCCCTTGCTCGCGTCGCCTCGACCCGACCGTCTTCGTGATGCTCTAGGCGCACCGCACAAACTATCGCTTCATCGCCAAATCCCCGTTGCCCTGAGTCCAAGCCGTAGCTAAGGCAACCGGTTAATGACCCGGCCCATTCTCATCTCTCCGTCCATCCTCTCCGCCGACTTCGCCCGCCTGGGCGAGGAGGTTCGCGCTATCGATGCGGCGGGCTGCGATTGGGTGCATATCGACGTCATGGACGGGCATTTCGTGCCCAACATCACGATCGGCCCAGCCGTCGTGAAGGCGCTGCGCCCGCACAGCGCCAAGCCGTTCGACGTCCATCTGATGATCTCGCCAGTGGACCAATATCTCGACGCCTTTGCGCAGGCCGGTGCGGACATCATCACCGTCCATCCCGAAGCCGGGCCACATATCCATCGCTCGATCCAGCATATCAAGTCGCTGGGCGTGCAGGCGGGCGTGGTGCTCAATCCCGGCACCCCGGCCAAGATGCTCGATTATCTGATCGACGATGTCGACCTCATCCTGGTGATGAGCGTCAATCCGGGGTTCGGCGGGCAGAGCTTCATCATGAACCAGCTGCGCAAGATCGAGGCGATCCGCAAGATGATCGACAAGTCGGGCCGCGACATCCGCTTGCAGGTCGACGGCGGCATTGACCTCACCACCGCGCCCATGGCCATCGCCGCGGGAGCCGACGTGCTGGTCGCGGGCACCGCTACCTTCCGGGGCGGGCCGGACGCCTATGCCGACAATATTCGGAAGCTGCGGGGCGGGTGAACGACGCGCGGCGCATCTCCCCCGCTTCCACCGGGCAAGCGGCCGATCCCGTGGCCACGGACGATGGAATAGAACAGGGCAAGCGCCTCATCCGCGTCGCGGATGACAAAGGGCTGTCGCTGGCGCAGCGGATCGCCAATCATTTCTACCTGCTTAGCTGGAAGACGCCGATCCACGGTCGCAAGCTGCGCGGCAAATATCCGCTCAAGCTGCTGGCCGTGCCCGACGACGATATTCCCGGCGATGCGCGGGCGGGGCAGGCACTCCGCGCGGGCTATTTCCTGTTTCGCGGCCGCAAGCAGATTATCGACACGGTCGATTTCGCCCGGCTCGACCTTGGCCCCGCCTTTGCCGACCATATCCACAGTTTCCGCTGGCTGCGCGACCTTGCCAGCACGGCGACCCGCGAGCAGGCCGCGCCGATCGCCGAAGGGGTGATGCGGCGCTGGCTGGCGGCCCATGCCGAAACGCCGAGCGAACCGGCCTGGCGCGCCGACAATGCGGGCTGGCGGCTGCTGTTCTGGACCGCCCATGCGCCGCTGATCCTGTCATCGAGCGACCTTGTCTATCGCTCGCTGGTTCTCAACTGCATTGCCCGCACCGCCCGGCATCTCGACCGCATTGCCGACAAGGCCGCGATGGGCCTGCCGCGCATCGTCGCCTGGAGCGCTATCGTCGCGGCCTCGATGCTGATCCCCGGCGGCGCGTCCCGCAAGATTTTCGGCGAGGCGGGCCTCAAGCGCGCGATCGAGAGCAGCTTCCACCCCGATGGCGGCATCGTGTCGCGATCACCCTTGGCGCAGGTCGAGGCGGTGATGGCGCTTGCCATGCTGCGTGCGGTCTATGACGTCCGCCGCGAAACGATACCTGCCTTTCTGGACGAAGGCCTTGGCCGCGCGGTTCCGGCGCTGCTGGGCCTGATCCATGGCGATGGCGGGTTGGGGAGCTGGCAGGGTGCAGGCGCGATCGATCCTGTCACCGTCAACGCCGTGGTGCAGGCCAGCCGCGTGCGCAGCCGCCCGCTGCGGCAGGCGCGCGACTGGGGCTATCAACGTATTGCGGCAGGCACGACCGTTGTGCAGGTCGATGCCGCGCCGCCGCCGGTTGCCCGGCTCGCCGAAGCCGGTTGCGCGTCTACAGGCGCGATCGAAATCAGCGACGGCCCGCATCGGCTGGTCGTCAATTGCGGCGGCGCGGGGCTGGAAGGGGCATGGATTCCCGCAGACCTCGCCCAAGGACTGCGCACCACCGCCGCGCACAGCACGCTGGTGCTGGACGATTGCAACAGCACCGCGCTCTTGCCCGACGGCACGCTGGGCAAGGGCGTGACCGAGGTGGAGTTGAACCGGCAGGAGCTGGACAATGGCAGCCGGGTCGACCTGTCGCACGACGGCTATGTCCGGCGGCTGGGCTATATCCACCGCCGCCTGCTGCTAGTCAGTGGCGACGGCAAGGAAATACGGGGCGAGGATATGCTGACCCCGGCCGAACGACGCCGCAAGCCGTCGAAACTGCCCGTCATGCTGCGCTTCCATCTCGCGCCCGGTGTCGAGCCGACGCTGACCGCCGACAGCCAGGGTGCGCTGCTGCGCGTCGATATGGGGGCACTCTGGCAGTTCCGCACCGGTACGGGCGTGCTGAGCGTCGAGGAAAGCCTGTGGGTCGATGCCGATGGTCGCCCCCATCCGACGCGCCAGCTGGTGGTCACCAGCGAAGCGCTGCCGGGCGGGTCAAGTATCGGCTGGCTGTTCAAACGGTCAGGCTAAGCGCAGGCGAATCACTCTCGCCAGCTTTTGTCGACCCGGTCGATCACCCGCACCATCGCCTGAAAATCGGGCACGCCCGGCCCCACCGGCAATTGAATCCCCGACAGGTCGCGCTGATGCACCGCAATCACCTCCGGCGCGATCTCCATCGGTGTGCCCGCTGCGCCCGCTGCCACCTGAATTTCGCAGGCGCGCTGGAGCGACCAATGTTTCAAAAAGGCTTCGGGCAGGGTGGCGGCCATGACCAGCGTGCCATGGTTGCGCAGCATCATCACCCGCTTGTCCCCCAGATTGGCGACCAGCCGCTCGCCTTCTTCGGGGCGAATCGTGATGCCTTCGAAATCATGATAGGCGATCTGCCCGGTAAAGGCGGCGGCGTAGAAGCTGATCGGCCGCAACCCTTCGCGGGTCGCGCTGACCGCCATGCCCGCCGTCGTATGGGTGTGGATGATGCAATGGGCATCGGGCAGATAGCGGTGAAACACGCTATGCTGGGTAAAGCCCGCGCGATTGACCGGATAGGGGCTGCCATCCAGCACCGTGCCATCGATGTCGATCTTGACCAGGTTGGATGCGCATACCTCTGCATAACCCAGCCCGAACGGGTTGATCAGGAAGGCATGATCCTCCCCCGGCACGCGCAGGGTGATGTGATTGTAGATGAGTTCCGACCAGCCCATATGCTCGAAAATACGGTAGCAGGCGGCAAGCTGCTGGCGCGCTTCCCATTCGGCGGGGGACATGTCGGTGCGTGTTGCGGCGCTGGCCATGGGCGATCCTCTCTTATAGTCTTGCCCGACATCATCGGCCTTTCCGGCATGGGAGTCGAGACTCTGCATGCTTAAGGGTTGATGTGCCGCGACTCTACTGGTAGGGCGCGCTCCACACGGCGTAGGGTGACCTGCGACGACTCATTGGCTTTGCTATTCGGTCGGGCTGTCGGGACGGATCATAGAATCCCGGCGAACCGCTCGTTTTCGATTGGAGATAGACGGACTTATGCAGATCATCGTTCGCGACAATAATGTCGACCAGGCCCTCCGCGCGCTCAAGAAGAAGCTGCAGCGTGAAGGCGTGTATCGCGAAATGAAGCTGCGTCGTCACTACGAGAAGCCTTCGGAAAAGCGTGCCCGTGAAAAGGCTGCTGCTGTCCGTCGCGCGCGCAAGATGGACCGCAAGCGCGCCGAACGCGACGGCGCGAAGTAAGCGTCGTTCGGGGCGGCATGCGCCGTCCCGGTTTTTTGCTGCTATCCCGCCCCTAATTGCGAGACTTGTCGCCATGTCCACGACAGCTGTTCCCCTTCGTTCGATTGCCAAGGGGTCGCTGACGCGCCTCTGGATCGGTGTCGCTGCCATAGCGCTGGCGGCAGGTGGTCTCGCCTGGGCGGGCCAGCAGCATGTCGAATCGACGCCCTCGGCGTTCCTGGCGGACAATGCCGATGCCGAAGGCGTGGTGACGACCGAATCGGGTCTGCAGTATAAGGTTCTGACCGAAGGCACCGGCCCCAGCCCGACCACCGCCGACGTGGCGCTGGTGGGCTATAAGGGCACGTTGCTTGACGGCACCGTGTTCGACGAGAATCCGCAGGCACCGATGCCGGTCGATGGCGTCGTGCCAGGCTTCTCCGAAGGCCTGCAGAAGATGAAGAAGGGCGGCAAATACCGCCTCTGGATTCCGGCGGAACTGGGCTATGGCGATCAGGCCGCTGGCCCGATCCCGGCCGGGTCCGTGCTGGTGTTCGACGTCGAACTGCACGACTTCAAGTCCCGCGCCGAAATCATGCAGATGCAGCAGATGATGCAGCAACAGCAGGGCGGCGCGCCGGGTGCAGCGCCCCAGCCGATGCCGGGCAACTGACCGCCAAAGCCAAATGAGATGGGAAAAAGGGGCCAATGATCGGCCCCTTTTTTGTGCCTTCGGCATGGCGGCGTCACCCCGGATAGCGAATCGCCATCACCTCATATTCCTTTTCGCCCGATGGCAGTATGACGCGCCGCACGTCGCCGATGGCGGCACCGCGCAGGGCGCGGGCGATGGGGGAGGACCAGCCGATGCGGCCGGCATCGACGTCGGTTTCGTCATTGCCGACCAGCGTGACCGTGCGGTGGGCGTCATCCTCGTCGGCGATGGTGACGGTCGCGCCGAAATAGACGCGGCTCTGGTCGGGCTGCTGCCGGGCATCGACGACCTTGGCGTCCTTCATCTTCTTGGACAGACGCTTCAACTGCCCATCAATCTCGCGCATCCGTTTGCGGCCATAGAGATAGTCGCCATTTTCGGACCGGTCGCCATTGCCCGCCGCCCAACTCACGACCTCGACCACCGCCGGGCGCTCGACGCCCAGCAGATGGTCATATTCCGCGCGTAATTTCGCAAAGCCTTCGGGGGATATGTAATTGGGATAGGGGGTCGTCATCGGATGACCCTATCGCGTGTCACGGGCTTTACGCAATTTTGTTCGCGCGGAGGCGCGGGGACGCGGAGAAAAAAGGGGAAGGCCGCCTATTCTCCTCCGCGTCTCCGCGCCTCCGCGCGAACCAAAATCAGCCCGGCGTCTGCTTGCCGAGATAGCGGCTCAGCACCGCGCTGGTCCCCCGGAACCGCGCCCGCTCCGGGTTCATCGCTTCATAGACCACGGCATTTTCCAGCACCCGCTGCACATAATTGCGGGTCTCGAAAATGGGGATCTGCTCGATCCAGCGCAGCATGTCGGCCCCCGGCATACGCGGGTCGCCATTGGCGCGGATCCATTTGTTCACATTGCCCGGCCCGGCATTATAGGCCGCCACGGCCAGCGGATAGGCACCGCCATAATAATCGAGCATCCGCTGAAAATAGCCCGAACCCAGCATGATATTATAGCTGGGGTCGTTGAGCGAGGCGGGGTTGTAGCCCATGCCCATCTTGCCCGCCTGCTCGCGCGCCGTGCCCGGCATCAGCTGCATCAGGCCGCGGGCACCCGCATGGCTGACGATCTGCTTGTCGAACTGGCTTTCCTGCCGGGCGATGGCGTGGATCATGGTCCAGCTATGCTGCGCTTGCGGTGGCACGGGCACGCGCGGGAAGGCGGTCGCGCCATAGCCCGTCAGGCCGCTCGACACCGCACGACGGCCGACCATGACGCTCATGTCGGGGCGACCGATATTCTGCGCCAGTTGCCCCGCCAGGATATGGTCGACATCATTGTCGGCGCTGTTGGCGATGGCGCGGGCAAAGACGCCCTGATCTTGCCAATAGCCCATCTGCCCCAGCGCCTTGACCGCGCGGACCACCGAGCGGGATTCGAAGGCGGCGCGGTCGGCAGCGGAAATCTGCACCGGCCGTTCGGCTGCTGGCGGCGGCGGGATCGGACGGCCCAGCCGTTCGAGCGACAATTGCCCGTAAAATTGATCGGGATAGATGCCCGCTTGGCCGAAATAATTGTTGGCGGTGGCGGGGTCGCCCGCCTGGAGCGCGGCACGCCCCGCCCAATAATAGCCTTTCGACTTTGTCTGCGGCGATTTGGCCGCCTCGGCATAGCGGCGGAACATCGTCATCGCGTCGGTCGGGCGATTGAGATTGTAGAAGGCCGTCGTACCCGCCAGCCACGCCAAGCTGGTATAATCGTCGCGCACGCCCAGCGCCTGGTCGCTCACATCGATGCCGGGCGGCACCGCATCGTCGATCTTGCTGGCGATGCCATAGGCAAAGCTCCACTGGCTGTCATTGGCGGCGGCGCGCGCCTGACCCAGCAGCACTTCATAAAATTTCTCGGCGTCGGTCGGACGATAGGTCAGCGACGGGCGGTTCGCCAGATATTGGCGCGCCGCCACCCAATTGCCGGTGTCGCGCAGCCAGGCGGCCTTGTCGGCGACGAAGCCCGCATCGCTGGCCCCGACCGGCTCGGCTGCCTGCATCAGCATGGCCGCGTCGCTGCTCTTGCGGCGAAAGGCGATGCGCGCCTGATAGACCGGGCGGCGGGCCGGGCTGACATAGGCCAATATCCGCTCCGCGCCGCTGACATCATTGCCCCACAGCAATTTGTCGGCCCGCAGATCATGGTCAGCCGCGGTCAGGCTGGTGCCGAACAACGACAGCAACCGCGCTTCGTCGGCCGCACTCAGCGATCCACCGATCCAGGCATTGCGCGCCGCGACGCGCGCTTCGTCCATCCGTCCGACCTGCATCAAGGCGGTCGCATTGCGGGCATGGCCGACCGCCGTGCGTGCCGGGAAGCGCGCGAAGAAGGCGGTGACCTGGCGCGGATCATAGCTGTCGGGATTGATCCCGGTTTCAGCCAAGCGCCGCATCCGGTCCTCGCCCGGCCAGCCGGGGTTGGTGGTGATGAAACTGGCATAGGTGGAAAAGCCCAGGCCATCGCTCTGCTGCAGCGCGCGCCACTGGTTGATCGTCGCGGTGATGGCGCCATCGCTCGGCTGGCCGATGCGACCGGCAACCTGGCTCCAGGGGCTGGGACCGCTGTCGGCCTTGGGCAGTGGCTGCACCACGGCACCCGGCGGAAAGGGCGATGGCGCGGGCGGCTGTCCCTCGGTCTGGGCGCTGGCGCCGGCGGTGAACAGCAAAAGGGCAATAAGGGGCATGCGAATCAGGGTACTTTCGACAGGAGGGGGCGTCGACATGCTGGACATAATCGCAATTGCATCCTTATCAGGCCCTGAATGACGCGCTATAGCGCGCCGCTTGCCCGATCATGCCCCGGCCGCCCGGAGAATTGAAGGAGTTAAATCATGTTTTCCGGCTCAATTCCGGCTCTGGTGACCCCGTTTCGCGACGGACAGGTAGATGAGGAGGCGTTTCGCGCGCTGGTCGACTGGCAGATCGCGGAAGGATCGAGTGCGCTCGTACCCTGCGGCACCACCGGCGAAAGCGCAACCATGACGGTTGAGGAGCATAATCGCGTCATCGCGATCTGCGTCGATCAGGCGGCGGGCCGCGTGCCGGTAATCGCAGGCTGCGGCTCGAACGACACGCGCATCGCGCTGGAGCATATGTATGCCGCGCAAGGGGCAGGGGCGGGCGCGGCGCTGGTGGTCGCGCCTTATTATAACAAGCCCAATCAGGATGGCGTCTATCAGCATTTCGCTTATCTCGCCGAGCGCTGCGCCCTGCCGATCATCCTCTATAATGTGCCCAGCCGCACCATTACCGACATCGGCGTGCCGGTGATCCATCGTCTGTCCGAGGAATTTCAGACGATCGTGGGCATCAAGGACGCCACCGGCAATCTCGGCCGCGTCACCGCGCAACGGCTCGCCTGCCGCCCGGATTTCTGCCAATTGTCGGGCAATGACGAAACTGCGCTGGGCTTCAACGCCATGGGCGGCAAGGGATGTATCTCGGTCACCGCCAATGTCGCGCCGCGCCTGTGCGCCGATTTTCAGGCCGCCTGCGCCGCGCATGATTGGGATGGTGCCTTGGCGCTGCAGGATCGTCTCTATCCCTTGCATGATGCTCTGTTCAGCGATTCTTCACCTGGCCCCGTCAAATATGCGCTCACGCGCGTTCGGCCCGACATGCCCGGCGACGTCCGCCTGCCGATCACCTGGCCGTCGGAATCGAGCCGGTCGGCGGTCGATCGCGCGCTGGAGATTGCGGGACTGGTTTAAGGATTTGGTTATTGCCCGTGCATACCCCATCTTCCGTTCGTCCTGAGTAGGCATTGAGCTTGTCGAAATGCCGTATCGAAGGACTGAGTGGCGTGCCGATGCTTCGATACGGAGCTTCGCCTTCGCTCAGCCCCTACTCAGCACGAACGGCAGTTTAGATATTTGGTGTTAGATTAAATTATGGCCCGCCCGCGTCCCGTCACTTTCGACAAGAAGAAGATCGTCGCCGAAAACCGGCGCGCACGGTTCGATTATTTTATCGAGGACGTGTTCGAGGCGGGCATCGCCCTGCAAGGGACCGAGGTGAAGGCGCTGCGCGGCGGCGAGGGCAATATCGCCGAAAGCTATGCTGAGGTGAAGGGTAACCAGGTGTTTCTGGTGAACAGCAACATCCCCGAATATAGCCATGGTAACCGCGAAAATCACGAACCCAAGCGGCCCCGCAAGCTGCTGCTGCACGAACGCGAGATCGAAAAAATGCATAGCGCCGTATCGCGCAAGGGCATGACGCTGGTCCCGCTGATGGTCTATTTCAACAGCCAGGGCCGGGCCAAGATCGAACTGGCGCTGGCCAAGGGCAAGCAGACCCACGACAAGCGCGAGACGATCAAGGACCGCGACTGGAAGCGCGACCAGCAGCGCATCATGCGGGACAAGGGCTGATGGACAATCGCTTCAGCCGCTGGTGGCACGCCAACGCCCCGACCCGCGAGTCGCTGGAGCATAACAAGTTTCTGGCACCCGTCGCGCATCGGGTGCTGGAACCCTCGCTCTGGCGCTTCACCCGCCGGTCGGTGCCGCGCGGGGTGGCGCTGGGTCTGCTGGTCGGCATCTTCCTGCTGATCCCCGGCATCCAGATTGCCGGCGCTGCGCTGCTGGCGCTGCCATTCCGCGCGAATATCCCGGTCGCGGCCGCCATGACCTTCCTGTCCAACCCGGCGACGACGCCGCTCATCCTGTGGCTGTCGGTCTATATCGGCAACTGGATGCTGGGCCGCAGCGCCGATGCTTCGGGCTTCATGGCGCTGGTCGATGAGCATGCGACGATCGGCCAATGGACCGCCTGGCTGGTGTCGGAAGCCGCGCCTGCGATGCTGCTGGGCCTCGCGATCATATCGGTGGTGTCCGCGATCGTGGGCTATGTCGTGGCCGACTGGTTCTGGCGTCATCGCATGGGCCGCAAGTGGCAAGCGCGCAAATTGAGGATTGGCAAGGTCCACGAAAGCAGCGCAAGGGAAGAAATCGCGCCGGTCTGAACCGGGGCGATAGGGAACCAATGCTGGTGCAAGGGGAAGGCCGATCATGGCCGCGCGGCTGAACAAGGATGGAGAAGCATGGCTGACGCAGTCATCTTCGCGCCTCGCGCTGCCGCTGTTGCTGCTGGCGGCTGGTCTGTCGGCTGCGCTCATTTTCTACGCGATCGGCCATGCCGCGCTGGCTGCCGGCTTTGCGGCCACCCTGCTGGTCATTGCCGCATTGATGGCGTGGGCGCGCCGCCTTTACCCCGCGCATGTGGCGGCGGGCGAAGCCACCCCCGACTGGACCGTGGCGCGCGCCGCGGCCGACGCCTCCAGCATGGCGATCGCCGTCACGGATCGGGCCGGGCGGCTGGTCTGCGCCAGCGACCTGTTCGGGCAATGGTTCCCCGGCTACCCCACCCCGCCCGGCGTTACCGGCGAAGCGGCGCTGACCGAAAGCCTGTCGCTTGCGTCGCGCGCCGCCTGGCGCGATGGCGAAGCGCGGGTCGAGGGGGTAGCGCAGGGCGGGCTTCGCCTCGATGTCGATATCGCCCGCACGGGCCGCGCGGAGGATTATCTGCTCTGGCGCTTCACCCCTGTCCGCCAGCCGAGCGCGCTGGATGATGTCCACCGGCTGCTGACCGGGGAGGCGGGCCGTCAATTGGGCGAAGCGGGCGTGATGGCCGTCATGATCGGTGGCGAAGGCCGCATCCGCGCCGCCAACGGTGCCTTTCTGCTCCGGGCAGCCGGACGGATCGATGCCAATATCATCGGCCGCGATTTCGCCGCGCATATGCGGGTCGATGACAAGTCGCGATTGTTCCTCGCGCGTGAGGAACAAGGCGGGCTGCCGCTCCGCCTGCTCCAGGTGCCTTTGAAACGGGCGATCCAGGCCAATGGCGCGCAGGGTTCGGCGCAGGACGGCCCGATGCTGCTGCTGCTGATCGACGAACCGGCCGGTGGTGGCGGCACGTCGGCGCTCTCCTATATCGAAACTTTGCTCTCGCTACTGCCCTTCGGCCTCGCCATGGCGGATCGCGACGGGCGGGTGCTGTTCGTCAACAATGCCTTTGCACGCGTGGTGGGCCTCAAGCCCGGCGAAACGCCCAGCTATCCGGGCGATCTGGTGGTGCGGGAAGATCAGGCGGCGGTCGCCGACGCGGTGCGGCGCTTTGCCGTCGGCCCGCAAATGTCGGGCGACATCGCGGTGCGGATGCGCGACCAGCCCGACGAGCCCGTAGCGCTCAGTCTGGCGGGCGTGCGCGGCCTGGGCGAAGCGGCGGTGCTGCTCAGCCTCAAGGACAATAGCGAAGAGAGCAAGCTCAAGCGGCAGGTGGCGCAGGCGACCAAGATGCAGGCGATCGGCCAGCTGGCGGGCGGCGTCGCGCATGATTTCAACAATATCCTGACCGCGATCATCGGCCATTGCGACCTGATGCTGATGCGCCATGCGCCGGGCGACAGCGATTATGACGATCTTCAGCAGATCAAGTCGAACAGCAACCGCGCCGCGGGCCTGACCCGGCAATTGCTCGCCTTCTCGCGCCAGCAGACGTTGCGCCCGCAAATCCTGCAACTGCCCGACATCGTCGCCGACGTGTCCAACCTCTTGAAGCGCCTGCTTGGCGAAAATGTGAAGCTGGAGGTCAATCATGGCCGTAACCTCGGCGCGGTGCGTGCCGACCCCGGCCAGATGGAGCAGGTGATCGTCAACCTGGCGGTCAACGCCCGCGATGCCATGCCCGAAGGCGGCACGCTCAATATCCAGACCTATGCCGTGCCCGCGATCAAGGTGCGGGAAATGCGCCAGCAGATCTTGCCCGCCGGCGACTATAGCGCGCTGCGCGTGTCGGACACGGGGCTTGGCATCCCGCCCGACATATTGGCCAAGATTTTCGAGCCCTTCTTCACCACCAAGGAACTAGGCAAGGGCACCGGCCTTGGCCTTTCCACCGTCTATGGCATCGTCAAGCAATCGGGCGGCTATATCTTCGCGGAATCGGAAATGGGGCGCGGGGCGAGCTTCGTCATCTATCTGCCGGTCTATGCCGGCGCCGATGCGCAGGAGGTCGCGCCGGTCAAGGCGCCGGTCAAGCGCAGCGAAACATGGGGCACCGGCACGATCCTGCTGGTGGAGGACGAAGACATGGTCCGCGCCGTCGCCGAACGCGCGCTGACGCGGCAGGGCTATACCGTGCTGACCGCCAATGACGGCGAACAGGGGCTCGAAGTGCTGGCGAATACCGACAGGATCGACCTGCTCATTTCGGATGTGGTCATGCCCAATATGGACGGCCCCTCGATGGTCGCCCGCGCCCGGCGCGCCCGGCCTGACCTGCCGGTCTTGTTCATGTCCGGCTATGCCGAGGAGCAATTGCGCAAATCGATCGACATCGCCAATGTCGCCTTCCTGCCCAAACCCTTTTCCGTCAGTCAGCTAGCGGAGGCCGCGCGCGACGCGATGGCGGTCAGGTCGCCGATCGATTGAGCTTGCGTTGGATCAAAGCAATTATGCTGGGCAAGCCTGCGGCGATACGGTAGCGGACGAGCATCGCAAACAGGGGACTGCCACGCATGACTGAAGGCAAAAGCATTTTGATCGTCGAAGATGAAGCGATGATCGGGATGATGCTGGAAGATTATCTCGACGCATTGGGCTATCGACTACATGCGGTCGCGGCGAGCGTCGATGAAGCCTGCGCCTATGCGCGCGACGGTGGTTTCGACGCGGCGCTGGTCGATTGTAATCTTCATGGCGAAAAAAGCTGGCCGGTTGCCGACCTGTTGGCGCAACAGTCGATTCCCTTCGTCTTTGCGACCGGCGGCATGGCCGACGATCTGCCGCCGGTGCATGCCGACCGACCGACATTGGCCAAGCCCTTTACCATCGGCGCGGTCGAACGGGCGCTCGGCAAGATATTCGCGGCCTGATAGGAAATTTCCGTTCTCCCCTTGTTCTGGTAGAACAAAAGAGATACATCATGACCAAGACGCCGACCGAGTCGGCGGCTCCGCTTGACAGGAGATTGGCTCATGACCGCAATGCTATCCCTCATCGATTCCAAGAAGAACGGGACTATGGACAGACAGAAAGCATTGGACGCGGCGCTGGCCCAGATCGACCGCGCCTTCGGCAAGGGCAGCGCGATGAAGCTGGGGTCGCGCGAGAAACTGGAGATCGAGGCGATCTCGACCGGCTCGCTCGGACTCGACATCGCACTTGGCATTGGCGGCCTGCCCAAGGGGCGGATCATCGAGATTTACGGCCCGGAAAGTTCGGGCAAGACGACGCTGGCGCTGCACGCCATCGCCGAAGCGCAGAAGATCGGTGGCACGGCCGCATTCGTCGATGCCGAACATGCGCTTGATCCGGGCTATGCCAAGAAGCTGGGCGTCAACATCGACGAACTGATCGTGTCGCAGCCCGATACGGGTGAGCAGGCGCTCGAAATCGTCGATACGCTGGTGCGCTCCAACGCCATCGACATTCTGGTGATCGATTCGGTCGCGGCGCTGGTGCCGCGCGCGGAAATCGAAGGCGAGATGGGCGACAGCCATGTCGGCCTGCAGGCGCGCCTCATGTCCCAGGCGTTGCGCAAGCTGACCGGCTCGATCTCGCGCTCCAAATGTATGGTCATCTTCATCAACCAGGTGCGGATGAAAATCGGCGTGATGTACGGCAACCCGGAAACCACGACGGGCGGCAACGCGCTCAAATTCTACGCCTCGGTTCGCCTCGACATCCGTCGCACCGGCCAGATCAAGGATCGCGACGATATCGTCGGCAACGCGACCCGCGTGAAGGTGGTCAAGAACAAGGTCGCGCCGCCGTTCAAACAGGTCGAATTCGACATCATGTATGGCGAAGGCATTTCCAAGATCGGCGAAATTCTCGACCTTGGCGTCAAGGCCGGGATCGTCGAGAAGTCGGGTGCCTGGTTCTCCTATGATTCGATCCGCATCGGCCAAGGCCGCGAAAATTCCAAGACCTTCCTCAAGGGCAATCCCGAACTGGCCGACAAGCTGGAAAAGGCAATCCGCAGCAAGACTGAAGCGGTGGCCGAAGCCCTGATGACCGGACCCGAAGCGGATGACGACGACGAATAAGGGCTGCCCTCCTCGTCCGGCCGGATCAGCCGGACGAGACAGCCTGGCTCGTTCGCGCTTTCGCTTCACGCACTGAAAAGGCCCGTCCCGTGGTGGGGCGGGCCTTTTACCGTGATCGGCGAGGCGGGGGCGGTCCGCGTTCCGATAGGATCAGCCGGGCGCAAGATTATGTCGAAATGTACGGGAAAAGTGCGAAGTTAAGCGCCCGCCACCATCTCCCTTGCCTTGTGCCTGCGGCTTCGCAATGCTGCTTTTGGAGCATGCGGACCCGGACTCCCTATCCGCGCGTTTGGCGCATATTCCCTGACAGAAAGGCATCCCATGCGCGTCGCGATCGAAGCGATACTGGACTATGATTTCGCCCAGCCAACCGACGTGCTCCTGGCGGTGGAGGCCGCCGCGATGCCCGACCAGCGCATCGTCGAACAGTCCCACATCATCCAGAATGCCGGGCCTTTGACCAACAAGATCGGCGGCAATGGCATTGGCCGTCGCACCTGGACCCGCACCGGCACCGGCCGGATGGTCAGCACGTTCCGCGCGACCGTGGACGTGGAGCGGCCGACCGTCGATCTCGCCACCCTCGACAAAAGCCCGCTGCCCAGCCTGCCCGAAGATGTGCTGCCCTTCATCTGGCCAAGCCGCTATTGCGAAGCCGACCGGTTCGTCAGCTTCGTCTGCGGCCATTTTCCCGATCTGGAAGGCGGCGCCTTGGTGCAGGCGCTGGTCCAATGGGTGAACGAGAATCTGGTCTATGTGTCGGGTAGCTCCGACGCCACCACCACGGCGGCCGACACTTTCGTCGCCCAGCAAGGCGTCTGCCGCGACTTCGCCCACCTGACCGCCGCCCTTATCCGCTCGCGCGACATTCCCGCACGACTGGTGTCGGTCTATGCGCTCGGCCTTGAACCGCCGGACTTTCACGCCGTGGTCGAAGTCTGGCTCGATGGCGCCTGGCATCTGGTCGACTCGACGGGCCTTGCGCCGGTCGAAACCATGGTCCGCATCGCCGTCGGCCGCGACGCCACCGACATCGCCTTCATGACCATCTTCGGCGGCGGCCAGATGAACGCCCAGTCGATCAGCGTCACGCCGGTCGACGCCGAATAATCGTCCGATGGGGCGGCGCGGCCGTCGCCCCATTCGACTCCAATCATCGCTCCTGCATTGACAGCGACCCCGCTTGCTCCGAAAAAGAACATAAAGGGAACAAGTGGAATGGCCGAGTCGATTCACAGTCTCGCCGCGCTCAAGCGGCATATCGCCACGCTGGACCGCGCGCCAGCGGTGGAGGCCTCGCCGCGCTTTACCTGTGGTCCTGCCGCAATGGACGCCGCACTGGGCGGCGGACTGGCGCAAGGCCGCGTGCATGAGATTTTCGCCAGCGTCGAAGAGGAAGGCGCCGCCGCTGGCCTCGCCCTGCTCTGGATGCGCCAGGCCGGGCGCGACGCACCCTTATTGTGGCTGCGCAACGCGACGGCGGTGCGGGTGGCGGGTGCGCCTTATGGTCCGGGGCTGGCGGCGCTGGGACTGGACCCGCAACGGTTGCTGATCGGCATGATGGCCGACGACGCGATGCTGCTGCGCGCCGCCGTGGATGCTTTGCGTTGCCCGGCGCTGGGCGCGCTGCTCATCGATCTGCGCGGCCCCGCGCCCTTGCTGGACCTGACCGCGAGCCGTCGATTGGCGCTGGCGGCGGAAACATCGGGCGTGACCGCGCTGCTGCTGCGGATCGGCGGTGATCCGGTGCCCAGTGCCGCCGAAACGCGCTGGCGCGTGGCGGCGGCCCCCTCCGCCCCGCTGTCGGGCCAGGCACCAGGCCAAAGCGCCTTCGATATCACCCTGCTGCGCCGCCGGGCAGGGCCGGACGGAATGACGTGGCGACTATATTGGGACAGCAACAGGGGCGAATTTGGAGACGCGGCAGATGAACGCCATGACGATGACGACATCCGCGACGCGCCGCTATCTGGCGCTGCATTTTCCCTTCCTGGCGCTGGACCGTCTGCGGGTCGCGCGGCCTGATCAATGGGCGGCGGGCGGCAACGGCCCGGCGGTCATCGTCGAACCGGTGCGCGGGGCGATGCGGCTCGCGAGTGTCGATGCCGACGGGTTGGCCATCGGCTTGCTGCCGGCCATGACCCTGGCCGACGCACGCGCGCGCGAACCGGACCTGCGCGTGTTCGATGCCCAGCCGCATGCCGATCAGGATTGGCTCGAACGGCTGTGCGATGGCTGCGGGCGCTACACCCCCAACGCCGCGCTTGATGGTCCCGACGGGCTGATGCTCGATATCAGCGGCTGCGATCATCTCTGGGGTGGGGAAGAAGCGCTGGCACGCGACGCGGCCGACCGGCTGGAGCGCTATGGTATGCGCGTGCGCCATGCGATCGCCGCCAGTCCCGAAGCGGCCCACGCGCTCGCCCGCTTTCCCGTGCCCCCCGCACCCGACGAAGCGGCAACGATCCGCCGCCTGCCGGTAGAGGCGTTGCGGCTGGAGGATGAAAGCGCGGTGGCGCTGCGCCGGGCGGGCCTGCGGACGGTGGGCGATCTTGCGGCCCGTCCCGCCGCGACGCTGGCGGCGCGCTTCGGCGCGGAAGCGGTCGATGCGCTCCATGCGCTGTTGGGACTGGGGCACCGCCCGCTCGCGCCCCGCCGCGCCAGCCCCGCCATCCGCATCGACCGCCGCTTTGCCGAACCGATCGGCAGCACCGCCTATGCGCTCAAGCGGCTGGAGGAGATGGCCACGGAAGCCGGCGAGCAACTGGCCGAACGCGGGCAGGGGGGGCGTCGGTTCGAAGCGGTCTTTTTCCGCAGCGATGGCCTCGCCTTCCCGCTGCGCGTCGAAACCGGCCTGCCCGTGCGCGATGCCCCGTCCATCCTGCGGCTGATGCGCGAGCGGATCGACGCCTTGTCCGATCCCATAGATCCCGGCTTCGGCTTCGACATGCTGCGCCTGACCGTGCCGCTGGCCGAGCCGATGGCCGCCACTCAATTGGCGCTCGAAGGGGGCGAAGCGCGCAAGGGCGAAAGCGTGGCGGCGCTGGTCGATCGGCTGTCGATCCGGGCCGGGCGCGGACGCATCCAGCGACTGGTGCCGCGCGACAGCCATATTCCGGAACAGGCGCAACTGGCGCTGCCCGCCGTCGAGGTGCGCGCGCCCGCCGACTGGGGGCCGGTCGGCGAACCGGGCGACCCGCCGCTGCGCCCGATCCATTTGTTCGATCCGCCCCAGTCGATCGACGTGGTCGCGGGCGTGCCCGATGGTCCGCCGCACCGCTTCCGCTGGCGGCGCGCGCTGCATGACGTGGTCCGCTTCGAAGGCCCCGAACGGATCGCGCCCGAATGGTGGCGTGCGAAGGATGGCGCAATCGAGGGGGACAGTATCGGCAAGACGCGCGACTATTACCGGGTCGAAGATGCGCGCGGCCGCCGCTACTGGCTGTTCCGCCACGGCCTCTATGGCGCGGAGACGCCTGACCCCGGCTGGTATCTCCACGGCCTGTTCGCATGAACAGCCGCCGCAAAGGACCGGACCCAGCCAAGCCCAAATCGGCCGACCGGCCCGAACTGGATCAGTTCGCAGCAAAGCATGCGGCTGGAAGGCGGGTGGAGGAGCATCGACCTCTGGACAAGGGGGGACCAGATTTCGCCGAACTGGTGGCGATGAGCCATTATAGTTTCCTTCATGGTGCATCGCATCCCGCCGACTTGGTCGGACAGGCGATCCATCTCCGCCTCAAGGCGATCGGTATTGCCGACAGGAACAGCGTGGCCGGTGTCGTTCGCGCGTATGTCGCGCTGCGTGAGGCACCGGACAAGGCACGCGCCGCACTGTTGAAAGCGCGGGAGGAGAAGGGCGAACCCGCCCTACTGACACCACAGGAAGAAGCAGCGTGTGAAACCGACCTGCGGCTGATCGTTGGCGCGCGGTTGGTGTTCGTCGATGGCACGCCGGACATCATCGCCTATCCAACGACCCGCCTGGGATGGGGACGGCTGACCCGATTGCTGACCAAGGGGAATATCCGGGCGGTCAAGGGCGACTGCATTCTGCGGTTTGGCGATTTGCTCGTGCATCTTGAAGATATGCTGTTGATCGTCCTACCCTTTTCTACCGGGCAAGCGCAGCAGGCCCATCGCGCACCCCCTGTCTATGCGGCCGACGAAGAAGAAGAAGAGACGCCTGCCGGGCATTTGCGCCTGGTGCCGCCTGCTTCCCCACCGACATGGCAACAGGTAGCGCAACGATTGCAGGAAAAGGCACCCGGCCGCGTCTGGCTTGGTCTGTCCATGCGCTACGAAGGCCGCGATGCCCGCCATATGGCGATGATGCAAGCTGTCGCCAGGGAATTGGGGGTGCCGCTGATCGCGACGAACGACATACTCTATGCCGCCGAAACCGCACGTCCCGTGCAGGATGTCCTGACCTGCATCCGGACGGGTACGACCCTCAGAACGGCGGGTCGCCTATTGCACGCCAATGCCGAACGGTTTCTGAAACCGCCTGCGGAAATGGCGCGGCTCTTTGCCGCCTGCCCCGATGCGATTGCCGAAACGATCCGGTTCATCGCCCGCATCGATTTCAAGCTTAACGACCTTCAATATGAATATCCGCATGAGCCGGTTCCCTCCGGCTGGTCACCGGACGATTGGTTGGAGGATATGGTGCGGCGACGGGCGAAACGGCATTATGGCCGAGCGTTGCCGCAAAAAGTCAGGGCATTGATCGGCCAGGAACTGCGGCTGATCCGCATCCAGAAATATGCTTATTATTTCCTGACCGTCCATGACCTAGTCCGGTTCGCCCGCACCCGAAAGCCGCCCATATTATGCCAAGGGCGGGGATCGGCGGCCAATTCCATCGTCTGCTTCCTGCTGGGCGTTACATCGGTCGATCCGATGAAGCATGACCTGCTTTTTTCCCGTTTCGTGTCGGAAGAGCGCGACGAGCCGCCCGACATCGACGTCGATTTCGAACATGAGCGGCGCGAGGAAGTGATGCAATATATCTATCGCCGCTATGGCCGCGAGCGGGCGGGCATCGCTGCGACCGTCATCCATTATCGGTCCCGCAGCGCGCTGCGCGAAGTGGCCAAGGTGCTGGGCCTCAGCGAAGATGTGGCGATGCGCTTGTCGGCGACGATATGGGGCAGCCATTCCGGTGACCTGGGCGAAGCGCGGATTATCGATGCTGGCTTCGCCCTCGACAATCCGGAGGTCGTGCGGCTGCGGGGGCTAGTCGAGCAACTGATAAAAGCACCTTTCCCGCGCCACCTGTCGCAGCATGTCGGCGGCTTCGTGCTGACGCAGAATCGGTTGGACGAAACCGTGCCGATCCACAATGCCGCCATGCCCGACCGCAGTTTCATCGAGTGGGACAAGGATGACATTGATGCGCTGGGCTTGATGAAGGTCGATGTGCTGGCGCTTGGGATGCTCAGTTGCATCCGCAAGGCTTATCAACTGATGCGCTGTCACGGACTGGGGGATCACGACCTGACGGTCGATATCAATTCCGATGATGCAGCCGTTTACGACATGCTGTGCAAAGGCGACAGCATCGGCGTGTTCCAGGTGGAGAGCCGGGCGCAGATCAATATGCTGCCGCGCCTGCGCCCCCGCACCCTTTATGATTTGACGGTCCAGGTCGCGATCGTGCGGCCTGGACCGATCGAAGGAGATATGGTCCACCCCTATCTGCGGCGGCGCTGCGGGGAAGAGGAGCCGGAATTTCCGCATCCCGCACCACCGCATAATCCCCATGAATTGAGAACATTGCTTGGGGCCACCTATGGCGTGCCGCTGTTTCAGGAGCAGGCAATGAAGCTGGCCATCGTCGCCGCGGGCTTCACCCCGTCGGAAGCCAACCAGCTACGCCGCGCCATGGCGACATTCCGCAATGTCGGCACCATCCATCATTTCCGCGAAAAGCTGGTCAAAGGCATGACCGCGCGCGGCTATCAGCGCGATTTTGCCGAACGCTGTTTCAAGCAGATCGAAGGCTTTGGCAGCTACGGCTTCCCGGAGAGTCACGCGCTCTCCTTTGCCCGGCTCGTCTATGTGTCGGCCTGGCTCAAATGCCATCAGCCCGCGGTCTTTGCCTGCGCGCTCCTCAATGCGCAGCCGATGGGCTTCTACGCGCCAGCGCAACTGGTGCGGGACGCGCGCGCCCATGGCGTGACCGTGCAGGGTGTCGATGTGAATGCCAGCCAGTGGGACAATGGGCTGGAGCCGATCGACCGGGCGCGCCGGACGGATCGGGGGGAGGGGACGGGGCCAGCCCTGGCGCTGCGGCTGGGGTTGCGACAGGTCGATGGGTTTCGCGAAAGCTGGGCGGCGCAGATGGCGGCGGCGCGGGCCGACGCCCCCTTTGTCAGTATCGAGGATCTGGCGCGCCGGGCGGGCCTGCCCGCGCGCGCGCTCCGCCTGCTCGCCGACGCCGATGCCTGCCGTTCCTTGGGGCAGGACCGGCGCGCTGCCTTATGGGAGGCACGGCGCACGCCGTCCGACGAACTGCCGCTCTTCGCTGCGGCGCGGCGACAGGATCGGGCGGCGCGGGAACTGGGCGAGGAACCAGACGCCATGCTGCCCGCCATGCCGCTCGCCGAGCAGGTGGCGACCGATTATCAGGTGACGCGCCTGTCGCTCAAAGGTCATCCGATGCAGTTTCTGCGCCCAGCCTTCGCCGCCGAGGGCGTGCTGAGTTGCGCGCAGGCGAGCGCAGCCAAAAATGGCGCGCGGGTGCAGGTGGCGGGCGTGGTGCTGGTGCGGCAACGGCCGGGCAAGGGCAATGCCGTCTTCATCACGATCGAGGATGAAACCGGCGTCGCCAATATCCTGCTCTGGGCACGGCTGTTCGAAATGCAGCGGCGCGCAGTGATGGCATCGCGGCTGATGCTGGTGGAGGGCGAAATCCAGCGCAGCAAGGAAGGCGTCGTCCACTTGATGGCTGTTCGCGTGCATGACCGCAGCGACGCGCTGGGCCGCCTGACCCACAGCGGTGACGGCACCGGCAACCCCCCACCGCGCACCGCCACCCATCCGCGCCAGGTACGGATATTGCCGGGCTCGCGCGACTTTCATTGAGGGGATGGCGAGTGGCTCAACAAAAAAAGGGGCCGCGCACCGCGCAGCCCCTCCCTTTACGACCTGATGCTGGATCAGAAGGCGTAGCGCGCCATGATCTGGAACACGGGGCCGGCCTTTTCGCTTTCCAACTCATATTCGTCGAAGTTGCGATCGATCTGGTCGGCCAGATTGTCGAACTTGTTGAATTTCTCGGCCTTGGCACCGTTCAGCAGGTTGGAACCGACCGCGCGAATGGTGAAGGTCTTGCCGAAGCGCTTTTCAACGAAGATTTCGAGGTCCGCGCCATAGGTGGTGGTCACTTCCTCGGCGATCACCCGGCCAAAGGCGCTACCCTGTTTGCGATAGGTCGCACCGAACGCCGCGCCCGCTTGCGGCAGATCCTGGATGAAGCCGAAATTATAGACATATTTCGACTGATCGTTGAACCGCCGTTCCCCCAGCGCGTCGGTGATCTTGCTGTCGAGCAGCGAGAGGTTGCCGAAGATGCCGGTATTGGGCAGGCCGATGAAGCCAAGGTCCGAAGACAGGTCAAATTCCACGCCCCACACCTTGCCGTCACCGACATTCATCGGCTGGTATACGAACGTGCCTTCGCCTTCGGAGCCTTCTTCGCCGGTATTGGTCAGTTCGATCAGATTCTTGACGTCGCGATAGAAGAAATTGACGCCGAAAATGCCGCCCGTTCCCATGCGATGTTCATAACCGATGTCGAAGCCCCAGGCGGTTTCCGGGCCAAGCTGCGGATTGCCGAGCAGGTCGCTGTCACCCACTTCCTCTTCCAGAACCGCCGGGGTCAGATAGTTGAATTCGGGGCGACGCAGCGTGCGCGCGACCGACCCGATGATGCGGTCATTGCTGGTCAGCGAATATTTGAACGACGCCGATGGCAGGAAAGCATCATAGCTGCTGTCCTGGTCCGCGATCGCCGCCGCGACCGTATAGTCGGTGATACGGACCTTGGTATTTTCATAGCGCAGGCCCGCCTCCCACTTCAGGCTGCCGCTGTCACCTTCGATCAAGGCAAAGGCATCGCGCCGCTTTTCCTTGATGCGGTTATCGCCGCCGTCGATCGCTTCCACATCATCAAAGGCGGTGGCAAGATCGGTCGGATCCTGGCTGAACTGATCCCAGGTGAAGCTGCCAGTGCCTTCCTGCTCAGCTTCGAAAATGCCGCTGCGGCGATTCTTGTCCTGATAGAAGCCGCCGAACACGAATTTCATGCTGTCATTGAGCGGAACCTCATGCTCCAGCTTGGCCGAAAATTCGCTGTCCTTGATATCCGTTTGGGTCAGCGTGCCTTCAAATTCAGGATCGTCCCCTTCATCCACGTCGAAGCCGATCTCATATTCGGTTTCGGCCCGGTCTTCGATGAACTTGGCATAGCTCAAACGCAGCGATGTTTTACCTGCCGCCCATTCATGGCTCAGCTTGCCGTCGATCGAGAAATTCTCTTGATCAATCTTCGAGACGTTCGCATTGTCGCTCAGCAGGCTGCCGACGGGAACCGGGCCATTGACGGCGGTCGGATCGTCATATTCAAAGCTGCGTTCCGTTTCGGTCCGGTCGGTCTTCACATAAAAGCCGTTGAGCTTGAACGTCGTGTCGCCCGCGTCGATCTGATAGCTGCCGTTGAAGCTGTAATCCTTGCCGTCGCGGGTATCGCTCTGGTCCTCGCGATTGTCGAAATCGTCGGTCACATAGTTGGCGTTGTTTTCCGGCGAATCGCCGTAGCGCAGGCTCTTCTTCTGCTTGGGATTGTGACGGCCCTGCAGGTTCGCGCCCAGCAACAGACGGCCGGGACCGACCTGACCGCCCCAGACCAGGCCCAGGCTCGGTTCGATTTCCTTGTCGTCATAATAGAGGCCGCCTGCCCGGACATAACCGCCATTCAGTTCATAGCCGTCGCGCAGATTGATGTTGAGCGATCCCGCAACCGCATCGCCCGTGCGACGCGCGGAGGAAGAGCGGACAATCTCGACGCTGGAGATCAGTTCGGCGGGGATGCGGTCGAGGAAAAAGCTGCGGTCGGCGCTGCCGCCGGGGACGCGCTCGCCATTGATCAGGATCTGGGTATAGCCCGGCGGCAGGCCGCGCAGACGCGGCGCGTCGCTTTCGATGACGTCCGACAGAAAGGTGACGGAGGGCACGCGCTTGAGCGCATCGCCAGCGGTCAGCGGCTCGAAACGCTGAAAATAGTCGGTGCCATATTTCAGCACGGGTTCGGGGGTGTCGGTGCGATCGCGATAGCCGATACCAGCAATGACGACGATGTCGGCCGCCTGGGTAATCGGCCCGTCCGTCTTGGCGATCTCGTCGGCGGCAGCAGGTGCCTGCGCCTGGGCGGAAACGGAAAACAGCGCAATCGATGCGCAACCAAACAACAGCCACTTACTCGCGACCATATCTGCCCCCTATTGAGAATAGTTTAATTGACCAGCGGGCCGTGTCTTGTATCTAGCCCGTCGAATTGGGCCGCTAGGAGGTATTCGTGACCGCATCGCGAAAGAAATATTACAGTTCGATGATTTCGGGTTTCACTTTTATTACATTGTCGGCCTGCGCCGCCGGCGAAGTCGAATTGCCGATCGCCGTGCGCATCGCCAACGCCACCCCGGCGGTGTCGGTGACCGCGCGTGGCGAAACGACGCCGGTCGGCACCACCAATGCCGATGCGGCCGATGATCCGGCGATCTGGCGCAATGCGGCGAACCCCGCCGCCAGCCTGATCGTGGGCACCGACAAGAAGGCGGGCGTCTATGTCTATGGGCTGGACGGCAAGGTGCGCGACTTTCTCGACGCGGGCCGGGTCAATAATATCGACCTGAAGGATGGCGTCGCGATCAACGGCGGCACGGGCATTCTGGTCGTCGCCTCCGACCGCAATGATGTCGCACGCGCCAAACTGGCGCTGTTCCGGCTTGATCCGGCGACGGCCAAGCTGACGGCGCTCGGCACCATCGATGGCGGCGCGGGCGAAGCCTATGGGGTGTGCATGGGGTCGGACGCTGCCGGTCTCTATGCTTTCATCGTGCTCAAGGACGGGACGATCAACCAGGTCGCGCTCGATGCGTCGGGCGCATCGCCCACGGGCCGCATCGTGCGAACGATGAAGCTCGGCACCCAGTCGGAAGGCTGTGCGGTCGATGACCGCACCGGCACGCTCTATGTCGCGGAAGAGGATGTCGGCCTGTGGCGCTTCGACGCGCGAGCCAGCGGCAGCACCACGCCCACGAAGATCGCAGCCGCAGACGGCAAGAATATCGTCGCCGATGCCGAAGGCGTCGCGATCGCCCCGATCGGAGAGAAGGACGGCTATGTCCTCGTCTCCAGCCAGGGCGACAATGCCTATGTCGTCTATCGCATCAGCGACGACAGCTATGTCGGCCGCTTCCGCGTGGTCGACGGCGCGATCGGCGGGTCGGAGGAAACCGACGGCATCGAACTGATGCTGGGCGATTTCGGCCCCGCCTATCCCGGCGGCCTGTTCATCGCGCAGGATGGCCAGAATGGCGCGGCGGCGCAGAATTTCAAGCTCGTCGCCTGGGCCGATATCGTCAAGGCTTTGGGCCTGCCGCAATAGGACGCGGGGCCGGGACGACCTAAACCGTCCCGGCTGCGCCACAGCCTCTTGGTCTTGGCCGGGGCTTCCTCTATGGCAGCCAACGTCTTGCCACTAAGGAAGCCGATTTGATCCTGGACCTTGCCGCCGCCGCTTCGAGCGCCATTCGTTTCGAGGATCTGGGGCTTAGTCCCGTCGCCCTCGACTTGGGGTTCTTCACGCTGAAATGGTATAGCCTCGCCTATCTGGCGGGCATATTGATCGGCTATTGGTATCTGCTGCGCCTGATCGCGCAGCCCGGATCGCCGATGGCCCGGCGGCATGCCGACGACATGATCTTCTATGCGACGCTGGGCATCATCATCGGCGGGCGGCTCGCCTATGTGATCTTCTATCAGCCGGAAATCCTGCAAAACCCGCTCGATATCCTCAAGCTCTGGAATGGCGGCATGTCCTTCCACGGCGGCGCGGCGGGCGTCTCGCTCGGCATCCTCTACATGGCGCGCAAGGAGAAGCTGTCCTGGCTGCGCATCCACGATTATGTCGCCTGCTGCGTGCCCTTCGGCCTGTTCTTCGGCCGCCTCGCCAATTTCGTGAATGGCGAATTGTGGGGCAAGGAAACCGATGGGCCATGGGGCATCATCTTTCCCACCGGTGGGCCGTTCCCGCGTCATCCAAGCCAACTCTATGAAGCCGCGCTGGAGGGGGCCGTGCTGTTCGCCATCCTCGCCTTCGCCTTCTGGCGCACCCGCGCCCGCTATCAGCCGGGGATGCTCGTGGGCATCTTCCTGCTCGGCTATGGCTGCTTCCGCTTCGGCGTCGAATATGTGCGCGAGGCTGACGCGCAGTTGATGGAATTCGCGGCGCGCACCGGTCTGCATATGGGCCAGTGGCTGTGCTTGCCGATGATCCTGGGCGGCCTCTACCTCATCTTCACCGCCAAGGGCCGCCGCGTGCGGGTGGAGCCGATAGCGGGCAGCGCGAGTGTCAGCTGAACCGCTACCGCTGGCGGAACGACTGACGCGGCAAATTGCGGCAGGCGGGCCGATCTCGGTCGCTCATTATATGGCCGAATCGAACCAGCATTATTATGCGACCCGCGACCCGCTGGGGCTGGAGGGCGACTTCACCACCGCGCCCGAAATCAGCCAGATGTTCGGCGAGTTGGTGGGCTTGTGCCTGGCCGATGTCTGGATGCGGTCGGGGCGGCGGCCCGGTGCGCTCTATGCCGAGCTGGGGCCGGGCCGCGGTACGTTGGCCGTCGATGCGCTGCGGGCGATGGAGCGCGCGGCGCTCGCCCCCCGCGTCCACTGCGTCGAGACCAGCCCTGTCCTGCGCGACCGGCAACGCGGGCTGATCCCCCATGTCACCCATCATGACAGTATCGACAGCTTGCCGCATGAAGGACCACTGCTGGTCGTCGCCAATGAATTTTTCGATGCCCTGCCGGTGCGTCAATGTATCCGCGTCGGCGACGAGTGGCGCGAGCGGGTGGTGATCCGGCGCGAGGCGGACGCTGCCTTTCTGCCCGTCCCCGGCTATCGCCGGATCGAATCGGGCCTGCCGCCGATCGCCGCCCAGGCGCAGGATGGCGCGATCATCGAAACGCCGATCGTCGGTGCCGGCATCGCCTACGCCCTGGCGCAGCGCATCGCGAAGCAAGGCGGGGCGGCAATCATCATCGACTATGGCTATGAAGGGCCGCTGCTCGGCGACACGCTACAGGCCGTCAAGGCGCACAAGTTTGCTGATCCCTTTACCGATCCGGGCGAGGTGGACCTGACCACCCATGTCGATTTCAGCGTCATCGGCAATATGGCGCGACAGGCGGGGCTGCGGGTGCATGGCACGGTGGGGCAGGGCGATTTCCTGCGGCAATTGGGGATCGATCCGCGCGCCGAGCAACTGGCCCGCGCAACGCCCACGCGCGCGGGAGAGATCGAGGCGGCACGGATGCGGCTGACCGATGAGGCGGCGATGGGGACGTTGTTCCGGGTGATGGCCTGGACCCACCCCGACTGGGCGGACCCGGCGGGCTTTACGGCCTGATCTTAATCGTCCTGATGATAGCGGCCAAGGCGACGGATGAAGCCGATCAGGCCGGTCTGGCGGCTGCGCTTCATGCGTTCGGCATGCAGGATGGTCTGCACGCGGCTGAAACAATCATCGGCATCGACATTACACAGCACATAATCATAGCCGTCCCAATGCGCGATCTCGCCCGCCGCGCGGGCCATCCGGCCTTCGATCACGGCATTGCTGTCCGTCCCGCGCCCGCGCAGGCGGCGTTCCAGTTCCTCCATCGACGGCGGCAGGATGAAGATGCGGACCACATCGCCCCCGGCAATCTGGTGCAATTGCTGCGCGCCCTGCCAATCGATGTCGAACAGCACGTCCTTGCCGGACTTTAGCATCGCTTCCACCGGCGCGCGCGGCGTGCCGTAGCGCTGGCCAAAGACATGTGCCCATTCGAGAAATTCATGGTCGGCCGTCATCTGGCGGAAGGCTTCCAGATCGACGAAATGATAATCCTTGCCATCGACCTCGCCCGGCCGCATCGGCCGAGTGGTGGCGGAAACGGACATGGACAGGTCCGGTTCGGCGGCAAGCAGCTTGCGCGCGATCGTGGACTTGCCCGCGCCCGAAGGCGAGGACAGAACGAAGAGAACGCCACGGCGCTGGAAATCGGGCGTTTCGATCGGGATATGCTCGGCCATGGCCGCTAGTGACGCTTGGGACAGGCTTTGGCAAGAGGCCGGATGACGGAAGGACAGGCTTTGGCAAGAGGCCGGATGACGGAAGGAACAGGATATGCGCCGCAAGCACGCCGCCAATCGCCTGGGTTTCATCCTTGCGGGGCTGATCGTCGTGCTGACCGGCGTCATTCTGTTCCTGATGCAAAGACCGCTGATTTGCGCCTGTGGCACCGTGGAATTATGGCATGGCGCGCTCGATAGCGGTAACAGCCAGCATATCGCGGACTGGTATAGCCTCAGCCATATCATCCATGGCTTTCTCTTTTACGGCGGCACCTGGATGGTGCTGCGGCGGCGACCCATCGGCATTCGGCTGGCCGTCGCGGTGGCGATCGAGTCGGCGTGGGAAATTCTCGAAAATTCGCCGATCATCATCGACCGGTATCGCACTGCGACGATCGCGCTTGGCTATTCGGGCGATTCGATCGTCAATTCGGTGAGCGATATCGGCATGATGGCGCTGGGCTTCCTGTTCGCATCGCGCGTGCCGGTCTGGCTGACGGTCGTGGTCGGCATCGGGTTCGAGCTACTGGCGCTTGCCGTCATCCGCGACAATCTGACGCTCAATATCCTGATGCTGACCTGGCCGATCGACGCGGTGCGCGACTGGCAGGCCGCGCTTTAGCCTTCGCGGGCCTTGCGCGCCTTATCGATCGGGATCGGTTCGGCTGGGGTCGGCTCGGCGCTAAGGTCGGGCAGCAATTTGGTGGCGCGCTTGCGGTCGGCTTCGCGCTTCGCCTCATAGAGCTTGCCTGCCATATAGGCCCCGGTGACGAACAGCGCCCCGGCCGGGAAACGCATGATGACCCGCTTGGCCCCCATGCCTGCGACCAGCCCCAATATGCCGGCCTTGCCTGTTGCTGCGGCTACACGCGTCGCCACGACGGTTGCGCCGACGCGGGCGACCTTTCGCAATATGCCTGCGCGCTTGGGCGAACGGACGGTGACGAGCGGGGCGGAGGGGGTGCGCAGCTTCTTCATAGAGGGTTAATGTATCGGAGGCCCACGGGTTCCACCAGTGCCATATGGATCACACCATATTTTCCGGGCGTACCAGCGCGTCGAAGGTCGCCTCGTCCACCAGTCCCAGTTCCAGTCCGGCTTCTTTAAGCGTCTGACCGGTCTTGTGGGCCTGTTTGGCGATCGCCGCCGCCTGGTCATAGCCGATCGCAGGTGCCAGCGCCGTGACCAGCATCAGCGACCGATCGACCAGTTCGGCGATCCGCGCTTCGTTCGCCTCCAGCCCCTCGACACAGCGTTCGGCGAAACTGTCCATGCCGACCGCAAGCAGATGGATCGAGCGCAGCACCGCCGCGCCGATCATCGGCTTGAACACATTGAGTTCCAGATGGCCCTGCATGCCCCCCACCGTCACCGCCTGATGATTGCCGATCACCTGCGCGGCCACCATGGTCAGCATTTCGCACTGGGTCGGGTTGACCTTGCCCGGCATGATCGAACTGCCTGGCTCATTGGCGGGCAGGTCCAGCTCACCAAGGCCGGAGCGCGGGCCGGAGCCAAGCAGGCGGATATCGTTGGCGATCTTGGTCAGCGCGACCGCCAGCGTGGCGAGGGTCGAGGAGAGGTGAACCAGCGGATCATTGGAGGCCAGCGCCTCGAACTTGTTATCGGCGGTGCGGAACGGCAGTCCGGCAATCGCCGCAATCTCCGCCGCGACCGCGACGTCGAAGCCTTTGGGTGCATTCAGCCCCGTGCCGACCGCCGTGCCACCCTGCGCCAGCGCCATCATGCCGTGCATCACGGCCGGTTCGACGCGGCTTTTTGCGCGATAGAGCTGATGCGCATAGCCCGAAAATTCCTGGCCCAGCGTCAGCGGGGTCGCATCCTGCAAATGGGTGCGGCCGATCTTGACGATGTTCGCCCAGGCCTGCGCCTTGGCATCGAGCGCGGCGTGCAGCCGGTCGAGCGCGGGAAACAGCGCTTTCACGGCCGCGAGGGCCGCCGCGATATGCAGCGCGGTGGGGAAGCTGTCGTTGGAGGATTGCCCGAAGTTCACACCGTCGTTGGGATGCACCGGCACCTTGCCGCCACGCGTGCCGGTCAGCACTTCATTGGCGATCCCCGCAATCACTTCATTGACGTTCATGTTGGTCTGGGTGCCGCTCCCGGTCTGCCAGATGACGAGCGGAAACTGGTCGTCATACTCCCCGGCCGCCACCGCCGCCGCCGCCGCCTCGATCGCATCGGCTTGTATGGCGTCCAGCCCGTGATGCCGGTTCACCCTGGCCGCCGCCTGCTTCACGATCGCCATGGCATGGACGATGCCGATCGGCATCCGCTCGGTGTCGCCGAACGGAAAATTCTCAATGCTCCGCTGCGTCTGCGCGCCCCAATAGGCGGCGGCAGGCACGTCGATCGGGCCGATACTGTCGGTTTCGGTACGGGTGGCGGGCATGGGCTTCTCCTGGTCGATGACCATTCGCATCAACATGGTCAGCATGTGGGGCCGGGCGAGAGAAAACCAAGAGTGGTCTCAGGATGGCGCCATGCAACGTCCAACGGTTCGCTATGGCCTTCCGCGCACATCATGTCTTTGGCTGATACGCCCTAAAGGCCGTATAGAAGATATAAGAAATTGGTTCGATACCGGCATGATCGAGGCAAGACGCTTCGTGCTATCCCACGGTGTTATGGGTATCTTTTTTATGCCCGCCTAATCCATATGATCACGTGGCCAGCGAAGTAAAGATGCATCGATATAATGCTCATCATTCGCTTATCGCGATTTTGTTCAGGGGTCTATTATGGATATGATTACGGCAGGCCAATATCTATTGGTCTATAACGCATTTTCGTTCACATTCGCCTCGATGGCTGCCGCCACATTATTCTTCTGGTTTGGCCGATCGCAGGTCGGGCCAGCCTATAAGACGGCATTGACGATCACGGGATTGGTCACGGCGATCGCAGCCTATCATTATTACCGCATTTTCGAGAGCTGGTCGGAAGCCTATGCTTTGACCGACGGTGTCATCACGGCGAGCGGCGTCGCCTTTAATGACGCCTATCGCTATGTCGACTGGCTGTTGACGGTCCCGCTGCTGCTGATCGAACTGGTGCTGGTGATGCGCCTGTCGCAAAGTGCGACGGTGTCTACGTCGGTCCGCCTGGGTTCGGCCGCGGCGCTGATGATCATCCTGGGCTATCCGGGCGAAATTGCCGACAACAACAGCACGCGGGCTTTGTGGGGCACCTTGTCGTCCATTCCCTTCCTCTACATCGTGTGGGAATTGTTCAAGGGGCTGGGCGATGCGATCGAGCGGCAGCCGGAAAGTGCGCGCGGGTTGATCAAGCAGGCGCGGTTGCTGACCTTCGCGTCATGGGGCTTCTATCCCATCGTCTATATGATCCCCTACACCAATCTCGCCGGTGGTGCCGTCGAAACCGGCGTGCAGATCGGCTACACCATCGCCGATCTTATCGCCAAGGCTGGTGTGGGCATCCTCGTCTACATGATCGCCGTGCGCAAATCGGCGGCCGAATATGGTGAGCCGGGCAAGCCCGCCACCGTAACGGCAGTAGGCTAAGCCTCGTCATGAACCGGCAGGCCTCTCACGGTCTGCCGGTTCACGGCCAAGGAGATGGAGATGGAGCAGAGCCATACCCGATGGGACGATTGGCGCATCGCTGGTCTGGTGGTGATTACCGCCACCACCATCTGCCTATATTGCCTTGGCGTGCCGCTCGACACATCGACAATGACTGCCCTGGCGTCGGCGACGTTGCTGATTTTTGGCATGCCGCATGGCAGCTTCGATCTGGCGCTGTTGCAAAGACATTCAACAGGCAGGGGCGTGTTCGGGTCGCGGATCGCGCTGATCCTCCTCTATCTGACCTGTGCGGGCGCCATGTATCTCCTGTGGCGGGCCGCACCTGTCGCGGCCTTGACGGCCTTCCTCCTCATGTCGGTGATCCATTTTGCCGAGGATTGGGAAGGATGCGGTTCGCCATTCATTGCCGGTGGGATCGCTCTCGCCTTGATTTCCGCGCCGTCTTTGTTGCACGGCGACAGCCTTAGCACCCTGTTCGTGACATTGTCCGGGCGGGCTTCGGCCGCCATCCTTGCTGACTATCTGCTTCTGGTGGCGCCCACGATGCTGCTGCTCGCCATCGCAGGGGTCGCGATGCTGTGGCATATCGGCCGCCGCCCGTTGGCGCTTTCGGCGGCCTGTGCCTTGCTGGCGATGCTGGTGCTGCCGCCAGTCATGGGATTCGCCCTATTTTTCTGCCTCGTCCACTCACCCATCCAGTTCCGGTCTCATGCCACCGCGCTTGGATTGCGGGGGATCGACCAATGGGGTGGGACCGTCATTCCGCTCAGCCTAGGCGGACTGGGCATTGCCGTTGCGATCTTCGCCTTGGGTAGCGGACAATCCCTGCCCGATGGCATTTTCGCCAGCAGTTTCATGGCTCTGTCGGTCCTCACCGCGCCGCATATGGTCGTGCCGATGATCCTTCGGATGGCGCAGGGCCGGAAAGCCCCAGTCCATATATGACAGGGAAACGTGCCGTTTTGCTGCAATGATGCGGCCGCCCCGACCTATTTCTTTTTGCCGAAGTCCACGCTGACGACGTTGGATCCGTCTTCACTGGTGACGACCGGGCCGTCATTTTCGGCTTCGTCATGCGGTTCGGGCAGGGCGTCTGTCTGCACCTGGAACTGCAGGGCGAAGTTCACGGCGGGGTCCACGAAGGCGGTGATCGCGGCAAAGGGGATGTAGAGGTGGGCGGCGACCTGGTTGAAGGTCAGGCTCACCTCAACATGTTGGTCGCTGACTTTCAGATCCCAATATTTATTCTGCAGGACGATGGTCATTTCGTCCGGGAAGCGCTCGATCAGCCGCTTGGGGATGTCGACGCCGGGTGCCTGCGTCTTGAAGGTTATGTAGAAATGATGGGCGCCGGGCAGGCCGCCGCTGCGTTCCACCTCACCCAATACGCGGCCGACCACGGCGCGCAGGGCTTCCTGCACGATTTCGTCATAGGGAATCAGGCTGTCGGGCAGTTCATCGCTCATGGCCCAATGTCCTAACGGCGCGAATCATGCGGTCAACCCCCGCACGCGCAGATTGCATGGCGCGCACCACACGCTATAGGGCAGCCATGCGCACGGCCGAGATTCACCGCAACACAGCGGAAACCCAGATCGACGTGACCGTCAACCTTGACGGCACTGGCCTCTATTCGGTGTCGACCGGCATCGGTTTCCTCGACCATATGATCGAACAATTGTCGCGGCATTCGCTGATCGACATGACTGTCAAGACGGTGGGCGACCTGCATGTCGACCAGCATCACACGACCGAGGATACCGGCATCGCCATCGGCGAAGCGGTGGCGCGGGCGCTGGGCGACAAGCGGGGCATCAGCCGCTATGGCAGCGTCTATTCGCCGATGGACGAGACGCTCAGCCGCGTGGCGCTCGATATTTCGGGTCGCCCCTGGCTGGTGTGCAAACTGCCCTTCACGGTGCAGAAGATCGGCGAGTGGGATGCCGAGATGGTGGAGCATTTCTTCCACAGCTTCGCGCAAGCCGCCGGGATCACGCTGCATATCGAATTGCTCTATGGCGCGAACAACCATCATATCGTCGAAAGCGCGTTCAAGGGGCTTGCCCGCGCGCTGCGCCAGGCGGTCGAAATCGACCCGCGCAAGGCGGACGCGATCCCCTCGACCAAGGGCATGTTGTAAGGCATGACCATTGCCCTGATCGACTATGGCGCGGGCAATCTCCATTCGGTGCATAACGCCCTGCGCAAGGCGGGAGCACAGGATGTCGTCATCACCGCCGACGCTGATCTGGTCCGCCGGGCCGATCGCATCGTCCTGCCGGGCGTGGGGGCGTTTCGGGCGTGTCGCGACGCGCTGGTGGCGATCCCCGGCATGGTCGAGGCGATGGGCGAGGCGGTGGGCAGCCGCGCGGTGCCGTTCCTCGGCGTATGCGTCGGGATGCAGTTGCTGGCGGATGCCGGCGAGGAATTCGGGCGGCATGAGGGGCTGGGCTGGATACCGGGTACGGTGCGGCTGATCGAACCGGCCGAGCCGGGCATCAAGGTGCCGCATATGGGCTGGAACGATGTGATCCTGCAGGGCTCGCCGCCGTTGCTGGAGCCGGGCGAGGCCTATTTCCTGCACAGCTATCATTTCGAAGCGACCGACCCGGCCCATGTCGCGGCGATCACCAGCCATGGCGGCCCGCTGGTCGCGGCGGTCGCGCGCGACACGATCATCGGTTGCCAGTTCCACCCGGAAAAGAGCCAATCCTATGGCCTTTCCTTTCTTTCGCGCTTTCTGGAGTGGTGTCCTTGAGCCTCATCGTCTTTCCCGCCATCGACCTGAAAAATGGCCAGGTCGTCCGCCTGGCCGAGGGCGATATGGACCGTGCCACCGTCTATGGTGACGATCCCGCCGCGCAAGCGATGCTGTTCGCGCATGCCGGCGCGCAGCATATCCATGTCGTGGATCTGGACGGCAGCTTTGCCGGCCGTGCGGTCAATGCCGACGCGGTCGAAAAGATTGTCGAGGCGTTTCCGGGCCATGTGCAACTGGGCGGCGGCATCCGCAATCGCGAGGCGGTGGAGCGCTGGTTCGATCTGGGCGTCTCGCGGATCGTGATCGGCACGGCGGCGCTGAAAGACCCGGCATTCGTGAAGATGGCGGCGCGCGACTTTCCCGGCGGCATCGTGGTGGCGGTCGATGCGCGCGACGGTTTCGTCGCGACCGATGGCTGGGCGGCAAAGTCCGACATGCCGGTGATCGACCTCGCCCGCCGGTTCGAGGATGCAGGCGTTGCCAGCCTGCTCTTCACCGATGTTGGCCGTGACGGGATGCTCAAGGGCTGCAACATCGACGCGACCGTCGAACTGGCGCGCGCCACCGACATTCCGGTGATTGCCAGCGGCGGCGTGGCGGGCATCGCCGACATCCGCATATTGAGCCTGCATGCCGACGACGGGATCGAAGGCGTGATCACGGGCCGCGCGCTTTATGACGGGCGACTGGACCTCAAAGCCGCGATGGCGGTGGCGCGGGCGGCGGCGTGACCGTTCGCACGCGGGTCATACCCTGTCTCGACGTCGCCAATGGACGCGTGGTCAAGGGCGTCAATTTCGTAGACCTCAAGGATGCGGGCGATCCGGTCGAGCAGGCGCGGCTCTATGATGCGGCCGGGGCGGACGAACTATGTTTTCTGGATATCACCGCTACGCATGAAGCGCGCGGGACCATATTGGACGTGGTGCGGCGCACGGCGGAAGTCTGCTTCATGCCGGTGACGGTGGGTGGCGGGGTGCGCAGTGCCGAGGATGCGCGCGCGCTGCTGCTGGCGGGGGCGGACAAGGTCGCGGTCAACAGCGCGGCGGTGGTGCGGCCCGAACTGGTGGCCGATATCGCCGATCGCTTCGGCAGCCAGTGCATCGTCGGATCGGTCGATGCGCGGAAGGTTGCGGAGGGCCGCTGGGAAATCTTCACGCATGGCGGGCGTCAGCCGACCGGGATCGACGCGTTGGACCATGCGCTGCGGCTGGCAGACCTCGGCGCGGGCGAATTGCTCGTCACCTCGATGGATGGCGATGGCACGCGCAAAGGCTATGACCTGGCGCTGACCCGCGCGATTGCCGATGCGGTATCGGTGCCGGTAATCGCCAGCGGGGGCGTCGGCACGCTCGACCATCTGGTGGAAGGCGTAACGCAGGGTCATGCCAGCGCGGTGCTGGCGGCGTCGATCTTCCATTTCGGCCAGCATACGATCGGCGAGGCGCATCAGGCGCTGGCGGCGGCGGGCGTACCGGTGCGTGGCGGCTGATCACGGCGAAAGCGTCGATTTACTTTACAGTAACTATATTCGCCATCACGCCGTTAACCTTTATTTTCGGTGGAAAAGCTCGCATTTCTCGGTTCGGCACGCGCTCTGCATTATCCTTTTGCGTCTATCGCCAACCAATGGGGGTTTGGCGCAGGGAGGGTAAGGAAATGACTTTGAACAAGATGCTTTTGGCGGTCGGCGCGGCGGCATTCATGGGCGTAGCGGTGCCCGCACCGGCGCAGGCGACATTCTGGTGCTTGTTCGGCAAGTGCGGCGGCACCAGCACGGGCGGCAGCAGCTCCACCGGTGGCAGCAGCACCGGCGGCTCGTCGGGCGGCACGCCGACCCCGGTGCCTGAGCCGGAACAGATGGCGCTGTTCGCGATGGGCGCGGCGGTGCTGGTCGGCCGCGTCATGGTGTCGCGTCGCAAGCGCAAGTAAATTTAGATTGACGGGTCGCGCGCGCGGCGCTTGATGCGCGGCATGCGCGCGACCCTTCACACCCTTGAACAGACCATCCGCCAACGGCGGACGGCGGACCCTTCCACCTCCTATGTCGCCAAGCTGACGGCGCGAGGCCGTGGCAAGATTGCGCAGAAGGTCGGCGAGGAGGCGGTCGAAACGGTGATCGCCGCGATGGCGGGCGACCGGGACGGCGCGATCGGCGAAAGTGCCGACCTGTTATTTCACCTCATCATATTGCTGGCCGACCTCGACATCAGCCTGGACGAGGTGATGGACGAACTCGACCGGCGCGAAGGCGTGTCGGGGATTGTTGAAAAGGCCGCGCGCCCCGCAGACTGACTCTTTTCCATCGGATAGATGTTGCGTGCCAGGCGTTGGGGCGTCAGCTTATTATCCTTACGGGGGAGATTATCATGGTACGTACTGTTATCGGCGGCCTGATCGGCGGGTTCGCCTTGTTCATTACCGGCTTCATCTTCTGGGGCACGCCGCTCAGCGCGCTCGCGCTCAGCCGCACCGACGAACAGGCAAGCGCCAATCTGCAGGCCGCCATGGCCCAGGCGCTGACGCCGACCGGCACCGGCGTCTATACCATTCCCGATCCCTCCTCGGCGCAGGGCACCGTGCTTTACGGCAAGGGGCCGGTCGCGCAGATTTTCTACAATGAGGGCGGCTTTCCAGTGATGGACAGCGGCGCGCTGATCGGCGGGCTGATCCTGGCGCTGATCGTCGGCGTGATCATCGCCATGGCCCTGCGCTTCATCGCGACCAATTTCGGCGACCGGATGCGCGTAGCGATCCTGTTCCCGCTGGCCGCCGTGCTGTGGATGCATGTCGGCCAGGCCGTGTTCAACCACGCGCCCTGGGGCTATATCCTCTATCTGGCGTTCAGCGACTTCGTCGGCATCGCGATTGCGGGTGTGATCGCGGCTAAGCTGATGGAGACGAAGGCGACCATGGTGGGCACCGATCCCATCCACTAAGCCGCTTCCTGCGCCAGGCGGATCATGCAGGCGGCGTGGCGGCGGGCGACCAGCATCCGGTCCTCGCCATAGCCGCCGCCCATGGTGCTGGCGAGTGGGATGCCGCGCGCCCTGGCCTGGCGCATGACATAGCGATCGCGTGCATCAAGCCCGGCATCGCTTAGCGCCAGCCGCCCCAGCCGGTCGTCGGCGTGCGGATCGACGCCAGCCTGATAGAGAATGAGGTCGGGCGCAAAGTCATCGAGAATGGGTGGCAGCGTGTCGGCGAGGATGGCCGCATAAGCCGCATCCTCCACCCCGTCGGGTAGAGCGATGTCGAGCGTCGAGCGCGCCTTGCGCACCGGGAAATTCTTGTCGGCATGGATCGACAACGTGAAGATGTCGCCGCGCCCCGCCAACAGGGACGCAGTGCCATCGCCTTGATGCACATCGAGGTCGAGGATCAGGATGCGCGCCGCATCGCCTTCCGCGATTAGGCGGTTCGCAGCGATGGCGAGGTCGTTGAACACGCAATAGCCCGCGCCACTGTCGGCCAGCGCATGATGGCTGCCGCCTGCCGCATTGGCGCCATAGCCATGCGTCAGCGCCAGCCGCGCCGCCGCCCAGGTGCCGCCCGGCGACAATAGCGATCGGCGCATCACCCGTTCCGTGACGGCAAAACCGATCCGCCGTTCCTTGTCGGGCGGGACGGACAGGGTCACGACCTGCTCGACATAGGCGGGATCATGCACCGCCTCAATCCAGGCACGCGGCATCGGATCGGGCTGATGCACGGTGATGGGGGCGCCGGATTCGCGCAGCGCCTCCATCACCAGCCCATATTTGTCGAAGCGGAAACGGCTGCCGGGTGTTGCTGGAGAGACATAGGCGGAATGGTGAACAACGTGCAGCATGATCTTTTCCGCTATGGTCGTTTGAACGATGGCCGCTTTGCGCTATCTGGTCCAGCATGAACCGTCCCGATATGATCCGTCTTCCGTTGCTGGCGCTGCTTGGCGTCAGTGTGGTGTCCGTCGCCGCCCAAAGCCTGGCCGCGCCGCCCGTGGTGGTGCCGACCATGCCCGCGCCGACTTCGCCCGCGCCCGGCATGGTGCAGGCGATTCCGGCCGCGCCCTTGCCCGCACCGATCCCACCCTTGTCGGCGGCACAGGAAGCATGGGCCAATGACTGGTTGAAGCAGGGCGCGGCGCAAGGATTGATGGCGCGGCAGAAGGCGAGCGGGCCATTGTCGGGCGAGGCGCTGGTGCGCGCGTTGCTCGACCGCGCCAAGGCGCTGTCCACCGGGCGCGTCGATACCGCCGATTTCCTCGAAGTCTGGGCACTGCGCCCCGCACCCTTCGATCCGCGCCCCTCGCTCGCGCGCGCGGTGGCCGAGGATCGACTTGCGCAATGGGCGAGCAGCCTGACGCCGCCCTATGCGGGCTATGAAGGGCTGCGCCAGGGTCTGGTCCGCTACGAGACGATTCGCGATCAAGGCGGCTGGCCGACGCTGACCGCGCAGTCCGCGCCCGACGTGGTGCGCGCGCGTATCGCGATCGAGGATAGCGCCGTGACGCCAGGCGAGAAGCTGAGCAACGTGTTGCAGCGCGCGCAGCGCCGCTATGGCCTCAACCCCACCGGCCTGCTCGACACCCGCACGCTGGCGGCGCTCAACGTCAGCGTGGATGACCGGATCGCGGCGATCATGGCGAATATGGAGCGGTGGCGCTGGATGCCGCGCAACTTGCCGGTCAACCGGGTCCAGGTGAATATCGCGGCGGCCGTACTGACCATGTTCGAAGGCGACCAGCCGATCAGTTCGATGCGCGCCGTCACGGGCAGCCCAGACAATGCGACGCCGATGCTGATGTCGAACATCCATTCGATCGTCGTCAATCCGCCGTGGAACGTGCCCATGTCGATCGCCCGGCGGGAACTGTTCCCCAAGGGGCGGGCGACGCTGATCAAGCAGGGCTACAAGATCGTCAAGACGCCCGAAGGCGGCGAGCGGATCGTCCAGCCTGCCGGACCCAACAGCGCGCTTGGCCGGTTGAAGTTCGACTTTGCCAATCCGTTCGCCGTGTATCTGCATGACACGCCTTCGCGGGGCAAATTCTCCAGCTATGACCGGCTCGCCAGCCATGGCTGCATCCGTCTCGAAAAGCCGGTATCGCTGGCCGAACTGATGGTGGCGAGCGACCCGGCATTGAATGGCCAGATCCAGAGCCTGATCGACGAAGGCAAGACCCAGCGCGTGTCCCTGCCCAAGGATGTGGCAGTCTATCTGCTCTATTGGACCGCCTTTGCCAGCAACAATGGCACGATGAGCTTCCGCGCCGACCCCTATGGTTGGGACAAGCTGCTCGCGAGCAAGATCGAAGCGTCGAGCCGACGGGTCGATCCCACTGCTGCCCCCGCCGCCACCATAGCTTTTAAGGATTGATCCCCCATGCGTAAAATTGCCTTTGCCGCGCTCATCGGTGCCCTTGCCCTGTCGGCGTGCAGCAAGCAGGAAGAGGAAGCGCCGGTCGTCAACAATCTGGTCGAACCGCCGGTCGAGAATGTGATCATCGAAGAGCCGGATACGGCGCTGCCGATGCCGTCGAACAATGCCGTCGCGCCGACGCCCGCAGCGCCGCCATCGGTGTCGGAGCAGCAGCAGATTCTCGACGACGCCGATGCGACCGGCATGACCGCGCGCCTGCCCGATATGCGCGATGATGCGCAGCCAGCGGACGAGGCGAGCGGTACGGAGGAATGAAGCGCATCGCCCCGGTCTTGGACCGGGGCGATCCTTTTGGTATAGCGTGCGGATGGATCGCCGCAATTTCACGAAATTCGCCCTAAGCGGATTCGCCCTGACATTTCTGCCCGACACGATGGGCAAGGCTGCGCTGCCGACGGCGCCTCAACCTGTACCCGTTCCCGCGATGCCGCGCGCCGCGCCGCTGCCCCCCTATGCGGGGCTGCTCGCACGCGCGAAGGCGGCTCTGGACCGCCATGCCGGTGCCGTCCTATTGCGGGACCGGGTGGCAATTGCCGATTTCGATGCTCCGTCGAAGGATCTGCGCTTTCACGTCGTTGATCTGATGAACGGCCAGTCCAGCAGCTATCTGGTCGCGCATGGTCGCGGGTCCGACCCCGCCCATTCCGGCTGGCTCCAAAGCTTCTCCAACGAACCCAATTCGCTGGCCAGTTCGTCGGGCGCATTTCGGACGGGTGAGATGTATGTCGGGCAGCATGGGCAGGCGATGCGGCTCGCAGGCCTGGACCCGCAGAATAATAATGCGGAGCCGCGTGCCATCGTCCTGCACGGCGCGGATTATGTGGGCGAGGATCATATCGCCGCTTGGGGCAAATGCGGCCGCAGCGAGGGCTGTTTCGCGGTCGCGCCGCATATGCTGCCGCACTTGCTGGGGCTGCTCGGCACGGGTCGGCTGCTCTACGCCGATAAGATCGGAGCGGGTTGAAGGGGCTTTAAGCGCCCCCTCAACCCTATAATCTCTTAGCCAGCCTGAGGCGCGCCGGTCAGCGCCTGCGCCGAAGGCTTGTTGCTCGCATCGACGCTGCCGTCAGCCAGCATCTTCTTGGACATTTCTACGGCTTCGGCCTGAAGCGCCGTGTCGCTGGTCGACTGGCTGGCACCGATCAGCGCGGACAGCAGGATATTCTTGCTGACATTGTCGGTGGCATTTTCGGCAACCGACTTGCGGGCCAGCGTCAGCGCTTCGCTATAGAGCGGGGCCGATCCAGCCTTGTCCTGCGCACCCAGCTTCTGGTTGCCCATCTGGATCAGGATACCGGCCAGGATGTTGCGGCTGGCTGCGTCGGTAGGCTTGGCTTCCACAACCTTGCGCCAATAGGGTAGCGACTCGCCATAGAGGGCGATCGTCTTGTCCAACTGGCCCATCGCGCCATAGGCAGCGGCGTTGGCGTACAGCGCGTTGGCGAGGAAATTGACATTGTCCATCTTGGACGGGTCGGATTCGACCGCCGTCTTGATGGCGGGGATGGCCGCTTCATATTTGGTGATGGCCGTTGCGTTGTCGCCGCTCTGCTGCGCGCTCTGTCCGGCGGTGAAATCGGTAACGGCCGTGTTGAAGGCGGCGATCTGTTCCGGCGTCATCGCGGTTGCTGCAGGCGCGGCCTCTGCGGGCGCGGCAGGATCGGCCGGCGTCGCGGCGGCGGGCGCCGAAGCGGCGGGCGCGGCGGGCGCTTCCTGCGCGAATGCAGGGGCGGTCATCGCCGTCGAAAAGGTCAGAAATGCGATCAGTGCGGACTTTGGCAACGTCAGGGTCTCCTTGTTCGTCGTCTAAAAATATCGGTTGGGCATCATTGCTGCCCCGCAACATCTTTAATGAACGAAGGAACGATGGAGTTCCCACCCCGCCAAACTCAGCTCATCGCGCAAAAGGCTCCGGCCATGGAAAATTCGCTTTTGCGCCGGGCGCTGCGGGCTGCCGCTTGCGCATCTTCGCCCCATTGTTCGACCTGCCAGGCCTCATCAATCTCAGCGATCGGCCATATTGCTTCAGCACTATGGCTATTTTCCACCACCGCCAAGCCGCAGACGAGCGATCCGCTCAGCGTTACCAATGTGGACAGGCCCGCCAGCCGGAACGGATCATGTATTGCAACCGCCGCGTGCAGCCGGGTGAGCGTCGCTTCGGGCTGGGCGACCGGCAAGATGCCCTGCGTCACCACGAACGCCACATCATAGCGCGCGCGCGCCCAATCGAGCAGGGGATCCCAAGCGGCGGCCTGCCGCGCGACCAGAGTGTCGGGTGCCTCTGCCCGATAGCAGAGCAGGTCGCTCTCCCCATAGCGGGCGATCCCGGCGGCAAATTGCGCGCGATTGGGTACGATATGATCGATCGCTGCGTTGGCGAGGCCGGTGAACGGCATGGACGCTGGATCGACCGTATCCCCCTGCGCCCGCCATTCCTCGGCAACCGCCTGCGCCAGCGCCAATGTCGGCAGCGTCAGCAGCGCGCGGGCAGGGGTGCGGACCGGGCGATCATCGAGGCGAATGGCATGGCCATCACCCTCGGCCACGATCGTCACATCCTTGTAGAAACGCTTCATGATCCGGTCCGCTTGAACAGGGCCAGCATCAGGCGCGGCACCACCACAAACTGAAACAGGCCGACGACGACTATGATCGCGCCGAATGCCTTGGCCTTGTCGCCCTGCACCCAGGAAAAGCGCTGCATGATGGCGAGGAAGCCGATCATCACGACGAACGCGCCCGACAGGCGGAACAGGCCGATGGCGAAGTGGCGCTGACGCGCGATCTTCTCGCGATCGACGGGCGGAATCGGGGGCATATCGGTCATGGCGCGCCGATATGGCCGCGCAAAGCAGCGCTGTCCATCGCCACGGCCTGCGCGCCCGATGCGAGCAGTTCGGCCGGCGGGTGATAGCCCCAGGCGACGCCGATGCTGCGGACGCCCGCCGCGACCCCCATGTCGATGTCGAAACTGGTGTCGCCGATCATGACCGTTGTGTCGGGCGCGGCTCTGGCCTCGGCCATGGCGGTCAGCAGCATGGAGGGATGCGGCTTGGACGGGTGGCGGTCGGCGGTCTGGAGCGTCACGAAACGGTCGATCAGGCCATGATGGGTGAGGCACAGCGCCAGCCCGCGATCGGACTTGCCGGTCGCGACACCCAGCAGCCAGCCCGCCGCATCCAGTTCCATCACCAGATCGGCAATGCCGGGATAGAGCGGTTCGCATACGCCCTCCTCACGCCGCATCGCCTGAAACGCCAGCTTGTAGCGGTCGGAGAGATGGTCGTGGAAATCTGCCTCCGCGTCGGGCAACAGCCGGGCGATGGCGAGGGGGAGCGACAGGCCGACGACGGAGAGGATGGCGGGTCGGTCGGGTGGGGCGAGCTTGGCCTCCTCGAACGCGCGGGTCATGGCGGTGCAGATGCTATGCTGGCTGTCGACCAGCGTCCCATCGCAATCGAACACGACAAGCGGATTGCTCATGCCAATGTCCCCCGCATCAGCGACGCCAGCGCGCCGCCGCCCACGGCATCCAGCGCATCGGCGACGCCGATACGCGCCGTTTCGGGCTTGTCCTGCCCCAGCTTGGCGGTGCCGTGGATAGCCTCGACCTGCATCGCAAAGCCGACCAGCCCGGTCATGGTCTTGTCGAACAGGCCATCGCTCATCTTGTCGCGCGTCCATAGCGGCTTGGGGGCCAGCCGCCGCTCCTGCTCGTGGCTCAGCGCGTCGATCTGCGCGATGGTTTGCGCCTTGTCCAACCGCGTCATCGGCCCGCGCAATTCGGCCGCGACATAGTTCCAGGTCGGCACCTTGTCGGGCAGGCCATACCAGTCGGGGCTGATATAGGCCTGATCGCCGGTGACGACGATCAGCGCGTCCTGCCCGTCGAGATGCGGCACGATCGGGTTGGCGCGGTGGAGGTGCAGGCCGATCCGCCGCTCGTCCAGCCAGATGAGCGGCAAATGGACGGCATGCATCCGGTCGGGCGCAGCGACGCAGAGCAGGCCAAAGCCCGTCTGCGTCACGAAATCACGGATCGCGGCCTCATCGGTCCAGCGATAGGGCGCGCCCGGCGTCATTCGTCGCGAGAACCCCCGCGCGACCGGCGTTCGCCCTTGCGGTCCTTGCGGACCTGCTTGGCATGCTGGCGCGCGAACTTCTTTTCATCCTCGCGGGTCGGCGTCCGGTCGATCTCATCGTCCAGCAGCATGTCGCCAAGGCTGAGGTCGAAGCCCATGTCCGCGAGGCTGGCGGCGAAATGCGTCGGCGGTTCGGCCATCACATCGACCCGGCCGCCATCGGGATGATCGACGCGGATGCGGCGGGCGTGAAGATGCATCTTGCGGCTGATCGAGCCGGTCAGGAAACTGTCCTTGCCGCCATATTTGCCGTCGCCCACGATCGGATGGCCGATCGCCGCCAGATGCACGCGCAACTGATGCGTGCGGCCGGTATAGGGTTGCAGCTCGACCCAGCAGGCGCGGTTGCCGGCCCGGTCGATGATGCGATAGCGGGTGCGGGCGGGCAGGCCCTCTTCCTCATCGACATGCATCTTCTCGCCGCCGGTGCCCGGCTGCTTGGCGAGCGGCAGTTCGATCATCCCGTCCGAGATGGACGGCACCCCGATCACCAGCGCCCAATACACCTTGCGCGCGGTGCGGCTGGAAAAGGCCTTGGCGAAATGCGCGGCGGCGCGGCTGGTGCGGGCGATGAGCAGCGCGCCCGACGTATCCTTGTCCAGCCGGTGGACCAGCTTGGGACGCGATTCGGAATCGAACATCAAGCCATCGAGCAGCTTGTCGACATGCTCGTCGGTCCTAGTGCCGCCCTGCGTCGAAAGGCCCGGCGGCTTGTTGATGACGATGGCCTGCGCGTCGCGATGGATCACCATCTCCTGGACGAAAGCGATCTCGTCCTCGGTCAGGTCGATGACGCGCTCGCGCTTGGGCCGTTCGGCGGCGGGCGCCTTGGCTTCGGCGGGCGGTACGCGGATCATCTGGCCTTCAGCAACGCGGTCGCCCGGCGCGGCGCGCGCGCCGTCGATGCGCAACTGGCCGGTGCGCGACCAGCGCGACACGATGTTGAAGCCGACATCGGGCAAATGCCGCTGGAACCAGCGGTCGAGGCGGATGCCGTCATCGTCGGGCTGCACCCGATATTGCCGCACGTCGAGCGAGACGCCCTTGGCCACGCTGGGCTTTGCAGGCGTGGATGGTACGATAGCGACTTTCGCCACGGCCGCTTTGGCGGCTGGCTTGCCCGCTGGCTTAGCGCCGGATTTGAAGGGCGCTTTGAAGGCAGGCTTGCCGCCTTCGCCCTTGCGTGCGGTTGCGGCCTTGGCCCCGCCACGAGCGCGACCAGGCGCGCCCGATGGCTTGGAAAAGGATCTGGCACCGCCGCCGGGCTTGCCATCAGCGGCCTTGCCGAACCCTGACTTGCTCCCAGCGGGCTTGCCGCCAGTGGATTTGCCGGGTGCGGCAGGCTTGCGACCGCGCGGGGCGTCGTTCTTGGGTGGGGGACGACCCTTCATGCCACGACACTCCGCATCACGGTAAGGCCAAGCGCCAACGCCACGACCGCACCGATCACCGATGCCAGCGCATAGCCCAGCGCGACGATCATCTGGCCGCGCTCGAACATCAGCAGCGTTTCCAGGCTGAAGGCGGAAAAGGTGGTGAAGCCGCCGAGCAGGCCGACGCCGAGCAGCAGTCGGATCGGTTCGCCCGCCACCGCGCTGCCGCGTGCCAGCCATCCGGCGAGCAGTCCCATCGCGAAGCCGCCGATCAGATTGGCAGCGAACGTGCCCCAGGGCCAGGTCGCGCCAGGCGTCAAATGCCCGGCGAAGCGCCCAAGCTGGTAGCGCAGCGCCGCGCCAACCGCGCCGCCGCCCATTACAAGAAAGATATTGGTCATGACTATCGCCCTATAGCGATTCCGCCAAAGGGGAAAGGTCGATGGTGAAACAGTCTTCCTGCGCCTCAAGCGCAGGAAGCGGACGCCTGTTACTTTCCGTTGTCGGCGATGATGTCCACGCCCGTCTTGCCGCCGGGTGCATCGGTGAAGAGGATGAAATAGGCGCTGCCATCGGCCTTGCGCGTGCCGCCCAGCACATGGTCGCCGCCCAATATCTTATGTTCGCCATCGTAACCAGCGCGGCGGGCCACGGTATAATAATAGTCCATTACCCCCTGGCGTGGGGCAGGGGTGACGAAGCTGGCCGCGCGCAGCGTGCAGCCGTCGGTCTCAGCGCCTGCCGCTTCGGTCAGCTGCGCGCCGGGATAGAGGGCGAAGGGGTCGGGCAGGCGCTGCGCCCATTCCATGCCATAAGCGAGTTTCTTCGAGCAATTGGCCGTGCCGCCACGCCGGGTAGCCTGTTCGCGCGCGACCGCGCCCAGCGTGACGCTCGACGCCATGGCGGTGCCTTCGCTGGCGGCAGGCGCCGGGAGCAGCTTGCCGCCCGCCTGCTTGACCGCTTGCGCCTGCGCCTGCGCCGCACCGGCATCGCCCGACAGGACCGGCACTGCGCCATTGGCGGGCTGGTCGGCGGGGCGCACGGCGTTGCGGTTGGACTGGCCCACCAGTTGCGGATCAACGACGATCGGGTCGGCCAGCGCGCCCTTGAGCGCCGGGTCGACCGCATTGTTGGTGAGTTGCGCATCGAGCGCGGCGAGATTGGCGTCCTTGTCGCCCTTGCCGCAGGCGGCCAGGCCAACCATAAGCGTGAGCAGGGAAACAGACCGGAAAAACGCCATTCTTCACTCCTTCGTGAACAAGCCATGAAGAACGGAGGTTAATTTTTCGTTAGGACATTTGGTGAATCCCGAAAAATTCCCCTATCGCAAGGCCAGTTTCTGCGCATTGGCCCTGTCGACCGACTTGTTCGCGCGCGGCGAAAGGATCATCTGACCATCATGCTCAACATATTGTCCGGCTTTATCGGCCTTGTCACCCTTATCATGATGATCCCGGCGGTCTTTCCGTTTCTGGGCGCGCTCAACTGGATCTTCGTGCCCATGGCGCTGTTCGGCGCCTTTATCGGCATGTTCTCCTCGAAAAATGGCGGCCGCAATTTCTGCCTGATCGTCGCGGCCTTCGGCGCGTTGCGGCTGTTCATGGGCGGGGGGCTTATCTGACCGACGCGGACGCCAGTATACGCCGGGGATTGCTCGCGGCGCTGGGCGCTTATGGGCTTTGGGGGCTGCTGCCGATCTTCTTCCGGCTGCTGCACCATGTCGATCCGGTGGAAATCGTCACCCAGCGCATACTCTGGTCGCTGCTGCTGATCCTGACGCTGCTGGCGCTGCGCAACGGCATCGGCCCGATGATTGCCGTGCTGCGCGACCGTCGCCTGCTGCTGGCGCTGGCCGGGTCTGCGGTGATGATCGCGATCAACTGGCTGGTCTATGTCTGGGCGGTCAATGACGGCCATGTCGTGGCGACCAGCCTTGGTTATTTCCTCAACCCGCTGGTCAATGTGGCGCTGGGCGTATTGGTGCTCAAGGAACGCTTGCGGCGTGGGCAGATGCTGGCGATCGGCTTTGCGGCGGTGGGTGTCGCCATCTTGGCGGCGTCCGCGATTACGACGCTGTGGATCAGCCTGACGCTGGCTTTCAGCTTCGCCTTCTATGGCCTCATCCGCAAGATGACGCCGGTAGCCCCGATGACGGGGTTGGGGGTCGAAACGCTGCTCCTTGCGCCGCTGGCGGTCGCCTATCTCGTCTGGGAAGCGAGCCATGGTCCCATCGGCTTTGGACAGGATGTATCGACCACCGCCTTGCTCATCATCGCAGGCGTAGTGACCACCGTGCCGTTGGTGCTGTTCGCCACGGCCGCGCGCAGCCTGCCGATGGCGATGCTGGGCGTGCTGCAATATCTGGCGCCGACGCTGCAATTTTTTTGTGGCGTCCTCTTGTTCGGCGAGACGCTGAGCCGGAGCCAAATGCTGAGCTTCGGCCTGATCTGGGTCGGCCTGATCCTGTTCGCGACGGACAGCGTGAAGGCCGCCCGCCGCAATCGGGTCGTGACGGCTTAGGAAAACTCCGTCGCTTCGAACCGCACGGGTTCGCCCACCGCAGCATTGGCGAGCGCATCCTCCCACATCACACGATGGCCGCGGATGATGGTGCCGACCGCCTTGCCGGTCAGGTCCATCCCCTCGAACGGCGACCAGTCGCAGCGCGAGGCAAGCCAGTCCTTGCCCACGGTCCAGCGCTTCTTGAGGTCCACCACGGTAAAGTCGGCATCATAACCAAGCGCGATCCGGCCCTTGCCGACCAGCCCGAACACCCGCTGCGGCCCCGACGAGGTCAATTCGATGAAGCGGCGCAGCGTCAGCCGCCCCTCCGCCACATGGTTGAGCAGCAGCGGCACGAGCGTCTGCACGCCCGGCATCCCGCTGGGGCTGGCGGGATAGGTCTTGGCCTTTTCCTCGATCGTGTGCGGCGCATGGTCACTGCCCAGCACGTCGGGCACGCCCTGATTGAGCCATTGCCACAGCCCGTCGCGATGCGCGGCGCTGCGGATTGGCGGGTTCATCTGCGCATAGCTGCCAAGGCGCGGATAGGCATCCTCGCCCGCCAGCGTCAGATGCTGCGGCGTCACTTCGCAGGTGGCGATGTCCTTGTTCTGGCCGATATAGGCCAGTTCCGCAGGCGTCGTGATGTGCAGGATGTGGATGCGCCGCCGCGCCGCGCGAGCGAGCGCGATGATCCGCTTGGTCGCTATCATCGCGCTTTCATCGTCGCGCCAGACCGGATGAGACGATGGGTCGCCTTCCACCCGATAGTCCTTGCGCGCGTTCATCCGCGCCTCGTCCTCGGCATGGATGGCGACGCGGCGGGTACCGCTGGCCAGTACGCGCGACAGGGCATCATCGTCATCGACCAGCAGGCTACCGGTCGAGGCGCCCATGAAGATCTTGACGCCCGCCGTGCCGGGGATGCGTTCCAGTTCGCGCAACTGTTCGGCATTGTCCGCCGTCGCGCCGACATAAAAGGCATGGTCGCACCACATGCGATGCCGGGCGCGGACCAGCTTGTCATGGACGCGTGCGGCCGTGTCGGTGTTGGGATTGGTGTTGGGCATTTCGAACACGGCGGTCACCCCGCCCAGCACCGCCGCGCGGCTGCCCGATTCCAGGTCTTCCTTATGTTCCAGGCCCGGCTCGCGGAAATGCACCTGGCTGTCGATGCAGCCGGGCAACACGTCCAGCCCGCTACAGTCGATCACCTCGCCTGCATCACCCAGGCCGGAACCGATCGCCACGATCTTCCCTGCGCGCACGCCCACGTCCGTCTGCTCCGCGCCGCCCGGTGTATGGACGGTGCCGTTCTTGAGGATCAGGTCGAAAGTCTGGGTCATGGCGTGGTTCCGCTTGTCAAAACCCGTTCGGCCCGAACGGGTTGGTTATTCAGCGCGACTGTCCTACCTAAAGCCGATGACCGGCACCACCCTCACCGACCGCGCGCTCCTCAGAATTTCGGGCGAGGAGGCCAGGCCCTTCCTGCAAGGGCTGCTGACTCGCGACGTGCTGACGCTCAAGCCGGGGGAGGCGCGCTGGACCGGGCTGCTGACGCCGCAGGGCAAGGCGCTGTTCGACTTCCTGCTATGGAGAGACGGCGAGGATGTGCTGATCGACTGTGAGGCGGCGCAAGCCGATGCGCTCGCCAGGCGTCTCACCCTCTATCGCCTGCGCCGCAAGGTCGTGATCGCGCGGGACGATGCGTTGGCGGTGCATTGGGCGCCCGACGCGCAGGACAAGCCGCTTGACCCGCGTCTGCCGGCGCTTGGCCATCGCTGGATCGCGCCAGCGGAGGAAGGCGACGCTTCTGCCGCCTTCCGCGCGCATCGGCTGGCGATCGGCGTGTTCGAAGGGGTGGGTGAGCTGGGACAGGATCAGACGCTCTGGCTCGAAACCAATGCCGGGGAGTTGCATGGCGTCGATTATGACAAGGGCTGCTATGTCGGGCAGGAAAATACCGCGCGGATGCATTATCGCGCCAAGGTGAACCGGCGGCTGGTCGCTGTGCCGCTGGCGCAGGCCGAGGAGAAGCGCCAGCGCGCCGCCTTGCCCGACCTCGGCCTGTCGATCGAATTGCGGCGGGTGGAGGATCTGGACCCCGCGCTACTGCCGGACTGGCTGGCGCAAGCCATAGCGGCGCAGGTGGCGGAATGACCTGCCGACGCATGGGGCGGACGCTCCTTCTGGCCCTGCTCGTCCTCATCGCCCCGCCAGCCATGGCCGACACGCCCTGGACGCTGGTCAAAACCTATCCGCATGACGAGACGGCTTTCACCCAGGGTCTCTTCTTCCACGACGGCGCGCTCTATGAAAGCACGGGGCTGGAAGGCCGGTCGGACATTCGCAAAGTGGCGCTGCGCACGGGCAAGATACTGGCCCGCCGCACGATCGAGCGGCCCTATTTCGGGGAGGGCATGGTCAATTGGAACGACCGGATCGTCAGCCTGACCTGGCGGCACCGGCGCGGCTTCGTCTGGCAGCTCGATGATTTCGCGCCGATCGCCGACTTCCGCTATGAGGGCGAAGGCTGGGGCCTGACGCAGGATGGCAAGAGCCTGATCATGAGCGATGGCACCGCGCAACTGCGCTTCCTCGATCCTGACACGCTGACCGAACAGCGCCGCATCACCGTCAGCTGGAACGGTCGGGCGGTCGATCGACTGAACGAGCTGGAATATGTGCGCGGTGAAATCTGGGCGAATATCTGGTATGACACGAAGATTGCCCGGATCGACCCCAGCAATGGCGCCGTGATCGACTGGGTGGACATCGCCGCGCTGCGCAAGGCGGCGGGGGTGACGGACAGCGAGGCGGTGGCCAACGGCATCGCCTGGGACAGTAAAAGAGACCGGCTGTTCGTGACCGGCAAGAACTGGCCCAAGCTGTTCGAGATAAAGGTTGCCCGCGCAGCCGAATAGACCAGCCATGCGGTTGACAGGAAGCTGCCGAATCGCTAGTGGCGACCGATCCCGACACGCAGGTGACCGGCAGTGCTTTGCGCACTGACCGTCTTTTTTGCGTCTCGGAGGATAGTATGGACCGCGCTTTTCCGCCAGGAAAACCGGCCTTTGACGCTTTGAGATGGGGTGACGCCAATCGCCCCGTGGAGCAGGAGATTTAAGTACCATGGCACGTATTGCGGGTGTTAACATCCCGACCAACAAGCGCGTAATCATCGCGCTCACCTACATTCACGGCATTGGTCGCAAGACCGCCGTTGATATCGCCACCAAGCTCGGCATCGACCAGAGCCGTCGTATTCAGGATCTTTCGGACGCCGAAGTGCTCCAGATCCGTGAAACCATCGACGCCGACCTGACGGTCGAGGGCGATCTGCGTCGCAACACCGCGATGAACATCAAGCGCCTGATGGATCTGGCCTGCTATCGCGGCCTGCGTCATCGTAAGGGTCTGCCGGTTCGTGGCCAGCGCACGCACACCAATGCGCGCACCCGCAAGGGCAAGGCAAAGGCGATTGCCGGTAAGAAGAAGTAATCGTTGAGGGTCACAGGCCTTTTGGCCTGACCCTCCGGCGACTTCTCCTTTTAAACGATTTCAGTAGGATAGAGCAAAATGGCACGCGAACCCCAGCGCATTAAGCGCCGTGAGCGCAAGAATATCTCGGCCGGCGTCGCGCACGTCAACGCCAGCTTCAACAACACCATGGTGACCATCACCGACGCCCAGGGCAATGCGATTTCCTGGTCCTCGGCCGGCATGATGGGGTTCAAGGGCAGCCGCAAGTCGACCCCCTACGCCGCTCAGGTGTGCGCCGAAGACGCGGGCCGCAAGGCCGCCGAACATGGCGTCCGTACCCTCGAAGTCGAAGTCAAGGGCCCCGGTTCGGGTCGTGAATCGGCTCTGCGCGCGCTGCAGGCCGTCGGCTTCCACATCACCTCGATTCGCGACGTGACGCCGATCCCGCACAACGGCGTGCGTCCGTCCAAGCGCCGCCGCGTCTAACCACGGCTGAGCGATATGGCGGGCGGCGGACGCGCCGCCCGTTACCCGTCTGCATCGGCCGCAACGTCCTGTCGGGTCCAGGATCATAAGCGTTTCGGCCACATCCCCAGGGGAATTACATGACTGTCAACATGAAGAACTGGCAGGAATTGAAGAAGCCCAACGCGCTGGAAATCAAGCCAACCAGCGACGGCAAGCGTAAGGCGACCTTCGTCGCCGAGCCACTAGAGCGCGGTTTCGGCCTGACGCTTGGCAACGCGCTACGCCGGGTTCTTCTTTCCTCGCTCCAGGGCGCGGCGGTCACCTCGATCAAGATCGAGAACGTCCTGCACGAATTTTCGTCGCTCGCTGGCGTGCGTGAGGACGTGACCGATATCGTCCTCAACATCAAGCAGGTTGCGCTGCGGATGGAAGGCGACGGGCCAAAGCGCCTGCAGCTTTCCGCCACTGGCCCCGCCGTGGTCAAGGCAGGCGACATCAGCGTCGTCGGCGATATCGAGGTGATGAACCCCGATCTGGTCATCTGCCATCTCGACCAGGGCGCCACGCTCAACATGGAACTGACGGCTGACATCGGCAAGGGCTATGTCCCTGCCGTCGCCAACCGCCCGGCCGATGCGCCGATCGGTCTCATCCCGATCGATGCGCTCTACTCGCCGGTCCGTCAGGTCGCGTATAAGGTGGACAACACCCGCGTCGGCCAGGAACTGGACTATGACAAGCTGTCGCTGACCGTCGAAACCGACGGCACCGTCACGCCGGAAGACGCGGTGGCTTTCGCTGCCCGTATCCTGCAGGACCAGCTCCAGCTGTTCGTCCACTTCGAGGACGCACTGCCGACCGCAGCGCCGTCGCAGGGCGGCCATGCCGTCGCATCGACGTCGGACAGCGAAGGCGACACCAACCAGATCAACCGCTATCTTCTCAAGAAGGTGGACGAACTGGAACTGTCGGTCCGCTCGGCCAACTGCCTCAAGAACGACAACATCATCTATATCGGCGATCTGGTCCAGAAGACCGAAGCCGAGATGCTGCGCACCCCCAATTTCGGCCGCAAGTCGCTGAACGAAATCAAGGAAGTGCTGTCGTCCATGGGCCTGCGCCTTGGCATGGACATCCCCGGCTGGCCGCCTGAGAATATCGAGGAAATGGCCAAGAAGCTCGAACAAGAGCTGCTGGGCTAAAGAAAACTCCGTCATCCCCGCGAAAGCGGGGACCCATCTCCCGGCCTTGCGCCTGGGGATGGGGTGGGAGATGGGTTCCCGCCTGCGCGGGAATGACGAACAATGGGGCGGTCCCGTCACCGCCTGGTCTGGGGTACCTCGAACGGCCCCTTAACGAACGAAGGAAGAGATTATGCGTCATAAAATGGGTCAGCGTAAGCTGCAACGCGCCACCGGCCATCGTAACGCGCTGCTGCGCAACCTCGCCGCCTCGCTCATCAAGCATGAGCAGATCATGACCGGCACGGTGAAGGCGAAGGCGCTGCGTCCCTATGTCGAAAAGCTGATCACGCTGGCAAAGAAGGGTGGCCTGTCCAACCGTCGTCTCGCCCATGCGCGGCTGCAGGACGACACGCAGCTGATCAAGCTGTTCGAGACGTTGGCCGAACGCTACAAGGATCGCAACGGCGGCTATACCCGCGTGATCAAGGCCGGTTTCCGCGCGTCGGACGCTGCGCCGATGGCGATCATCGAACTGGTCGACCGCGACGTCAGCGCCAAGGGTCAGGATTCCGGCCCGCTGCAGAATGAAGACGAGGATGAGCTGGAAGCAGCCTGATCCGTCAGTCGCGACTGTCGGCATGACCTGACAGTCGGACCATATTGCTTTATCAACAGGCCGCGGCTCTCAAGGGAGCTGCGGCCTGTTGGCGTTGAAAAAGACTGTGAGAGGATGCGCGCGTGTTTCGCCTGACCCTGCTGCCGCTGCTGCTGGCGGCGACGCCTGCGCTGGCCGGGCCGAACGCGGCTATCATCGACGCGGGCGCGCAGGATGGCAGTCTGCGCTACCCCGCCGCGCGACGGCTCGATCTGGTCGAGGATCATTTCGGCGTGAAGGTTGCGGACCCCTATCGCTGGCTCGAAAACGACCTGCGCGCCGATCCGGCGGTGCGCGACTGGGTGGCCCAGGAAAATGCGCTGACTCGCCGCTATATCGACGGGCTGCCCGGCCGCGATGCGCTCAAGGCGCGGATGCAGGCCTTGTTGTCGCATGGTCGCTACACCGTGCCGCGCAAGGCGGGTGGCCGCTATTTCTACGGCTACAACAAGGGCCTACAAAACCAGACCCCGCTCTACGTGCGCGATGGCCTGGCGGGTGCGCAACGCTTGCTGCTCGATCCCAATGGCTGGGCCAAGGACGGCGCCAGCGCGCTTGCCGAATGGGCGCCGTCCCCCGACGGCCGCTACCTCGCTTATGCGATGCAGGAGGCGGGGAGCGACTGGCGCACCCTGCGCGTGCTGGATGTGGATAGCGGGCGGACGCTGGACGAACGGGTCGAATGGGTGAAATTCTCGCAGATTGCCTGGGACGGGCGGAGCGAGGGGTTCTTCTATTCCCGCTATGCCCCCCCAGCGGACGGCGAGACGTTTCGCTCGGCCAATGAGGGGCAGCAGCTTTTCTATCATCGCATCGGCACCGATCAGGCGCAGGACCAGCTCATCTACGAAACGTCTGACCGGCCCAAGCTCAGCCATCAGGCGCAGGTGACGAGCGACGGACGCTGGCTGATCATCAACAGTTTCGAAGGCATCGACAGCCGACGCGAAGTCCATGTCGCTGCACTGGACGGCGGGCAAGTCAAGCCGCGCCTGCTGGTCAAGGGACCAACGCATGACTGGCGGCTGGTCGGCAGCCGGGGGACGACACTCTATTTCATCACCAACAAGGCCGCTGCCCGATCGCGGCTGGTGACTCTGGACGCCGCGCGACCGCGCCGGGGAGCGAGGGAAGTGGTGGCGGAGCGGGCCGAGACGCTGGCGGGCGGGTCGCTCGTCGGCAACCGGCTGGTCCTGGCTTATGTCAGCGAGGCGGAGACGATCGCCGAACTGGTCGAACTGGACGGGCGCAAGGTGGCGGACGTCCCGCTGCCGGGCATGGGCACGGCGGCGGGCTTTGGCGGACGCGATGGCGACCCGGAGACCTTCTTCAGCTTTTCCGGCTTCGTCACCCCCTCCAGCATCTATCGGTTCGACACCGCAACCATGGAAAGCAGCGTGTTCGCGCAGCCCGACCTGCCCTTCAACCCCGATGATTTCGGCATCGAACAGCGGCTCTACCCGTCCAAGGACGGCACGCCGATCCCGATCACCATCATCCGCAAAAAGGTGCTGGCCGACCGGGCGATCGCCGCGCCGACCATCCTCTATGGCTATGGCGGGTTCAACATCAGCCTGACGCCCGGCTATTCGGCGACGCGGCTCGCCTGGCTGGAGCAGGGCGGGGTCTATGCCATCGCCAATCTGCGCGGCGGCGGTGAGTTCGGCAAGGCCTGGCATGAGGCCGGGCGCGGGGCGAACAAGCAGAATGTGTTCGATGATTTCATCGCGGCGGGCGAATGGCTCAAGAGCAATGGCTATACGCCCAAGGATGGCCTGGCGATCGAGGGGCGCTCCAATGGCGGGTTGCTGGTGGGCGCCGTGGTCAACCAGCGGCCCGACCTTTTCGCCGCTGCCCTACCTGCCGTGGGGGTCATGGACATGCTGCGTTTCGACCGTTTTACCGCCGGGCGCTATTGGGTCGATGATTATGGTTCGCCGGGCCGGGCCAAGGACTTCCCGCTCCTCTACGGCTATTCGCCCTATCACAATATATTGGATGGAAAGGACTATCCCGCCATCCTGGTGACCACCGCCGATACGGACGACCGGGTCGTGCCTGCGCACAGCTTCAAATATGCGGCGGCCCTCCAGGCGGCAGCGGTTGGCGACAGGCCCCGGCTATTGCGGGTGGAAAATCGTGCGGGCCATGGCGCGGGCAAGCCGATCGACAAGCTGATCGACGAATATGCCGACAGCTATGCCTTCCTGGCGCATTTCACCGGACTGACGATCCAGCGAAAGCCCGAATGACGCGCTCTCAATAATCCTTCGAATAGCGAAGGTTGGCTGACGACCCGGCGTTGGTCCCGGTCTTGGACAGCAGGCTGAGCGTCTTCGACAGGGCGATTTCCAACTGGGTCGCCGTGAAGCCGCGCGAGTCGGTGATGATCTCCACATAAATATCGTTGGAGATGCGCTGGCCGACCGCGAGCGATGTGCCGCGCCCGGTCTGCTCGTCGCCGCCGACGATGCCGATCCGGTCGATGCCGGTCGCGCCTTGCAGCTTGCCCATCGGGTTGAGCCCCCCGCTGCCGCCGCGCAGGCCGTTCAAGGCCGCTGCCAACTGGATCGCCTGCGTCGCCGACAGGTTGGCGACATTGTCGCCGAACAGGATGCGCGAGAGGATTTCGTCCTGTGGCAGGCTGGGTGTCGAGATGAAAGCGATGTCGGGCTGTTGCGCGCTGCCGGTGACTTGCAGGCCCGCCGTGACCGTATCGATCCGCGTCTCCGCCTTGATCGCCAGCGTGGGGTTCATCATCGGCCCGTTGAAGGTGATGATGCCCTGCTCCAGGTCGAACTGTTTGCCGGAGAAGCTGTAGCGGCCCCGCAGCACTTCCAGCTTGCCGACAACGCGCGGATTGGTGGTGGTGCCGGTGACGCGCATGTCCGTCTTCCATTCGGAATCCAACCCCATGCCGGTCACATAAATTTCATTGTCGGCCCGGACGCGAATGTCGAGCTTCCAGTCGGCGGGCTGCGCCGCGGTCTTGCGCGCGGCCATGCGCTGGTCGAGGATATCGACACCCTCGCCCTTGCGACGGACGCCCTGGAGCTGACGAATTTCCGTGCCCCCCTGCCAGGCCACCTTATAGCGGGTTTCGGGCAGGCTGAGGTCGCCCTTGATCAACCCGCCATTGGCCGCGCTGTTGGTAATGGCAAGCGACCCGCTCACCACGCTGGTGATCGCTTCGCTGCGCGCCAGACGCGCGCGGTCCAGCTTGACAGCGATGTTTATCGGGAAGCCACTCTCGGCCGCCAGTCCGACCGTGCCCGATGCCTGCACCGTCCCATCGCCTGCGCGACCCGAAAAGTCGCGAATGTCGAGCCGGTCGTTGGTGAAGCGGCCGTCGAGCTTCATCTGCGTTACACGGGTGCCGAACGTCTCATTCTCATAGGTGAGGGCGTTGGCGCGGGCGATGCCGGTCACGCGGGGATCGTTCAGTCGTCCGCTAAAGTCCGCAGCGATGGCAAGTCCTCCCCTTAATTGCTGATCGGCTAATCCGGCAAAGGAGAAGAGGACGTCGGCAGGACCAGAATAACGGATGCCGCCACCCAGCGGGGCTGATTGAAGTTGTTCGATCCAGCTTGCGCCGGGACCGGGAGGCGCGAGGGTCGCGACGAAGCGGCCGAGCGTGCTATTGCCTTCGCGGATCAAGCCGCGCAGGTCGCCACCTGCCGACGACAGCTTGCCCTCCATGCTCATCGAGACCGGATCAGATACGGCTGACAGGCTGGAGCGGCGGAAATCGGCTATGGCGAGGCGCGTGGTCGCGGTCGGGAAGGCACTGCCCTGCTGCACATAATCCAGCGTGCCGGTCATTCGCCCGCCAATGCCCAGTCCCGGCGCGGCCATGTTGGCGATGGCCAGGTCGAAATCCTTGAATCGCGCTTGCATCACGGTCGTGTCGCCAAAGCGCCCGGCCAGATCGACCTTGCCTTGTGGTAGCACGAGGCTCGCTGGTTCGAGGCGATAGCCGCCCGGTTCAGTGCGGATAATGGCTGGCTGGGCCAAGCGGAAGGCTATGTTGGCAGCCTTGCCCTGCACCGCCACGGCGTAGAGATCGGGGCGCAGCGCGGCGTTCGCGGCGATCGAGAAGGGAACGCCGCTGGAGCCATCGGCGACCAGTTGGGCCTTGCCGCGTCCACCCTGATAGTCGAGCTTCGCGCGTGCTTTGCGCACGATATAGTCGCCATAGGCGGCGTTGGCGATCTGGGCGTCAGCGATGATGCGCGGTTGATCGGTCAGCACCATCGACGCGGTGAGGATCGCGCGGCCGATCAATATCTCCGCGTCGCCGGGCAATTTGGCGTTGCTGGCGGTTGCATTGACGTTCACGCCCTGCGCCTTACCAACCGCGGCGAGGCGGATCGCACCGGTGATGCCGGAGCCGTTCATCGCCAGCTGGCCGGTAAAGGGACCGGCGGCGCTCTGCTGGATGCGGCCGTTCATGTCGACACCGGCGAAACGCGCGCGGGTGACGTCGATCGTGAGCGGCCCTTGGGCGGTACGGATCAGCACATTGGCGAAGAAAGGCCCATAGGGCGACCCGCCGGTGGCTTCGAGGCGATAGCCCGCCGCTTCACCGTTCAGTTTCGCGACCACGTTGGACAATTGTATTCCGACATTGGGCCGCGCCGCGCGCAGTACCGCCTGCGGCCGTTCCATCGTCCCGCGCACGGTCAGCGCTAGAGGACCATATTGGCGCGAAGAGGCGGTCGCGTCGAAGGCGATCGCGCCATCCGTATCGTAGCTGCCCGATCCCGACTGGATCGTGAAATTGGGCGCTGCACCCTTGAGGCCTGCGAGCGTGAATTTGCCCTCCGGCGTCATGCCGATGCGGCCGCTGGCCACGGCATTGCCGCCCAGGAAATCGCGGACGGAGGCGTTCTCCCAGCGCGCGGAGCGCACGCCGAAGCGACCGGACAAGCCAAAGCCGCCCTTGGGGCCGGGGACCAGTTCGACATCGGTGTTGAGATTGACGATGCCGACGCCGTCGATCTTATAGTCGTTGACCCTACCTTTAAGCGCCCCGCGATAGAGGGCGTTGTCGAGATCGGCGAGGATGACCGCGGTTGCGTCAATCCGGTCACTGTCGATCTTGAGATTGTCGCTGATCAGTTTGCCGCCCGCATAGGCGAAGTCGCCCTTGATACGCAGATTGTTCATCAGGCCACCAGCGGCCGCATTCAGGCCGGTCACGCGGCTCGCCGTGGCGTTCACGGGAATGCGGATGCGGTCGGTGTCAATCACCGCGCGGCCAGAGGCCTTCAGATTTTCGATGCCGGTTGCATCGAACGCCAGATTCTTGGCGGTAATGTCATAGTCGATGAACGGCGTCGCCATCGGCCCGTCGAGAATGATCGAGGCACGCACATCGCGGCCCTGCACCTTCTCCATGATTGCGCCGGGGGTCAGCAGCGCGGCGTTAATGCGCAACGCGCTGAAACGGCTGGCGGCAAGATCAATGACGCCTTGTGCATCGGCGGATAGAGCAGGCGAGCGCAGCGTGCCTTTGAGGTTCACGCGCCGTTCGTTGAGACCCGCGAACAGATCGACATCCAGTTGCGGTGCGGTCAGGCGATCGACGGTGCCTGCCATGACGAGGCCCGGACGCACCGGACCTTTGGCGGTGAAATTGCCATCGCGCGCGGCGATGGCGACGTTGGCAAGCTCGCCCTTGGGGCTGGTGGCGACGATGCGCCCGTCCCACGCCTGCCAGGTGCCCTTGCCATCCAAGGTCGCGGTCATGCCATCGGTCAGGCCCGACATGGCGGCGATGACGCCGCCCTTGGGCGCGGTCAACGTGCCGCTCATAGCCAGGCGGTTCTGCGACGGCACGGCGTCGAGCTTCGCCTGCAACCGATCGCCGCTGTCGACGATGGCATCGGCGGACAGGATCGCGCGGCCATCGGCGATGTGCGTGACGCCATCGATGGCGATCTCGCGCTTCTGGCCAATCACGGGCCGGGCAAGGATGAACTTGCCGATCTTCATCCGATCGACGTCGATGTCGAGGTCCGGCAGGATCGGTGCGTTGGGATCGGTTGGCGTGACGTTGAACTGCGGACTGCGGGCAAGCACCACCAGCGGGGTTTCGAGCAGGCTGACCGAAATATGATTATTGATGTAGCGAAACGGTTTCCAAATCACATGCACGCGCGGGCTGACCGCGAACACGCCCTTGGGATCGCGCAGGATCAGGTCGTGAATGACCATATCGCTATAAATGGACCCGTCGATCCGCCCGACCTCGATCGCCATCCCCGATTCCATCTGGAATGCGGCGATCTGCTGGATCAGGAATTTCTTGCCCGGCTGGGTGTTGAGGCCAAGCAGCAACACGCCCGTCAGCAAGACCAGTGCGATGATCAAGCCGACAACGCCGATCACGATCTTCTGCCACAAAGGGCGGCCCTGACGGACGGTGTCGATCCGGTCGGGGGTGAGGGTGTCGTCCTGCGTCATCAGAAAGCCTGCCCGATCCCGATATAGACGGCGAATTTGGATTCGCCCGGTTGCCGGTTGATCGGCATGGCGATGTCGGCGCGGAACGGACCGAAATTGGTATAGAAGCGACCGCCCAGACCCACGCCATAGCGCATGTCGGAAAATTCGGGGATCTGGCTTTCATACACCTGTCCCGCATCGACAAAGGCGACCACGCCATAATTGCCGAAGCGATAGCGACCCTCGATCGCAAATTCATTGACGGACCGGCCGCCGATCGGATCGGCGTTCACGTCCTTCGGTCCCAATTCCTGGAACCCGAAGCCGCGCACCGATCCACCGCCACCGGCATAGATGCGTCGCGATGGCGCGACATCATCGCGGGCCACGCCGTTGATGGTGCCAAGGCGCGTGCGAGCGGCAATAACCAGGCTGTCCGACACGGGGAAATAGCCGCTCAAATCGAACGTGCTGCGCACATAGGGCGAAACATTACCCTGCAGCGAGGCTTCGGGAGAAACGCGCAGATTGGCGCGGAAGCCCCTTGTAGGGTTGAGCAGGTCGTTCGAGCGATCATAGCCGACCTGCACGGGCAGCGCGCCGATGAAATAGGTCAGCCGGCTATTCTCACCCGTGGCAGCGTCGATCGTCGTCTGTTCGTTCGACAGCAGGATTTCCGCGCCATAGCTATAGGTCCAGCGCTTCTGGAAGATCGGCGTCGACTGGCGCGCCCAGGTGATGTTGAGGCCAGCGGTAAAGGCCTCATAGGCGTCATATTTCTGATGGTTGAGCAGCGCCCCTGCCTGGAACGTGCGATCGCGCTTGCCCGCATTGGAGCGGCGGAAGGTGCCCGCCACGCCCTGTTCCTGCGTGCCCGCAACCACGCTGGCGATCAGCGCGCCTTCGGCCGGAAAGAGGTTGCGGTGGGTCCAGGTGCCTTCCGCACGAAAGCCCTGACCAGTGCCATAGCCTGCTTCGCCCGCCAGCGTGCGCGGCGGTCCCGCCTCCTGCTCGACATGCAGATCGACATATTCGGTGCCATCAGGTCCGGCTTCGCCGGTGCGCACCGGATCGACGCCAACGCTGGCGAACAGGCCCGTCGCCACCAGTGCCTTGCGCAGGTCATCGACCTTGCGGCTGTCATAAAGTTGGCCGGGTTTGTAGCGGCGGATGACTTCCATATGGTCGGCACCAAAGGCCTGCTTGTCGCCGCTCGTGGTGATCTTGCGGAATGTGCCGCGCGGGCCGGTATCGACCGGCAGCGTATAATCGCCCGTCACGGTCGCCGGATCGAGCAGGATGTCGCGCTCGCCAACCTTCGCAAAGGCATAGCCATTTTCCGGCAGTTTTAGCGCGACATTCGCCTCCGCACCCTCGATCGTGGTGGCGACGATATAATCGCCGGTCTTGAGCGGCAGGCTGTCACGGATCAGCCCCGGCGGTACGGTCGGCCCGGCGGTGATGACGATATCGCCGAGCGTGTAGCGTTTGCCAGGCGTCACCGAAATGACCGCCTTGAGCGTGCCGTCACCGGTTTGATCGAGGCTGGCGAGCGCGGTCGCGTCATAATAGCCTTCGGAATAGAGCAACCGCACGGCGAGCTTCTCATCCTCCTGCGCGCGCGCCTGCACCATGGCGGCGGTTTCCGCCTTGCCATCGCCGTCGATCAGGGTCGATGCATCCTTGAACGCATCCTCCAGGCCGGTCTTGCCGAACCCGTCGATGCTGGTCGCATAGCGGATGTCGGGCTGCTCGGCATTGGGATCATCGTCCGACGCGGCATTGGCGGGCACGGTCACACTGTCAAGCGGAGCCAAGGGCTGGGCGAGTTCGACCTCCTGTGCGGGTTCGGTCGCAGGCGGCAACTGCGTCGGCGCGTCGGCCTGTAGCGGCATCTGCTGGTCGATCCAGCTGTCGATGGAGGGAAGAGGCGCGGATGAGTCGGTATTTTCTATCTGCGGCAGACGCGCTTCGAACTGATCGTCGGGCAGGATCGCTTCTTCGCTCGCTGTCGCGTCATAAGGGAGCGCAGGCACAGGGTCATTGGTCGTCTGCGCCGTGAGAGGCAGGGGCGACGCGGTGACGAGAATAAGGCCCAACATGCGCCGGACATGATGTGCCTGCCGTCTGATCATGAAAATGCGATGCCCCTTCATCGCCAGCCCTGTAATTGGCCGACGAACTTCCAATACGCGCAACGGGTTGCGCCGGTTCCGCCCAAGCGACGATTAGCCGCGACGGCGGCGCTTCCCACCGGCCCAAGGCCCGTCTAGAGCAAGCGCATGACATTTGCGCTCAATATTTCGCGATCCCTGATGGGCCAGCCCTGGCGTTGGCGCGGAGAAGGGGCGGACGCGCGCGATCCCGGCTATCTGCCCGACGATCTGGTGACGCAATTGCTGATGGCGCGCGGCTGCCCGCGCGAGGCGCTGGAAGCCCATCGCAACCCGACGATCCGCGCCTTCATGCCCGATCCCAGCCTGTTCCGCGACATGGACGCGGCGGCCGAGCGGCTGGCCGATGCGGTGCAGCGTGGCGAAGATGTGCGCATCTTCGGCGACTATGATGTGGACGGCGCGACCAGCGCGGCGCTGCTGATCCGGCTGCTGCGCGATCTGGGGCTGGAGGCCAAACCCTATATCCCCGATCGCCTGATGGAGGGCTATGGCCCGTCGGGCGCGGCGCTGGTGCGCCTCGCGGGTGAGGGGGCGACCCTGATCGTCACCGTCGATTGCGGTGCGCAGGCGTTCGAGGCGCTGGCGATGGCGAAGGCCACCGGCGTCGATGTCGTGGTGGTCGATCATCATAAATGCAGCGCGGCGTTGCCCGAAGCCTTGGCGCTGGTGAACCCCAACCGGCTGGACGAGGGGGAGGAAGCGGCAACGCATGGCCATCTGGCCGCCGTCGGTGTCGCTTTCTTGCTGGGCGCAGCGCTGGTGCGGCTATTGCGCGGGCGCGGCTGGTTCGCGACGCGCGGCGAACCCGCGCTGATGGAATTACTCGATATAGTTGCGCTCGGCACGGTGGCGGACGTGGCGCAGTTGCGCGGTCTCAACCGCGCTTTCGTCGCGCAGGGGCTCAAGGTGATGGCCAAGCGACGCAATATCGGCCTCGCCGCGCTGATCGACGCCAGCCGCCTGACCCGCGCGCCGCTGTGCCATGATCTGGGCTTTGCGCTGGGGCCACGCATCAATGCGGGCGGGCGCGTGGGGCAGGCGGATCTTGGCGTGCGGTTGCTAACGACGCTGGACCCGGCCGAGGCGGCGCGGATCGCGGGGCAACTCGACCATTATAATGAGGAACGCCGCGCGATCGAATCGACGGTGCAGGAACAGGCCGAAGCGCTGCTCGACGCGCAGGGCAATCGCGCCGTCGCGGTGATTGCCGGGCTGGGCTGGCATCCGGGCGTAATCGGTATCGTCGCGGGACGGATCAAGGAAAAGGCCGGGCGACCAGCCATCGTCATTGCGCTGGACGAGGATGGCGTGGGCAAGGGGTCGGGCCGGTCGATCTCCGGCGTGGATCTGGGCGCGGCGGTGATGGCGGCCAAGGATAGCGGGCTGCTGGTCGCGGGCGGCGGCCATGCCATGGCGGCCGGGCTGACGGTGGCCGCGGACAAGATCGATGCCCTCGCCGATTTCCTAGACGAGCGCCTTGCAAGCGCGGTGGCGCGTGCGCGCGACGACCGGGCGCTGCTGATCGACGCGGTGCTGGCCCCGGCCGGCGTGAACCCGGAATTCGTCGCTGCGATCGAACAGGGCGGCCCCTATGGCGCGGGTTGGCCCGCCCCCCGCATCGCTGCTGGCCCCATGCGCGTGGTCAAGGCGGATGTGGTCGGCAACGGCCATCTGCGCGCGATCATGGCGGGTGCGGACGGCCGGTCGATCAAGACCATCGCCTTTCGTCAGGCCGAAAGCGACATGGGGCAGGCGATCTTGGGCGCGTCCTACGACCGGCGGCTGTGGGTCGCGGGACGCGCGAAGATCGACGATTGGGGCAGCCGTCCCGCCGCCGAACTGCATCTGGACGACGCCGCCTGGGCCGACTGAGTGGCAGGCGCGTTTTTGCCCGCAAAAGGGGTTGACCGCCGCGCCGTCTCCTCCTAATGCCCCCCTCACTTCGCAGCGCCGCTTGGCCGGTCGTTGTATGTGGTCCCATCGTCTAACGGTTAGGACACTGCCCTTTCACGGCAGCGATACGGGTTCGAATCCCGTTGGGATCACCACCTTCTCTACATCAAAGATGCCGGAAAGCGCCTGAATGGCATTTCCCTCAATGTCATGTACGCAAAACGCTTCAGACCTAAGCGCTCGTCGTCGTCATATGACTATAGGGCGCTGATGGTGGGTGCCGATATGACCGGTTTCCTGGCTTCTGATCCCGCCGGAACATCGAGGGCATGCAGGGTCGTTCCCTCCCCTAACTCAAGCGAAACAACGCGCTGGCATGTGGCGCGAGGCGCGTGACTACATGGCCCGTGACCGGGCCGATATCGCGTCGCTTCCACAGATCGCGCACTGTTGCAGAACCGTTGACACCGACATTCGCCAGCGGCACCGAAACGTCCCGCGTCTTGGTTCCAAGGTTGAACAGCGCGAGATAGCGCGCCTTCCCGTCCTCGGACGCCGCCGACCAGACCCGCAATCCGTCTTCCAGGAAGTGCGGGCGGTTGTCCTGGCTCGCCTGGTTCACCGCCAGCACTTCAGGGTTGGTCAGCAGCGCCAGCGTGGCCGCATCAAGGTGGCGCAGATCGCCGCCCATGATCAACGGCGACCGGGTGATCGACCATAAAGTCATCAATGTCTGCTGTTCGTCGGGCGTGAAACGGGACACCCGCTCGCCCAGGGCAATGCGGCCGAGCGGCAGCATGTCCGCATCGGGCCAGGCGCCGGGACCACGAAACGGCGTCCAATTCTCCAGCCGGGTGAACTGCGCTTCCAATTGCGCCCATTCGTCCCAGAAATCGTCGGAGATGCGCCACATCTGCGCATGACGGCGGACATGGTCGCCGCGCAGCACCGGTGTCTCGCCGGGGGACAGGCTCAGGATCATCGGCCGCCCGCAGCGGGCGGTGGCCGTCGCTGCTGCCTCTATTTCCGGCGCGCGGCTGTCATAGGGACGGCTCATATCGTCCATTTTGATGAAATCCACACCCCATGAGGCATAGAGTTTGAACAGCCCGTCATAATAGGCCTGCGCGCCGGGCTTCGTCATGTCGACGCCATACATGTCCGGGTTCCACGCACAGATGGACGTGGTGTCGGCAATATCCTGCGCATGGACATTGGTACCCAGGATCGGCAGATTCAGCTTCACCGCATGGCGCGAAATGCCACGCATGACATGAATGCCAAATTGCAGCCCCATCGCATGGACCTTCGCGGCAATCGGCGCGAAGCCCGCACCACCCTTCGCCGATGGAAAGCGATTGGGCGCGGGCACCAGCCGCCCATGGGCGTCCAGCGCCGGGACCGGGTTGGCATTATAGGTGTAGCTGCTCGCTTCCGGCTCATACCACTGAATGTCGATCGTGAAGACGTTATAGCCCGATGGCAGCAAGGCGTCCCGCATGATCGCAGCGGTTTCAAGCGCCTGATCCTCGGTGATGGTGCCCGCAAAACTGTTCCAGCTATTCCAACCCATGGGCGGGCGCGGGGCCAGTACCGCCCCTTGCGAGCCTGAGCGCGAGGGGGACATCGGCGTCTCCGCGGCGGCCCGTTGTGCAACGCCTGCAAGAGAAGCCGCAGCCGTAGCGAATATAGCGGTTCGACGGGATATATCCATGAGTAGGCCTGTCCTCTGCCAGCAGAAATCAGGCCTTATTTGTCAGACAATATCCGTCGGCGCAACTTGGGAGGACAAGGTCTCGGATCAACACCGCAGACCTAGAGCTGAAAATGGACGAGCGCAGCGTCGATCATGGCTTAGTCCCTCCCGGCGACCTTGATCTCTTTGCCCAGCATCGATTGCACATAGAGGCGCTGCACCGCGACGAACACGACCACCGTCAGGGGCGCGGCGAGCAGGACGCCGAGGAAGCCGAACAGCAGGCCGGCGGCGAACACGGCGAACAGCAGCACCGCGGGGGGCACGTCGACGGCATGTTTCTGGATCATCGGCTGCAGGAAATTGCCCTGCAATTGCTGGATCACCAGGAAGAGCAGCAGGGTCCATAGCGCGGTCATCGGCGACACGGTGAAGGCCAGCAGCACGGCGGGCACGCCCGAAATCACCGGCCCGATCATCGGAATGATGTCGAGCAGGCCCGCGATGACGCCCAGCCCGCCCGCAGCCGGTACGCCCAGCAAGGCAAGCCCTGCCCAGGTAAACGCCGCGACGACCAGCGAGGACACCGCCTGACCCACCATCCATCCGCGCAGCCCGCCAGATGCATCGTCAAGCGCCAGAGCTACCTTTTCCTCGGCGCTCTTCGGGATGAGCAACAGCAGGCCCCGGCGATAGGTGGCGGGATCGCCCGCCAGGAAGATCGCGCCGACCAGGACCAGCACGAAATCGGCAAGGCCGCTGCCCGCTGCCAACGCATAGCCGCCCGCCTGCGACACCAGTTGCGACACATCCTTGCCGCCACCCTCGACCAGTTGCCGCGCCCGTTCGCCAAGGCCATAGCGGTCGAGCAGCCCCTCCACGCTTTGCAGCGCGCGGGGGACGGTTTCGCGGATCGTATCGAACTCCTGCGCCAGTTGCGACCCGAACAGCGCGAACGCGCCCACGAACAGGGTGATCATGCCGATGACCGACAAAGCGAGCGCCATCGACCGCTTCATGCCGGTGATGCGGCACAACCAGTTGGCGATCGTGTCGAACACCGCACCAATCACGATCGCCGCGAAAACCAGCATCAGGAAGCGGGTCAATTCGACCATGATCCACACCAGGCCGACGATGCCCACGACCACCAATGCGGCATTGGCAACCCGGCCGGGGCTGTAGGCTGTTGCGGAAGACGCCGGTGCCGGCTGTGATTGCGCCGTTGAGGCGTCGTCATGATCAAGGGTCATGCACGCCTTCTATCGTGCATGATCCATCGTGCAACCTGTTGCTGGCGCGAAAACCTGACCCTTATTCGGCGGTCGGCCCAGCCAGCGCATCGCGCATGATATAATAGAGGCTGTGCTGCTCGATCGTGCCCTTGATCAGATGCGCCATCGGCCCTGACGCACGGGCCAGGACATCGTCGCCGCCATGTGTTTCCGACCCCAGCGGCACCAGCGCCTGCTGCCGATAGTCGAGCGCGGTGGTATCAGTCTGGAGCGGGTCGGCGCGTGGCGTGTCGATCGTTGCGCCGGGGCCATTGGCATAGCCGAGCGTTGTATAGCCCTTGCCATCCTTAGCTTTGAGCGCCTGCCCGCCATTGGTCACCGCGCCCAGGATCGGGTTGCCCCGGCCGGGATAGCCGCTGATCGCGAAGGTATGGCTATGGTCGGCCGTGACCAGTAGCAGCGTATCGGCGCGATCGGTCATGTCCATCGCGACTTTCACGGCCTCATCAAGGGCGATCGTGTCTTCCAGCGCGCGGCGGGCGTTCCCGGCATGATGGGCATGGTCGATACGGCCCGCTTCCACCAGCAGCACATAGCCCTTGTCGCGGCTGCCCAACATGGTGATCGCCGAGCGGGTCATGTCCGCCAGCGACGGTTCGCCGCCCGCATCCTTGGCGCGGTCGGCCTCATATTGCATATGGTCAGGCTCGAACAGGCCGAGCAGGCGCGGCGTGCGGGTCAGGTCGACCTTGGCGAAGTCCGCGCTGTTCCACACATAGGCCCCGCGCGGATTGCGGCGCTGCCAGGCCTTGGTCAGATCCTTGCGGTCGGTGCGCTTGCCCATGATGGTGGCATATTCAGGATCGCGCGCGGTGGTCGGCAGGAAGTTGGCGCGGCCCCCGCCTAGTATCAGGTCGAGCCGGGCACCCACGTCGCCCTCGACCATCTGCCGGGCAATGTCGATGCAGCCCTGCGCGCGGGCGTCGGCCGTCAAGTCGCCATCGGCTTCCCAGTCGCGCTGGGCGGTGTGGGCATAGGTGGCGGCCGGCGTCGCATGGGTGATGCGTGCGGTCGAGATCACGCCGGTCGCCATGCCCTGATCTTGCGCAAAGCCGAACAGCGAGGGCAGGCGATGCGCCTTGCTGGCCGCGCAATCATTTTCCGGCACTTCCGGGCCGACGCCGATGACGCCGTTACGGGTCTTGACCCCGGTCAGGATAGCCGTCGCAGTCGGCGCGGAATCGGACACCTGCCCGTCATGCGAATAGGTTTTGACCAGCGCCGTGCTGGACAGCCGATCCATGGTCGGCACGAAGGATTCGCCGTCCACGCCCTGCCGCTGGCCCTGATGGATGCGCGCTGCCGTCAGCGTGCTGACGCCCATGCCATCACCGATGAACAGGATGATGTTGCGCGCCTTGCCGACGACCGGCGCGTCCGCCTTGAGTCGTTCCAGTTCGGCCATCGCCTGCGCCCGATAGGCGTCGGTGGTGGTGGCATGTTGCGCCAGCGCCGGGCTGGCCGCGATCAGCAAGGCAAGAACGGACGAACGGGCAAGACGACGGGCAACGACCATGAAGAGACTCCTTTGCCGCACCCCCTTTCATCCAATCATGACAGAGGTGCTACACAATGCCTATATTTTCACATCTATCGAAATATCATTGACGGGTCCGGTCTCGCGCCATATTTCGATGATTATCGAAGTAAGGACTCGCCATGGATCAGGACAAGGCCGTCGCGGCGCTGGCCGCGCTGGCACAGGACACCCGCCTTTCGGTCTTCCGCCTGTTGGTAAAGGCCGGTCCCGATGGCATGATCGCGGGTGCCTTGGCGGAGGCGATGGACGTGCCGCCATCGACCATGTCGCATCATCTGGCAAAGCTGGAACAGGCGGGCCTCGCCACCTCCTGGCGCACCAGCCGCCTCATCCATTATGCCGCCGACTATGCCGGAATGCAGGGTTTGCTCGGCTTTCTGATGGCCGATTGCTGCCAGGGCGACCCGAACCTGTGTGCTGGCCTTCTCTCTTCCATTTCGTGCGACGCTGTTTCCGAAGGAGCCCCAGCATGACCGACAAAGTCTATAATGTCCTGTTCCTGTGTACCGGCAATTCGGCCCGCTCGATATTGGGCGAAGCGCTGATGAACAAGCTGGGCGCGGGCCGGTTTCGCGCCTGGAGCGCGGGCAGCCAGCCCAAGGGCGCGGTTCATCCCATGGCGCTGTCCGTCCTGTCGGGTCTGGGGTTTGAGACGGAGGGCATGCGCTCGAAAAGCTGGGACGAGTTCGCCGCGCCCGGCGCGCCGCAGTTCGATTTCATCTTCACCGTCTGCGACAATGCGGCGGGCGAGGCCTGCCCAGTGTGGATCGGTCATCCCATGACCGCCCATTGGGGCATCGAAGACCCGGCCGCCGTCGAGGGGGAGGGGCAACGTGACGCCTTCCTCACCGCGCTGCGCTATCTGCGTAACCGCATCACGCTCTTCCTCGAACTGCCGCTCGACGCCCTCAATGATATGGCCAAGCAGCGCAAGCTCAAGGAAATCGGCCAGAGTGAGGGTGCCAGCGCCCAGGCGGGAGCCGACGCATGACCCACGACATCATCATCTATCACAATCCCGCATGCGGGACGTCGCGCAACACGCTGGCGATGATCCGCAATGCCGACATCGAACCGCATGTCATCGAATATCTGAAAACCTCGCCCTCGCGCGCGCTGCTCGAAAGCCTGATCGCCCGCGCGGGGATGACGCCGCGCGCCCTGCTGCGCGAAAAGGGCACGCCCTTTGCCGAACTGGGGCTGGACGATGACAGCCTGTCCGACGCGGCACTGATCGACGCGATGATGGCGCATCCCATCCTCATCAACCGCCCGCTGGTGGTCTCGCCGCTGGGCGTCAAACTCTGCCGCCCCTCCGAAGCCGTGCTGGATATTCTCCCGGCGGCGCAGCAAGGCGCGTTCGCCAAGGAAGATGGCGAGCAGGTGGTGGATGCGGCAGGACATCGCGTAGCGGCCTCGGTCGGGAGCGCCTGACCATGAGCACCACTTCCGCCTCACCGCTCGGCCTGTTTGAACGCTGGCTGTCACTCTGGGTCGCGCTCGCGATCGCGGTCGGGATCGTAGCGGGCAATGTCGCGCCCGGTGCCTTTGCGATGTTGGCCGGGCTGGAAATAGCCTCGGTCAACCTGATCGTCGCGGTGCTGATCTGGGCGATGATCTATCCGATGATGGTCGGCGTCGATTTCGGCAGCATCCGCGACATCGGCCGCAAGCCGCGCGGCCTGATCATCACCATCGTCATCAACTGGCTGATCAAGCCCTTCACCATGGCGGCGCTCGCCGTCCTGTTCTTCGATTATCTCTACGCCGGCCTCATTCCGCGCGGCGATGCCGACCAATATATTGCCGGGCTGATCCTGTTAGGCGCAGCGCCCTGCACCGCGATGGTGTTCGTCTGGTCGCAGATGACCCGCGGCGACCCGGCCTATACGCTGGTGCAGGTGTCAGTGAACGACCTGGTGATGATCGTCGCCTTCGCGCCGATCGTCGCGCTGCTGCTCGGCGTTACCGACATCGTCGTGCCATGGGAAACGCTGCTGCTCTCGACCCTGCTCTATGTCGTGATCCCGCTTGCGGCTGGCGCTTTGACCCGGCATCGGGTGATCGCCGCGCATGGCGGCGATCTGGCAGCGGTCGATGCCTTCACCGCCCGGCTCAAACCCTGGTCGATCATTGGCCTGCTGGCGACGGTGGTGCTGCTCTTCGCCTTTCAGGCCGAAACCATCGTCGGCCAGCCGCTGCTGATCGCGCTGATCGCGGTGCCGATCATCCTCCAATCCTATGGCATTTTCGCGCTGGCCTATGCCTGGGCCTTCGCCTGGAAGGTGCCGCATCGGATCGCGGCCCCGTGCGCGCTGATCGGTACGTCCAACTTCTTCGAACTGGCGGTCGCGGTCGCGATCGGGCTGTTCGGCCTGTCGAGCGGCGCGGCGCTGGCGACCGTCGTCGGCGTGCTGGTCGAAGTGCCGGTGATGCTCTCGCTGGTCGCCTCCGCCAACCGCACCCGCTCGCACTTTGCGGAGGAGGCTGCATGAGCGACACGGTGCCGTTCGCCTATCTCCGCCCGCTGGCCGATCCCGACCATCTGCCTGCGCTGCACCCGGATTACGCCCATCGCCGGCCCGCGCAGGGCCTGGGCGCTCTCGATCCGCCGCCGCGCATCCTGCTGCTCTACGGATCGCTGCGCGAGCGCTCCTATTCGCGGCTGGTGGTCGAGGAATCCGCGCGCCTGCTGCAATTTTTCGGCTGCGAAACGCGCATCTTCGATCCGCGCGACCTGCCGCTGCCCGATCAGGTGGCGGGCGACGATCATCCCGCCGTCCATGAACTGCGCGCCCATTCGCTATGGTCGGAAGGGCAGATCTGGTGCAGTCCCGAACGCCATGGCCAGATCACCGGCATCATGAAGACGCAGGTCGATCATCTGCCGCTGGCCTATAAGGGGCTGCGCCCGACACAGGGGCGCACCCTGGCGGTGATGCAGGTGTCGGCCGGATCGCAGTCCTTCAACAGCATCAACACGCTGCGCGTCCTTGGCCGATGGATGCGGATGTTCACCATCCCCAACCAGTCCTCCGTCGCCAAGGCCTATGAGGAGTTCGATGACGCCGGACGGATGAAGCCATCGCCCTATTATGACCGCATCGTCGATGTTGTGGAGGAACTGGTCCGCTTCACCGTCCTGCTGCGGCCCCATGCCGAGCAGTTGGTGGACCGTTATTCGGAGCGCAAGGACCGTAACGAACCTGTCGCCACCCATGTCGAAAAGGCCGGGCTGGCGACATCGGTCTGATATGGGGATCGGCCTGCCGCTCTTGCGCCGCTCCTGCATCTTGGATAAGGCGACCGCATCCATTGGACCCGGCCTCGCCGGGTGGCTCGGCCCGGCGCCTATCCCCGGGATAACCATTAGCGAATTTGGGCTTCGCTTTTCCGAGTTTTGAGCGTTTCCGCGCACACACGCGATGCCCCGCTAGCCAATCTAGGTTTTTTCAAATGCTATCCATCGCCTCGCTGCAACGCGAATGGCTCGCCAATCCGCGCGCCGACATCCTCGCCGGGATCGTCGTCGCCCTGGCGCTGATCCCCGAAGCCATCGGCTTTTCGATCATCGCCGGTGTCGATCCGCGCGTCGGCCTCTACGCCTCCTTCTCCATCGCCGTGATCACCGCCCTTGTCGGTGGTCGCCCCGGCATGATCTCCGCCGCCACCGCCGCCATCGCGGTGCTGGTGCTGCCGCTGATCCGCGACCATGGCGTTGAATATCTGTTCGCCGCCACCATCCTGATGGGGATAATCCAGGTTGTCGCAGGCTTCCTGCGGCTCGACATGCTGATGCAATATGTGTCGCGCTCGGTGATCACCGGCTTCGTCAATGCGCTCGCGATCCTCATCTTCATCGCCCAATTGCCGCAGCTTATGGGCGTCACCTGGGTCACCTATGCGATGGTCGCGGGTGGCCTCGCCATCATCTACCTCTTTCCGCGCCTGACCAAAGCGGTGCCCTCGCCGCTGGTCGCGATCGTCATCCTGACGATCCTGTCCATCTATGGCGCGCTCAACGTCAACACGGTGGGCGATATGGGCGAACTGCCCTCGACCCTGCCGGCCTTCCTCATCCCCAACGTCCCGCTGACGCTGGAAACGCTCCAGATCATCCTGCCTTATTCGCTGACCATGGCGGCCGTCGGCCTGCTGGAATCGATGATGACGGCGCAGATCGTCGATGACCTGACCGACACCGGATCGGACAAGCGCCGTGAGATGAAGGGCCAGGGCATCGCCAATTTCGCAACCGGATTCCTCGGCGGCATGGGCGGCTGCGCGATGATCGGCCAGTCGGTCATCAACGTGAAGTCAGGCGGCTCAACCCGGCTGTCCACCTTCGTATCGGGCGTGTTTCTGCTATTCCTGATCGTGGTGCTTGGCCCACTGGTGGCCCAGATCCCGATGCCTTCGCTGGTCGCGGTGATGATCATGGTATCGATCGGCACGTTCAGTTGGCGCTCGATCAAGGATCTGCGGACCAATCCGTGGCAATCCTCGGTCGTCATGGTCGCCACCGTCGTCATCGTCGTGTGGACGCATGATCTGGCGCAGGGCGTGCTGGCGGGTGTCATCCTGTCGGGGCTGTTCTTCGCGAGCAAGGTCAAGCGGCTGTTCACGGTTACCTCCGAAATATCGGTCGATGGCAATGCGCGCACCTATCGCGTGGCGGGCCAGGTGTTCTTCGCGTCGTCGGACAGCTTCACCTCTGCCTTCGACTATAAGGAGGTTCTCGACCGTGTCGTGATCGACGTCACCGGCGCGCATTTCTGGGACATTTCGGCGATCGGCACGCTCGACAAGGCGATCCTGAAATTCCGTCGCGAAGGCACGCTGGTCGAGGTGATCGGCCTCAATGACGCCAGCGCCGCAATGGTCGAACGCTATGCCATTCACGACAAGCCGGGTGCGGACGCGCAACTCGGCGCGCATTGAGGAGAGACGCCATGACCAAGATACTCGCCTGTATCGACGCCTCGGCCTATGCGGCCAGCGTCTGCGACCTCGCCGCCTGGGCGTCCAAGCGCCTCGATCTGCCGGTCGAACTGCTCCATGTCGTCCAGCGCCGCGATGCCGTGGCGCAGCGCCATGACCTGAGCGGCGCGATCGGCCTGGGGGCCAAGAGCGAACTGCTGGAGGAATTGACGCAGTTGGAGGAAGCCGACTCCCGGCTTCAGATCGAACGCGGCCGCGTGCTGCTCGCCACTATGGCCGATCGGTTGCGCGCCGACGGGGCCACCGCCATCGCGCCGCTGCACCGACATGGCGGCATCGTCGAAACGATCATCGAGCGGGAAGCGGATGCCCGCGTCGTCGTCATCGGCAAGCGCGGCGCGAGCCATGAATTTGCGACCGACCATATCGGCTCGAAGATCGAGCGCGTCGTGCGCGCCAGCGCCAAACCGGTTCTGATCGCCTCCCGCGCGTTGCAAGCCCCGCAATCCGTGGTCCTCGCCTATGACGGCAGCAAACCCGCCGACCGCGCGCTGGAACGGGTCGCCAACTCGCCCCTGTTCGCCGGGCTGCCGATCCAGGTCGTGACGGTCGGCCCCGACGACGACAAGCATCGCACCCTACTCGACAAGGCCCGCACTGCTTTATCGGCCAGCCCATCCGTCACCGCGACGATCCTGCCCGGCAAACCGGAGGATGCCATCGCCGAACGGATGGCCGCAACGCCGCACGCGCTGCTGGTCATGGGCGCCTACGGTCATTCGCCGCTCCGCACCCTGATCGTTGGCAGCACCACCACCACCCTCATCCGCACCGTCCACGCGCCCGTTCTGCTGGTGCGATAAACAGCGCTTCGGCCTGGTCTCACAACATGGGGATCAGGCCGCCTTCCCCTTCAGCGCCTTCTGCCGCCGCCGTTGCACCGACGATCCAATCCCCATCGCCTCGCGATATTTGGCGACGGTGCGGCGGGCTATGTCCATGCCGCGCGCACGCAACAGCTCGACCAGCGTGTCGTCGGACAGGATGGCCTGCGGCTCTTCGGCCATGATCAGCGTCTTGATATGGCTCTTGACCGCTTCGGCCGAGACGGAGCCGTCGCCTTCCGCGTTCGACACGCCGCTGGTGAAGAAATATTTCAGCTCATATTGCCCGCGCGGGCAGGACAGATATTTGTTCGATGTCACCCGGCTGACGGTCGATTCATGCATTTTGATCGTGTCGGCGACGGTGCGCAGCGTCAGCGGTTTCAAATGCGCCACGCCCTTGCGGAAAAAATCCTCCTGGCAGCGGACGATCTCGCTCGCGACCTTGATGATGGTCTTCTGCCGCTGGTCGAGCGCCTTGACCAGCCAATTGGCGCTGGCCAGGCAATCGGCCAGCCACGCCTTGGCATTCTTGTCCTGCTTGCCGGTCGCCAGTTCGACATAATAGCTGCGGTTGACCAGCACGCGGGGCAGGGTGGCGCTGTTGACCTCAATGCTCCACCCCTCGGCGGTCGGCCGCACGAACAGGTCGGGCGTGACCGGCGCAGCGCGGTCGCTGGAAAATTTAAGGCCAGGCTTGGGGTCATAGCCGCGCAATTCGCGGATCATGTCGGCCATATCCTCCTCATCCACCCCGCAGATGCGGCGCAACTGGGGCAGCGCGCCCTTGGCCAGCAGGTCGAGATTGGCGAGCAGGCGAGCGATGCACGGGTCGTAGCGGTCGGCTTCCTTGGCCTGCAGCGCCAGGCATTCGGCCAGCGACCGTGCGCCGATGCCGGTCGGGTCGAAGCTGTGGATGACGCCCAGCACCCGTTCGACCTCGACCAGCGGCAGGCCCATCGCATGGGCGGTCTGCAACAGGTCCGCCTCCAGATAGCCCGCCTCGCTGATCTGGCCGATCAATTGCGCCGCGACGATCAGGTCCACGCCCGATAGCGCCGCGCGCGCCTGATCCATCAGATGTTCCTGCAGGCTGGCGCCGGGCGCCGCGAAACTGTCGAAATCCGGCGCTTCGTCGCCATAGCCGCCCGTCATCGCGTCCATGCCGCCGCCACCAGCGCCGAGCGCGCTCGCCATACGGTCGCCGGGGCCATCGTCGATGAACGTATCCGCGCCATGATCGACGTCGAGCGGACTGTCCGCGCCGCCCAGCCCCTGCGCGATCAAATCGTCGCTCGCGCCGGTTTCGGCGGCCAGCGTCGGGCGCTCAAGCTCGCGGTCGATGCCGTCGGCGGGCGGCGGACTATCATCGCCGCCACCCGATTCGAGCAGCGGATTTTTCTCCAGTTCGCCCGCGACGAACGCCTCGATCTCCAGATTGGACAGCGCCAGCAGCTTGATCGCCTGCTGCAACTGCGGCGTCATGACGAGCGACTGGCTCTGCCGAATGTCGAGGCGTGGACCCAGCACCATCAGGAAGCGCGCCTTGTGCGGGCGCACCGGCTTGTACCCCTACCCGGACGCCTAGCCAGCCTAGACTGTGGGAGGCCGGGTGGGGGGGCGGGCCGGTGCGGCTCAGAAAGAAAATGCCCCCGCTTCATCTTACATCACAACGAGAAATTCTCGCCGAGATACAGGCGGCGGACGTCGGCATTGGCGACCAGTTCGGTCGGGCTGCCGGTAAACAGCACCTGCCCGTCATAGATGATGCAGGCGCGATCGACGATTTCCAGCGTCTCGCGCACATTATGGTCGGTGATCAGCACGCCGATGCCGCGCGTCTTCAACTGCTTCACCAGGTCGCGAATATCGGCGATCGATAGCGGATCAATGCCCGCAAACGGTTCGTCCAGCAGCACGATCGAGGGATTGGCGGCCAGCGCGCGCGCAATCTCGCACCGGCGGCGTTCGCCCCCCGACAGCGCCATCGCCGCCGAATCGCGCAACCGGGTCAGGCCGAACTCATCGAGCAATTGCTCCAGCCGCGCGGCGCGCGACGCCTTGTCCGGCTCGGCCATTTCCAGCACCGCGCTGATATTCTGCGCGACGGTCAGGCCGCGAAAGATCGAGGTTTCCTGCGGCAGATAACCCAGGCCCAAAATGGCGCGGCGATACATGGGCAGACTGGTAATATCCTGCCCGTCCAGCAGCACGCGGCCGCGATCGGGCCGGACAAGGCCCATGACAGAATAGAAGCAGGTCGTCTTGCCCGCGCCATTGGGGCCAAGCAGGCCGACGACTTCGCCCTTGCCGACGGTCAGCGATACGTCCGACAACACCACGCGATTGTCGTAGCTTTTGGCGATCGAGATGACCGACAGGCCATCGCCCAGCTCGTGCGGGACGGGGGGGCGAGGGGCGGTGGGCCGTTCCTGGGTGGTGACGTCGTGCATGGGTCCATCCTTGCGGCCGGACGGCGAACCGCCCGCGCCAGTTGGCATCCTTTGTGCATGGGATCGCCGCCGGGGCAAGGGGAAAATGGCGCGACTGCCGCGCTGCGGGGCGGGGCGACCCCGCCATTCACCCTCGCTCCAAACAAAAATGGCGGCCGTTCCGGGGTTGGAGAGGAACCCGGAACGACCGCCATATCATGGGGCGCAGCGAGGAGACGCTGCGCTCCATGGGCACTCACTTGAAGGTATAGCGGACACCCAGCGCGAAGGTGCGCGAGAGCAGGGTGGTGCCGAGGTTGAACTGTTCCGGCCCGCCTACATCTTCGAACTTATAATAGGTTTGCTGCTTGGACTTGGTGAGGTTCACCGCGTCGAAGGTAATGCCCAGACGATCGTTGACATTCCAGGTCAGCTGGAGATCCAGGCTCTTTTCCGGGTTGCGCCATACGCCGATCGGGTTGGCGAACAGGCGCGCTTCGTTGTTCGCCAGGAACTCCTTGCGCCAGATATAGGACAGGCGCGCGCCAATCGGACCGTTATCATAGGCGAGCGTCGCATTGTAGCTGAGGTCCGACACGCCGAAGAAGGATGAGGTTGCCTGGCCGACAATGTTGCCCGCCGAGTCCGACTGTGGAATATTCTGCTTGGAATCGAGGATTGTCACGCTGCCCACAAAGCCAAGGCCGTTGAGCGGACCGGGTAGATAGGTGGGGAAGTAGGTCAGACCCAGTTCCACGCCCTTGAGCACGCCGTCCGATGCGTTGACCGGCCGGGTAATGGCGAAATTATTGGTCGCGCCCGCTTCGATGCCGTTGTTGGGGATGAATTCCTGGATGGTGAGCGGTACCACCAGACCCTGGATTTCGCGGCGGAACGCCGTCGCGGTGATCGCGCTGTTGCGGTCGAAATACCATTCTACCGCCACGTCGAAATTCTTCGAATGGGTGGGGGCGAGGTCCGCCGTGCCTGCCGTGCCGCTGCCGTAACCCAGGTTCGTCAGATCGCCAGTCAGATTATAATTGGGGTTGATGTCGCCGAAATTGGGGCGGCGCAGGGTTTCGCCATAGTTGAAGCGCAGGCGCAGATTGTCGAAAATCTCATAGCGCGCAGTGAAGCTCGGCAGCCAGCGATCGGACCCGGAGGAGACGCTGGTCTGCGCCCCTGCATTATAGCGGTCGAAGAAATTATAATCGGTATCGACAGTCACATAACGCGCACCAGCCTGCAATTTCAGCGGGCGGCCAAAGATCGAAATCTCGCCATCGGCCTGCAGATACATGGCGATGGTGCTTTCATCGATGTCGAAGGTCTTCTGCAACGACAATTGGTCGGACGTAGCCAGCCCATAAAGGCCGCGTACCGTATCGGCATTGGCGTTCAACCAATAGCCGTTGGCCAGCGTCCAGCTGGTCGGCACATCGGCGCGACCTTGGTAGAAATCCTTGTTGGTGAAGGCCGCATCTTCGCCCAGGCCCGCGAGGGTGGTCCCCACGAGCGGCCCGCCCCGGTCTTGTGTCCGCAGGGCGGTGGAAGCCCGGCGTTGGTCGATGCGGATGCCGCCCTTGATCTGGCGGATGAAGCCTTCATCCCAGGTATAATAGCCATCGAGCGTGCCGGTGATGGCGCTGCCCTTGTCGCGATTGGCATTGTCGTAAAATTCGGCGACGTTCCAGATGCTGGTATCGTTCAACAGGCTGTCGTCACCGAAATGATAGGACGGAATGCCGCCGCCCGCGTTGAAATCGACGTTGATCGTGTCCGCTACGCGCGTCGTGCGCATAGCGATGAACGATGTCTGCACCTTGCTGGTCTGATAGGCGATGTCGCCGACGATCTTGCCACGATCACCCAAGTCCCATTTGCCGTTCAGGGCATAGACGAAGCTGTCGGTCTTGCTCTTGGTGAAATCGCCACTGTTGAAGCCGAACACCGAATTGGCGGTACGCGACTTTACGATGTTGGTGCCATCATACAGGACAGGTGCCTGCGGATCGGCCCAGAAATCCACGAAGCTGAACTGTAGGCTGTTGAAGGTTTCGCCGCGGAAACCGGCGTAAAAGACTTCGGCGGTATAGACTGAACTGCTGTTGGGCGCCCATTGCAGGGCAACGTTGAAGGAGGGGCGCTCGCGCTTGCCATAAAGGTCGGAACTGAACGCGGCGTCGCGCGACAGATAATAGGGTGTCTCGACGCCATTGACAGGCATCGTTGCGCCGGCTGCCGTCGAAAGACCGCGGTCGAGACCAGGAATCCACGCGCCCTGGCCAGGAACTTGCGCAAATGCGCCGGTGACCGGATCGCGACCAGCCGGGAATATCCGCTGGAATGGGTCCAGACCCGTGCCGTCAGCAGGCGTCATTGTAGCAAACGGCACCAGCGCGCCCGCCGTGACGGTCTGGTCGCGGAACTTGGTGCGGGTGTAGCTGCCATTCACCAAGATACCGATGTCGCCGATGCCGGTTTCCCAGCGGTCGCTGACCAGTAGCGCGACGTTGGGATTATAGGTGTCGGCCTGCTCGTTATAAATGCCGCGCGCCAGGCCCGAAATGGCGAAGCCATCGAAATCGAACGGGCGGCGCGTCTGTACGTCGACCTGGCCAGCCAGACCGGTTTCGATCTGATCTGCCGAGCGTGTCTTGTAGACATCGACCCGGTTGACGAGGTTGGCCGAAATATCCTGCAGCGAAAAGGACTGGCCGGTCGAGGTGAAGATGTTGCGGCCATTGAGCGTGGTCAATGCGTCGGGCAGGCCACGGATCGAAATGCCAGCCGCTTCGCCGCCGGTGCGGTTGGTGACCTGTACGCCGGTCACGCGCTGGAGCGCTTCGATGACATTATTGTCGGGCAATTTGCCGACATCTTCCGACACGATCGAATCGACGATCTGGGTCGATTCCCGGCGGACGTTGAGCGCGCCGACGATCGAGGCGCGGACGCCGGTTACGACTATGTCGGCGACATCGTCTTCGGGCGCTGCCTGCGGCGTTGCGGGGGCGGTTTGGGCCTGGGCAGCGCCAGCCAGCATCAGCGCGAAGAGCGATGCGGAACCCATTACGATCGGCTTGAGGGCCATGTCAGATATCCTCCCTGGAGCTGGCCCTTGGCCATGCGTGAATTACTCGGACTAATTATTGCTCCGACAAATGAATCGCAAGCGGAAAATGAGGGCGTCGCGACACGAATGTCCGGCGCTAGTTACATTATTGCCACAGGCCACGAGCTATCGGGTGTCGATCGGATACCCACATAAGCGAAGGGGCCGGTCTCCTGCTGGAAACCGGCCCCTGGCACCGTATATTTGTCAGACATATTACGCGATGTCAGTCCGCACGCCAGTAAGCCGTAGCGTCCCGGCTCGGCACCAGCCGCAGCTGATCGCCCACGGTGCCGATCGCCTTGCCCGGCGCGGAGATCGCAACGAAGCGCAGCGCGTCGCTGGCCTTCTCCTCGAACCGCACGAACTGGCTGCGCAGCGCGAAATCGGCGCTCTTGCTGTCCTTTTCCAGGCTGATCGACCCATCCTTGGCCGCGACCAGATAATGATCGGGCATCAATATGGGGGACAGCATAATGCTCTTGGCCCCGGCACGGCCCGGCGACTGGCGGAACTGCGTCTGGGGCAGGGCCGGGTTGCCAGCGACCAGGCGGGTGCCGTCATGCGCCATCAACCGCTTGGGGTCGGCCACCGCGATGAACCGTTCGGGCAGCGGGCCATTGCCCACCGGTACGCCGAAATCAGGCGTGCCATCGGCGGTGTAGTAAAGCCGCTGGACGCGGGTATGGCGGTCGGGGTTGAGCAGCGGATCGCCCTGGATCGTCTCATAGTCGCGCCCATGATAGACCAGGATGTCGCGGCCCCGCTCGTCCACGGTGAAGCTGTTATGCCCCGGCCCATAGACGCTGGTGGCGGCATTGGTGACGAACACCGGCTGAGGCGATTTGACCCAGCTCTTGGCGTCCAGCAGGTCGGCATTCTCGTCCGCCGTCAACAGCCCCAGGCAATAGCGCGCATCGGTCGCGCTCGCCGAATAGGTCATGAACAGGCGACCATTGCGATGCAGGATGGCAGGCGCTTCGGCGACCTTGTAGCCGCGGATTTCCCAATCGAGCGTCGGCACGGCGATCCGCGTCGCCTTGCCCAGCTTGAGCGCCGATTCGAGCTTGGCGATATATAGGTTGCTGTTCGTTTCGATGCCCGGCTCGCGCTGCGCCCACACCATGTAGCGCGTGCCCTTGTGCGTGAAGATAGTCGAATCGAGGTTGAAACTGTCCCAGGGCGTCTGCAATTCGCCCAGCACGCTCCATTTGCCGACCATCGGGTCGGGGCCGTCGCACACCACCGCATAGGAGCGGATGCGAAACACATCCTCGCCGCCGCCGCTCGGACCAGCGGCGAAATAGACGATCCACTTGCCGTCCACCATATGCAGTTCGGGCGCCCACAGGAAGCCCGACATCGGCCCGGTCTTTTCATGCCGCCACAGCACCGCTTCGGTCGCGGTGGCCAGGCCCGCGATCGTCTTCGAGCGGCGCAACACCAGCCGGTCATATTCGGGGACCGACCCGGTCATATAATAATAGCCATCGTCATGGCGGAAGATCTGCGCGTCGGCGCGCTGCTTGATCAGCGGGTTGACCGGCACGGGGCCGTCAGCGGTCGGTGCAACGGGTATCGCGCCCAGCTTGCCGCAGGCAGCCGGCAATATCGCGGCACCGGCCAGGAAGAGGCGGCGGTTGATGTGGTTCATAGAGTCGTTTCCTCAATAATCTGCGACAGGCCAGCCGTCCGCGCCCCAGCGCACCGGCGCGATGCGCAGGGTGGGGGCACCGTCGGCTTGCTTGTCATAAGCGTGGTAGACGACATAATCTTTGCCGTCCTTATCGTGCAGCCACCCGGCATGGCCGGGGCCACGGAAACGCTGCTGCTCCTGCAAATCCGCGCGCAGGAAGATGGTGCCGCCACCCTCCATCATCGCACTGCCATCCTTGCCAAGATACGGCCCGGTGATGTCCTTGGACCGGCCGATCACGGTATAATAGGTGCTGTTCACGCCCTTGCAGCAATAGTCGTAGGACGCCATCAGCCAGTAATAGCCGCCATGGTCGATGATGAAGGGGGCTTCGACCGGGGCTGGGCCGCCTGCGGGTGCCGCGCGGCGTGCGATGGAGACGGGCTTGGCCGTCGCATCCTTGGGCTTGCCGCTCTTGGGGTCCAGCTCGAATAATTTGAGGCCGGTCCAGAAGCTGCCGAGCGAAAGCCAGTGGCGGCCTTCGCGGTCGATGATGAAATTGGGGTCGATGGCATTATAGTCATCGTCCTTGGTGGACATGACGACCATGCCTTCATCGCGCCATTTGAAATCGGGCGACTTGGGGTCGAGCGTCGGACTGGTGGCCAGGCCGATCGCCGAGCGGTTCGATCCAAAGGTCGAGACGGAGTAATAAAGCCGGTAGCGGCCATCCACGAAGCTGATGTCGGGCGCCCACATCCCATCGCTGCCGGGAATCGCCTGCTTCGCCCAATCGGGCAGCGCGGTGAACACCGGCGGCCCGGCCGTCCAGCGCACAAGGTCGGGTGAAGTGCGCGTTTCGATCAGCCGCTGGCCATGGCCGGTGCCGAACACATGATAGACATCGCCCTGCCGGATGATCACCGGATCATGGGTAGGGGCGAGGTCGCCGGTCAGGCGGCTGTTGAGCGTAGGCGCGCTCGACGGGCTGGCGGCGGGCTGGGCGAGGGCCGGGCCAGCAAGGCTGATCGCCGCAAGACAGGCGAATTGAGCAATTTTGAACAATGTCTGTCCTCTTCACAGATAGGGGTGGCGAAAAATTCCGTCCCACCAACCCGTTCGGGCTGAGCCTGTCGAAGCCCTGCACTTTTGCCCGAAGGGAAGTGCGGCCCTCCGACAAGCTCAGGGCGAACGGGGAGGGGAGGCCGAACCTCCCCTCCAGATCGCCTTATTGCAGGTCCAGCACTACCACCGACATCGGCGGCAAGGTGACGGTCAGCGTCCCGCCATTTACCTGCGCACCGGTGAAGGCCGCGGGCTTGACGGTTTCGGGCGCATCGAACGTGTTATGCGCGTTCATCACGCCAGCGGTCAGGACGCGGCCCGATACTGTTCCGGCGGTCAGGCCGTCGAGCTTGACGGTCACCGTGTTGGGCTGGGTGGGATCGAGGTTGGACAGGCCGACATGAACCTTGCCATCCTTGCCGCGCACCGCAGACCCGCTGACCGCGGGCATCACGAACTGGTCCTTATTATACCAGGGCGTATCGATGCTGATCGGCAGGACCGTCGCATCCTGCCACGGCTTGTACATTTCGAACACATGATAGGTGGGGGTCAGCACCATCTTCTTGCCTTCGGTCAGGATCATCGCCTGCAGGACGTTCACCATCTGGGCGATGGCGCTCATCTTCACCCGGTCGGCATGTTTGGCGAAGATGTCGAGATGGATGGATGCGACCAGCGCATCGCGCAGCGTATTCTGCTGACGCAGGAAGCCGGGATGCGTGCCCGGATCTTGCGCATACCAGGTGCCCCATTCGTCCACCGCCAGGAAGACGCGCTTCTTGGGATCATATTTGTCCATGATGGCGGTATGCTTGGTGATCAGCTCATCCATATGGACGGCCTTGGCCAGCGTGTCGGCCCACAAAGTCTCGTCGAAATTCACCGGGTCCGCCTTGGGCGGCCAGCCACCCTGGGGCAGGGTATAATAATGAAGCGAAACGGCGTCGAGCTGATCGCCCGCCTCCCGCATCATCACCTCGGTCCAGTTATAATCATCGACATTGGCACCCGCCGCGATCTTCAGGATCTTGGTACCGGCAGGCGCCTTGATGAAGGTGGCATAGCGGCGCGTCACGTCGGCGGCATATTCGGCGCGCATATTGCCGCCACAGCCCCACAGCTCGTTGCCGATGCCGAAATAGGGAACCGCCCAGGGTTCCTTATGCCCGTTCTTGGCGCGCTCGTCGGCCAATGTCCCCGCGGGCGAGGTCATATATTCGACCCACTCGCCCATTTCCTGCGGGCTGCCATTGCCGACATTGCCCGCGACATAGGCCTCCGCGCCGATCTGGCGGATCAGTTCGAAAAATTCATGCGTGCCGACCGTATTGGGTTCGGTCACGCCGCCCCAATGGGTGTTGATCTTGACCGGGCGCTTGGCCTTGCCGCCAATGCCCTCCCGCCAATGATATTCATCGGCAAAGCAACCACCGGGCCAGCGCACGACGGGCACCGACAGATTCTTGAGCGCGGAGATCACATCGTTGCGAAAGCCGTTGGTGTTGGGGATCGACTTGTCGTTGCCGACCCACAGCCCGCCATAAATGCCATTGCCCAGATGTTCGGCGAACTGGGTGAAGATGCGCTTGTCATAGACCGGGCCGGGCTGCGCCGCATTGATCGTCGCGGTGGTCGGCTTGCCGTTGGTGTCGGCAAAGGCACTGGTCGTCAGAGCACTGGCGCAAAGCAGCAGTGCGGCGGTGGTACGGCGCAGGGTTTTTATCATGTCGTCCTCTCCCATTTGGAAATCAGTCTTGAAAAGCGTCGGTCGGTTCGCGGCGGCCGCGCAGGAAGGCGTCGGCGACCAGCCGCAACGGGCTGGTATCGACATCGCTGCGCCCACCCCGGATCAGTGTGGCGAACCGGCTGTAGAGCCCTGGATATTCGACATCCTCGCCATGTTCGGTGCCGCTCGGCAGCGTCAGCACCGCGCCGCCATGCGCCAGCTTCAGCGTACCTGCGTCGGTGTCGACGATGATGTCCCAGCTTTGCGGGCCGGTCTGCCGCCAGTCGAGGTCCATGTGGATCGGCGCGCCGCCAGTATCGCGGAAATGCAGGTCGGCCGCGATCGGCGCAGCGCGGTTCTCCGGCAGCACCAATGTCGCCTCTTTCAGGAAGAAGGGGCGCGGCAGGATATGGGTGACGATCGAGAGTGCATTGATCCCCGGATCGAACACGCCAAGCCCGCCCGGCTGCCAGATCCACGCCTGACCCGGATGCCACACGCGCACATCCTCGCGCCAGACGATCGACACTTTCTCGATTTTCCGCTCGGCTAGCCAGGCGCGGGCCGGGGCGACACCCGCCGCGAACCGACTGTGCCAGGCGGCGAACAGGGTCGCATCGACCTTGTCCGCCTGAACCTTGAGAGCCTCGACCTCCGCCAGCGTCGCGCCGGGGGGCTTTTCCAGAAAGACGTGGATGCCTTTGGCCAAGGCCTGCGCCGCCAGATCATAGCGGACCTGCGGCGGGGTGCAGAGCGCCACCGCGTCGACCGCCGGACCTTCGGCCAGCAGCGCATCGAGGCTGGCCAGATGCGGCACCCCCGTCAGCCCGGCATCATGCGGACTGACGGTCGCGGCCAGGCTGAAGGCATTATTGCCCCGGATCGCCGGGACATGCTGGTCGCGCGCAATCTTGCCGATGCCGATGATCGCGATACGGATCGGGTCCATCGCTTCAGAGCGCCTTAACGGCCACTTCCTGCGGCGCGGCGCGCGTCAGCACATTGCGCACCGGCAGGGTGAAGGGCGCGGCGAGAATCTCGAACACATCGCCCTCTTGGCAGGCGACGCCGTCGCTGAACGACAGGGTCGCCGTGCCAAAGAAATGGACATGAACGTCGCCCGCGCGGCGGAACAGGTCATATTTGAAATGATGATGTTCCAGGTTCGCGAAGCTGTGCGACATATTGCCTTCGCCCGACAGGAACGGCTTTTCCCAGATCGTCGCGCCATCGCGCAGGATGCGGCTCGATCCTTCGATATGCTCCGGCGGTTCGCCGACCAGCAGTTCGGGGCCAAGCGCGGCCTGGCGCAGCTTGGAGTGGGCCAGCCACAGATAATTGTGCCGCTCGGTCACATGGTCGGAAAACTCGTTGGCGAGCGCGAGGCCGAGGCGATAGGGCGTGCCATCCTCGCCGATGATGTAGATGCCTGCCAGCTCCGGTTCCTCGCCGCCATCCTTGGCAAAGGCGGGCATGGTCAGCGGATCGGTCGGGCCGACCAGTTGCGACCCGTCGCCCTTGTAGAACCATTCGGGCTGCTGTCCCGTCTCGCCGGGGGCAGGCTTGCCGCCCTCCAGCCCTTCCAGGAACATGCGCATCGAATCGGTCTGCTTTTCGACCGCTGCCGCCTCGCGGTGCATCTTGTCGCGACCCTCGGCCGAGCCGAGATGCGTCAGACCGGTGCCGGTCAGCAGGACATGTGCGTCATCGTCATGGTCGATCGGCGCGAGCAGGCGGCCCGCTTCGAATTCGGCGGCGATGTCCACCGCGTCGCCCTTGGGCGCGGCTGCCACGGCGGCGGTCAGGCTGATGCCCTGCGCGATGGCATGCAGCGCCAAAGCGCGGATCGAGGTGAAGCCGACCACGAAGGCGGCGCTGTCGCCTTGCGCGGCGATAACGCCCCGTTCGCCGCTTGGGGCACGGTGCTGCAACAGGCGCAATGTCATGAAAATCTCTCCTCCCGCGCGCCACTGACGGCGCTGAACGCTTGCCGAAGACACGCCATCGTCCACCTCGACCAAAGCCGGGGCGGCAGTGAATCTCCGAATTACTCCGACATATTACAGGAAGATGGTAATGGCAATGCTTGTATTATAGACGGAGTTGTGCCTGATAGTTGGGGGGCGAGAGGAGCAGGAATGGCGAAGGAAGATCCGTCTTTGCACGGGGATGAGGCGGAGACGGGCGCATCGGCGAAGATTGCGCGTGGCCCCGGCAGGCGGCTGCACGGCGCGATCGCGCACAAACTCGGCACGGCCATCTTGTCCGGCCAATATGCCCCCGGTGACGTCCTGTCGGGCGAAGTCGCCTTCGCCGAGGAACTGGAAGTCTCGCGCAGCGCCTATCGCGAAGCGATCCAGGTGCTGACCGCCAAGGGGCTGGTGGAAAGCCGCCCCAAGGCCGGAACGCGGGTCTTGCCGCGCACCCGCTGGAACCTGCTCGATCCCGAAGTGCTGGCCTGGGCCTTTGCCGGGGAACCGGACATCCAGTTCGTGCGCGACCTGTTCGAACTCCGCGCCATCGTCGAACCGGCGGCGGCGCGGCTGGCGGCACAGCGGCGTGACAAGGAAGATCTGCGGCTGATGAAGGAAGCGCTCGCCGCGATGCGCCGCCACACGCTGGCCACCGAATTGGGCCGCGCGGCCGACCGCGATTTCCACAATGCCATCCTGAACGCGACCCGCAACGACGCGCTGCAGGTGCTGTCCGCCAGCATCGGCGCGGCGGTCAACTGGACCACCCAATATAAACAACGCGCCCGCGCCCTGCCGCGCAACCCTATCCCCGACCATGTCCGCGTCTATGACGCGATCGCCGCCGGCGACACGGCCGCCGCGGCCGAGGCGATGGGCGTGCTGGTCGACCTGGCATTGGAAGACACCGCCAGCGCGATGGGCGGCTAATCCTCCCCAATATCTAAATCCTCCCCTGTAAGGGGAGGGGGACCGTTCGCGAAGCGAATGGTGGAGGGGTGTCACCCTATCGATAGGGCAACACCCCTCCGTCAGGGCTACGCCCTGCCACCTCCCCTGCCAGGGGAGGATTTCATACAAATAAAAAATGGCCGGAGCGGACATCCCGCTCCGGCCTTTTCAGCGTCCCATGTGCAACCCTGGCCTTATTCCGCCACGGCCTGTTGATCGGGCAAGGCGTTCGTCACCTTCGACCCCCACAGCGCGTAGAACAGAATGTACAGTTCGCACGCGGCGGTCAGCAGGAACGACCATTGCAGGCCATATTCGTCCGCCAGCCAGCCCTGCACCACCACCAGCGCGCCACCGGCGATCGCCATGATCAGCAGGCCCGAACCCTCTTCGGTCAACGGCCCCAGGCCCTTGATGCCGAGCGTGAAGATGGTCGGGAACATGATCGAATGAAACAGGCCGACGAGGATCAGCGCCCACATCGCGATCGGCCCCGTGGTGAACACGGTGACCAGCATAACGATGAACGCGCCGATCGAGAAGGCGGCCAGCACATGGCCCGCATCGAACTTCTGCATGATCGCGGCGCCCAGGAAGCGGCCGATCATCATGCCCGCCCACAGGAAGGTCAGATAGCGCCCGGCCTGTTCATAGGTCAGGTTGGCAATGTCAGGCTGGCTGACGAAATTGATGAACAGGTTGGCGACGCCGATTTCCGCGATTAGATAGATGAAGATCGCGGGCACGCCCCACACCAGATTGCGGTGGTTCCAGAGCGAATGTTTCTTGCGCTCTTCCTTGCTGTGACGCGACGTCGCATTGCCCATGGCGGGCAGGGGGAAGCGCGCGATGATCACCGCCAGCACCACCAATATGACGGCGACGATGATATAGGGCAGGATCACCGACTGCGCGTCGGCCAGCCGTTCGGCCTGCGTCAGCACCGTGCCGGTTTCGGCCGTGCCACCCTTGGACCGGCCCAGGATCAGATAGGCCCCGAACAGCGGCGCGAGCATCGTGCCCGCCGAGTTCATCGCCTGCACCAGATTAAGGCGCGAGGAGGCGGTTTCGGGCTTGCCGACCACCGCAACATAGGGGTTGGCCGCGACCTGCAGCAGGGTGATGCCGCTCGCGATGACGAACAGCATCAGCAGCGTGACGCCATAAGAGGGGATCGACGCCGCCAGCGTCATGCCCAGCGCGCCCGCCGCCATGACGAGCAGTCCCACCACCAGCGATTTCTGATAACCGACCCGCTCGATCAGCTTGGCCGACGGGATCGACGCGACGAAATAGGCGATGAACCACACCGATTCGATCAAAGTCGTCTGGGTGTAGCTCAAATCGAACACGCTGCGCAGATGCGGCAGCAGCGTGTTGTTGATGACGGTGATGAAGCCCCACATGAAGAAGAGGCTGGCGAGCAGGCCCAGCGCCGGGCCATAGCGCGTTGCGGGATTATGCGTCGCGGTGACGCCCGCGCCTGATGTTACGGGTCCTGCCATCCATCCTTCTCCACTGCATTTCCGGGGACGGGCGACCCGGATAGGGGTTGCGCCCGCTTATTTTGTCGGAGTATATTCCCCGAAACCGCGCGTCAATGGGCGGTCGGTATCGGGAGGAAGTCCATGCAAAAGGTCATCATCAAAACAGCGCTGTCATACGCATTGGCCATGGCGCTGACAAGCACGGCGGCGCTGGCCGCCGACGCCAGCCGCGCGCCCGCAGGCACGCTGGCGGACGGTACGGCGGTGGAAACGATCACGCTGACCAATGCTGCTGGCGTATCGGCCAAGATCCTGACCTATGGCGCGACGCTCCAGTCGCTGTCGGGGCCGGACAAGGATGGCAAGATCGCCGACGTGCTGCTCGGCTATGATGATCTCAAGGGCTATGTCGATCACCCCAATTATTTCGGCGTGACCGTGGGCCGCTATGCCAATCGCATCGCGGGCGGCATGTTCAAGCTGGGCGACACCAGCTATCAGCTCCCGCTCAACGACAAGACCAATTCGCTGCATGGCGGTGACAAGGGCTTCGACAAGCTGCCCTGGAAGGTCGTGTCGGTAAAGAGCGGCCCGACCGCCACCGTGGTCCTCTCCCTCGTCAGCGCCGATGGCGATTCGGGCTATCCCGGCAAGCTCGACACGACCGTCACCTATACGCTCGACGAAGCGGGCAATCTCGGCATCGTCTTCGCCGCCAAGACCGACAAGCCGACTATCGTCAACATGACCAACCATGCGATCTTCAACCTCGCGGGTGAAGGGTCGCCCGATGGCGCGCTCGGCCATATGCTGACGATTCCGGCCAAAGCCTATACGCCGGTGGATGAAAAGCTGATCCCGACCGGCAAATTGAAGCCGGTCGACGGCGGCGTGTTCGATTTCCGTAGCCCCCGCCGCGTCGCCGATGGCATTCGCGACGGGCGTGACCAGCAGATCGTCTATGGCCGCGGCTATGACCATAATTGGGCGCTCGACAAGGGCGCAACCAAGGCACCCGAACTGGCGGCGCGGCTGGAAGATCCCGTGTCGGGCCGGGTGCTCGAAGTGCTGACCACCGAACCCGGCGTGCAATTCTACGCCGGCAATTTCCTCGACGGCACGCTGGTCGGCAAGGGCGGCCATCTCTACCGCATGGGCGACGGCATCGCGCTGGAGCCGCAGAAATTCCCCGATGCGCCCAACAAGCCCGCCTTCTTGTCGGCGCGGGTCGATCCCGGCAAGCCCTATCGCCATGCGATGGTTTATCGGCTGTCGGTCAAGCGCTGATGACGGCCTGGCGTCTGATCGAACGGGGCGTTGCCGACACGCTGGGCGAAGGCACGCTCTGGTCGGCGCGCGATAATGCGGTCTATTGGGTCGATATCCTGGCCCCGGCGCTCAACCGGCTGTCCCTTGCGGACGGCACGGTCGAGCGCTGGGCCATGCCCGAACCGCTCGGCTGGGTGGTGGAACGCGAAGGGGGCGGCTTTGTCGGCGGCTTCCAGAGCGGCTTTGCAGATATTAGCCTCGATCCACTGACGATCACACCCTTCGGCGACCCCGAACCGCATTTTCCTGGCAACCGCATGAATGATGGCAAGGCGGATGCGCAGGGGCATATCTGGTGCGGCACGATGGACATGGCCGAGGAGCATGATCGCGGGACGCTCTACCGGCTCGCACCCGACCGCAGTTGGAGCGTGATCGACGCCGACTATCGCGTGCCAAACGGCCCCGCTTTCTCGCCCTGTGGCCGCTGGCTCTATCATAGCGATACCGCCAAGCGACAAATGTACCGCTTCGCCCTGACGGGGGAGGGCGCCACCGATCGCCAGCCCTTCCTCCGCTTTGCCCAGGCAGATGGCTATCCCGACGGGATGACCGTGGATGCCGACGGCCATATCTGGGTCGCCCATTGGGGCGGTGGGCGGGTCAGCCGCTTCACGCCCGATGGCGTGCTGGACCGCTCGATCGCACTGCCCGCGCGGCAGGTGACCAACATCTGCTTTGGCGGGGCCGACCTCGACCGCATGTTCGTCAGTTCCGCGACGGTGGGGCTGGACGACGTCACGCCGCACGATGGCGGCTTCTTCGAAGTCGATTGCGGCGTGCGCGGTCTGCCGACCCACCAATATGCAGGCTGACGCCTAGAGCATGATGACTTTAAGTCGCATCACTCCGTTCGCCCTGAGTAGGGCTGAGCTTGTCGAAGACCCGTATCGAAGGGTCGGCTGCGCTTATATCCTTCGATATGCCATTTGCCCTTCGGTCGTCTGCGACTCCGACTTCGCTCAATGCCTGTCCTTGCATATTGGGGTTGGCATTTATTTCAGCCTTGGTTGAATTGGTGCCGACCTGTCTGGGGTCATGACCCCGGACAGGTCGGAGCGGATAGGCTGTGCCTGTCCTTGGGCATAAAGCTCGCGATCCTCAGCAAAGCCGTCCGCTCCATCCATGATCGTCTCGAACGGTTGCCTGAGCCTTGAGCTCGTATGCAAGGTGGAGAAACATGATGTCGAACCAATATGTTGCCGTCGATGTATCTAAGGCGGCACTCGATATTGCCTTACCGGGGGCTAACGGGGTTTGGCGCCGTACCAATTCGGTGGCGGGGATCGCGGCTTTAAGAAGGCGGCTCGCGACCCTTGAACATCCCCATATCGTCTGCGAGGCAACGGGCCGCTATGGCCGGTTGCTCGCTCGCCAGATGGGAGCGGCGGGGATCGCCATGAGCATCGTCAATCCCAGGCAAGTGCGGGATTTTGCTAGAGCGAGCGGTCAACTCGCCAAAACCGATGCGCTTGACGCTGGCATCATCCTACGCTTCGCTGACGCCATGCAGCCCGCCAGAACACCGCCAACACCTGAAAATCAGGCTCGCCTTGCCGAGCAAGTGCGCAGAAGGCGGCAACTGGTCGGTATGCTGGTTACCGAAAAGCAGCGTCTGTCCGGCCTCGATGACGCCGAAACGCTGGCTTCGATCCGCGAGCACATTGCCTTCCTGCAAGGACAAATCGGCCAGTGCGATGCGCGCATAACGGCTGAAATCGCGGCTGATGCCACGCTCGCGCGCAAAGCTATGCTGCTGGAGTCTATTCCAGGCATCGGCGCCACGACAGCGGCAGTGCTGATCGCCGAACTCCCCGAACTTGGTATCGCTGACAAAAAGCAGATCGCAGCCCTTGCCGGCATCGCTCCCATGAACCGTGACAGCGGCCAGTGGCGCGGTCAGGCGCATATTACCGGCGGCCGACTCTCGGTCAGATGCGCGCTCTACATGGCAACATTACCCGCCATCCGCTTCAATCCAACCATCCGCGACTTCTACCAGCACCTCCGCGCGGGAGGCAAAGCGCCCAAAGTCGCCATCACCGCCGCCATGCGAAAACTCCTCATTATCGCAAACGCCATCGTCCAGCAGGATAAACCATGGGCCAATCTCGCTTGACACCCAATACGGTTGCTGAGCGCCTGCCTTGGCAGGCAGTCGAAGGGGCTACTCAGGACGAACGGTTCTGAGTAAACTCATCACGCTTGTCTTATGACTTTGTGGTCCGTTCGGGTCAGGATGCGATGTCCGGTCCGGGGTGGCCACCCCGGACCGGACGGAAGGGGACGGATCGCAAAACCGCTGGTCGTGAAGGGACCGGGTTAGAGTAGGATCGCCCCTTTCTTTTTCATCAGGCCCGAACGGATACCGGGGCTTTTAAGGCCCGGATGACAAGCATGGGACAGCGAAAAAGATGAGCAACTCTCTACCACAAACCATCGGCATCGACATCTCCAAAGCGACGTTGGACTGCTATGTCCATCCCATCGGGATCGAGCGCCAGTTCCCCAACACCACCAAGGGCCACAAGACCCTGATCGCATGGGCCGGGCAATGGGAGGTCGAGCGGATCGCCTATGAGGCTACCGGCATCTACCACCGCGCGCTGGAGGTCGCGCTCGGCCATATGCCCTGCGTCAAGCTCAACCCGGAACGGGCAAGGCGCTTCGCTCAGGCGACAGGCACGCTCGCCAAGACCGATCGCATCGACGCCAGGCTGCTCGCACGGATGGCGGTGACGCTGAAACCCCCGGTCAGGCCCGCCCGAAGCCCGCAGCAGAACCAACTGGCCGAACTCGTCAACGCCCGCGATGGTCTGGTGCGTGATCGCACCGCGCTCAAAAACCGCGAAAAGAACCTCACCGTCACGCTGCTTAAGCGCCAGTGCAGCCAACGGCTCGAACAGATCGCTCGCCACATCGCTGCGCTCGACGCTGAAATCGCGGCCGTCATTGCCGCAGATGAAAAGCTCGTCCGGCGCCACCACATTCTCACCAGCATCGCTGGCCTCGGCACACTCACCGCCAACCAGATCATCGCCACCATGCCCGAACTCGGATCGCTCGATAACAAGCAGGCTGCCTCGCTCGCCGGACTTGCCCCGGTCGCGCGCCAGTCCGGCCAATGGAAAGGCAAAAGCTTCATCCGCGGCGGTAGGGCCAATGTCCGACAGGCTCTCTACATGCCTGCTCTGGTCGCCGCCCGATTCAATCCAAACCTCAAGGCCAAATACCAGCAGCTCATCGCTGCCGGAAAACCCGCCAAAATCGCCATCACAGCCATCATGCGAAAGCTCATCGTCACCGCAAATGCGCTACTCAGGGCAGATCGTCTCTGGACCACAGCATGCGCTTGACCATCACGGATACTCTAAAGAGCGCGCGCAAAGGGGCTTGCGGCCCGGCGCGGAATCTGTTTTATGGCGCGAGACAGCGTTGTCATACCTCTCCAAAGTGGGGCAACGCTGCAATCCCGGACGGCCCGCTACGGCGAACTGCACGCGCCATGGGTCGTCCGGGACGATTTTTCCCTTATCGCTGCACCAATTTCGCCAGGCCCCGGCGCGCCATGGGCATGGTCAGCATGGTGCTGCCGATCGCCATCAGCAGCAGCGCGGTAAAGCTGGTCCCGGTGATGATCTGCCGATCGAGCAGGATATTGGCGAAGATGATCATGATCAGCGCCTTGGTTTGCAGCAGCCAGCCGATCACCCCGGCCTCGCCCTTGGGCCAGCCCAGGATTCGCCCGGCCAGTGCCACCCCGGCCAGCTTGCCGACCACGGCAGCGGCCAACAGCAGCAATGCGCCGCCGATCACCTCGAACCCGCCCATATCCCATTGGGTGCGCAGGCCTGTGCTCAGGAAAAAGACCGGCATCACCGTCAACAACATATGATCGCGCAGCATATCCATCTGCGCTTCGTCGAACCATTGCTTGTCCAAAATCGCGCCCGCCAGGAACGCCCCCACCATGAAATGCAGCCCGGCCCAATCGGCGGCAAAGCCCAATAGCGCGAGCGACAGCATCCCCAGATACAGCCGGTCGCGCCCGCCGATTCGCCGCATCACCGCGCGCAACCCCCAGGCGACGAACGGGAACAGCAGCAGGAATCCCGCCTGCCGCTCGACCCGCGCCCAATCGAGCAGGATCAGCGCCAGCACGCCCCAGATGGCGATATCGTCCAGGCTGGCATAGCGCAGCACCCGTTGCCCCAGCGGCTGGCGCAGGATGGTGAGCCGATCCATCAGCAAAACCAATATGGGCAGGGCGGTCACCGCGCAGGCCATCCCCATCCCCAGCAAAGCCTGCCAATGCTGCCCCTTCGCGCCGATCCAGCCCGGCTGCGTCAGGATCAGCGCGGCGGCCAGCGCCCCCAGCACCAGCGGCGTGACCAACGCCAATCCCGCCGTCGTCCATGTCTCGCGCCGCGCGACCCAGGCCTGGTGCAAGTCCAGTTCGATCCCCGCCAGCCAGACGAAGATCATCACCGCCCACCAGGCGATGCCGTTGAGCGCGGCGATGACGCCGGGCGGAAACAGGAAATCATGCACTTGCGGCAGCGCGACGCCCAGCACGCCGGGGCCAAGCAGCACGCCCGCAACGATCTGCACCACCACCAGCGGCGCCCAATTGTCGGTGCGCAGCACGCGCCACACCAGCCAGGGCAACCCCATGACAAGCGCCAGCGCGAGCAGAAAAGTCTCCGTGATCGTCATGCCCCGCTCCCCTTATCGGCAGGCAGGATTAGCGACGACCCGCGCGCTACGCCAGCGCTATGCCCCAAGAGCGTCGGCCCTTCGCAGCCGCAAAAAACATCCTATATGGATGCCGAGCCTTTTAGGGAGATTTTATGGACTCTGACCCCCGCGCCGTCACCCGGCCCGTCGACCCCCTGTTCCTCGACCGCTGGTCGCCCCGCGCCTTCGACGCGTCGGCCCTGCCGCAGGCGGATCTCGACACCTTGCTCGACGCGGCCCGCTGGGCACCGTCGGCCTTCAACTATCAGCCTTGGCGCTTCCTCTACGCCCATCGCGACAGTGCCGACTGGGCGCGGTTCCTTGGTCTGCTGCTGCCGTTCAACCAAAGCTGGGTGCAACATGCCTCGGTCCTGACCTTCATCCTGTCCGACAGCCTCTCGTCGGCCCCCGGCTCGCAGGAAACCAAGCCCTCACACAGCCATAGTTTCGACGCAGGCGCCGCCTGGGCGCTGCTCGCGCTGCAGGCGACACGGATGGGCTATCACACCCACGCCATGACGGGCGTCGATTTCGACGCCGCCCGCCGCGAACTCGCGGTGCCGGACCGTTTCCGTATCGAAGCTGCCGTCGCCATCGGGCGCATGGGCGACAAGGTGATATTGCCTGAAGCCCTGCAGGCGCGCGAAGCCCCAAGCGGCCGCAATCCGATCGACAGCTTCGCCTTTGCCGGCAATTTCGTCGCCTAAAACGCCACTTAAATCACTTGCCCCCGTCCCCTGGACCGATCGACCGCCTCGAAACCGCGTATTTTCGGCAATATGTCACCGGAAATGCGCCGAAATTCGCCCTTAGGCGATGGACCGGCGGATGCGAACGGGCTAGGGCGGGTGCCATCACACTTGAAGAGGACGTCCTATGAATAACAGTGACCTGATCGACACCGTCGCCACCGCCCACGACCTTTCGAAGGCGGACGCCAAGAAGATCATCGACGGCGTGATCTCGGCGATCGTCGACGCGGCGGCCAAGGGCGAAGAAATCTCGCTCAACGGTTTCGGCAAGTTCAAGGTCAAGGAAAGCGCCGCACGCGAGGGCCGCAACCCCGCCACTGGCGAGACGATCCAGATCGCCGCGTCCAAGAAGCTGGGCTTCACCGCTGCCAAGGCGGTCAAGGACAAGCTGAACGGCTGATCCAAATGCAATTTGACGACCAGCTGCGTCGCTATTTCGGCCGCACGGACATCGATGCCGTGCCTGCCGAAGCGATCGCAGCGGGCGTCGAGCGCATGCGCGTCGACCTTGGTCTGGAAAAGGACCGGGGTCGACGTTTTGCGTTGTGGTGCCTGCTCTTCCTGATGGGCGACGCCCCCGACCTCGATATCGCCTTCAAGGACGCGGCCGATCGCGACGCCGCCCGCAATTTCATGGATCTCGCGCAGGGCGATCCGCCGCTCGATTAGGCCCCTTCGGGTCATTCAAGCCTCCAACGATCCACATCCCCCTTTCCGCCATCGGGCGATCATCCACTGTGCGCCTGTCATTTTCCGGCACATGCTGCCTGCGCACGCCTGAAAAACGGCATCCGGCGGGCCGTCGCTGACATAGCCTGTGTGTCAGGGCCATCAGGGCCACGGGAGATGATCGATGAAACTGCCACGCATCCTTGCTGTCACCGTCGCCGGATCGGCGCTTCTGGCCATGGCCGCCCCCTTGAGCGCGCATGGCATCTGGTTCGCCCAGCGCGCGACGCAGATCGCCCTCATCTATGGCGTCGGCGCTGACGATCTCGACGCGGTCAAGCGCCTGCCGCTCATCAAGACCGTCACCGGCTATGATGCCGACTGGGCACCCGTCACCACCAGCCTGCGCACCGCCGGGCCGATCCCCGTGGTGGATAGCGAAGAGCCGATCGCGGCGGTCGCGGCGATCATGGACTATGGCCTGTGGAGCAAGACCCCCGACGGCAAATGGCATAATAAGGGCCGCGACGAAGTGCCCACCGCCAGCCTTGCCGAGCATAATTGGAAATATGCCGTCCATCTGACCAAGGTGCCGACCAGCCCCGTGCCCCTGTTCGAAGGGCATAAGCTCCAGATCGTCCCCGTCGATCCCGCCATCCCGCAGAAGATGGGCGAGCCGATGAAAGTGCGGGCCTATTATGAAGGCAAGCCGATCGCGGGCGCGACCATCATGTCCGACTATGTCAACGATCCCGACGAAGTCGCGGTCAAGACCGGCGCGGACGGCACCGCCACCATCACGCTGCGCAACCAGGGGCTGAACGTGTTGATGGGCATCTATGTCGGGCCAGCCGACGACAAGGCGAAGGTCGACCATGTCGAATATCGCTCGTCGCTGTCCTTCGTGCTGCCGCATCTGCCCGAATAAGGCCGCACCGCCATCCCATCGCTGCCCCATGAGGAGATACCCATGAAACTCGACCTGATGAAGCTCGGCCCAGCCGCCATCGCTATTGCCGCAGCCCTCGCCCTGACCCCCACCGCCGCCTTCGCCCATGGCAGCATGAAGCCCCAGCATGGCGGCCTCGTTCAGATGTCGGGCGAAACCATGGTGGAACTGGTCGCCAGTCCCAAGGGCGTCGATGTCTATATCAGCGAAGAGGATGAGCCGCTGCCCGCATCGGCCTACACCGCCACGCTGACCCAGACCGCATCGGGCCAGAAAAGCCAGGCCGCGCTCAAGCCCGCCGGTGGCAATAAATTGTCCGCCCCCGGCTTCAAGGCCGCCAAGGGCGCCAAGATCGTCGTCGCCTTGGTCAACAAGAGCGGTGCCAAGGTCTTCACCGCCTTCCAGACCAAGTAAGCGGCGATCATGCGCAGCGCGATCCGCCCTTTGCCCATCCCCCTCGGTATGCGGCGGGTCGCGCTGCTGCTGCTGGGGCTCATGCTGGCCTGCATCGGTCAGGCGCTCTTGGCCCATGGCGTAAACGAGAATGACCGCGCCTTCATCGAAGGCGCATCGGGGGTCAACATCATCCCCTATATGTATCTGGGCGCCAAACATATGGTGACCGGCTATGATCATCTGCTCTTCCTCGCCGGGGTCATCTTCTTCCTCTATCGGTTGAAGCAGGTCGGCACCTACGTCACCCTGTTTGCGATCGGCCACAGCACCACCTTGTTGCTCGGCGTCATCCTCGACCTGCGCGCCAATCCCTTCCTGATCGACGCGATCATCGGCCTGTCGGTGGTCTATAAGGCGATCGACAATCTCGACGGCTTCCGCACCTGGTTCGGCATATCGCCCAATCCCAAGGCGGCGGTGCTGATCTTCGGCTTCTTCCACGGCTTTGGCCTCGCGACCAAGCTGCAGGATCTCACCCTGTCGAAAGACGGGATGATCCCCAATCTCCTCGCCTTCAACATCGGCGTCGAAATCGGCCAGTTCATCGCGCTCACCTTCATCCTGCTCGCCATGACCTTCTGGCGCAGGACCGATACTTTCCGCCGCAGCGCGGTCCTCGCCAATGCGGCGCTGATGACCGCGGGCTTCGTCCTCGTCGGCTTTCAGTTGACCGGCTATCTGATCGAAAAGGGCCTGACATGACCAGCAGCCACCAACCCGCGCCACCCACGCGCATCACGACCCCGCCCGCCACGCTCGCTAAGGCCACCGGTGCCGCCGCGATCGGCGCGGTCGCCATCCTGACCCTGTTCGTCCTGCCCGCCGAATATGGCATCGACCCGACCGGGGTCGGCGGCGCGCTCGGCCTCACCGCCATGGTGGCCGAACCAGGTGCGCCTTCGCCAGCAGCGACCCAGCCCGTAGCCAGCACCGCGCCGACGCTTCCGACCAAGGACAATATCGCCCGCACCGCCCCGTGGCGGCAGGACAGCATGACCATCACCCTCGCGCCGCACAGCGGTCAGGAAGTGAAGGCGCATATGCAGCAGGGCGATAGTTTCGTCTTCGAATGGCAATCGACCGGCGGCCCGGTCAAGGTCGACATGCATGGCGAAGCCCCCGATGCGACCGACGGCGCCTTCACCAGCTATTGGGAAGAGCGCGAACAAACGAGTGCGAGGGGCAGCTTCACCGCGCCCTATGCCGGCACCCATGGCTGGTATTGGCGCAACAAGGGCGACACGCCCGTCACCGTCACGGTCAAGACGACCGGCTTCTACAAGGACTTGTTCCAGCCCGCGGGCGGATAATCCCCTAGAGCGTGATGAGTTTACTCAGAACCGTTCGTCCTGAGTAGCCCCTTCGACTGCCTGCCAAGGCAGGCGCTCAGCAACCGTATTGGGTGTCAAGCGAGATTGGCCCATGGTTTATCCTGCTGGACGATGGCGTTTGCGATAATGAGGAGTTTTCGCATGGCGGCGGTGATGGCGACTTTGGGCGCTTTGCCTCCCGCGCGGAGGTGCTGGTAGAAGTCGCGGATGGTTGGATTGAAGCGGATGGCGGGTAATGTTGCCATGTAGAGCGCGCATCTGACCGAGAGTCGGCCGCCGGTAATATGCGCCTGACCGCGCCACTGGCCGCTGTCACGGTTCATGGGAGCGATGCCGGCAAGGGCTGCGATCTGCTTTTTGTCAGCGATACCAAGTTCGGGGAGTTCGGCGATCAGCACTGCCGCTGTCGTGGCGCCGATGCCTGGAATAGACTCCAGCAGCATAGCTTTGCGCGCGAGCGTGGCATCAGCCTCGATTTCAGCCGTTATGCGCGCATCGCACTGGCCGATTTGTCCTTGCAGGAAGGCAATGTGCTCGCGGATCGAAGCCAGCGTTTCGGCGTCATCGAGGCCGGACAGACGCTGCTTTTCGGTAACCAGCATACCGACCAGTTGCCGCCTTCTGCGCACTTGCTCGGCAAGGCGAGCCTGATTTTCAGGTGTTGGCGGTGTTCTGGCGGGCTGCATGGCGTCAGCGAAGCGTAGGATGATGCCAGCGTCAAGCGCATCGGTTTTGGCGAGTTGACCGCTCGCTCTAGCAAAATCCCGCACTTGCCTGGGATTGACGATGCTCATGGCGATCCCCGCCGCTCCCATCTGGCGAGCGAGCAACCGGCCATAGCGGCCCGTTGCCTCGCAGACGATATGGGGATGTTCAAGGGTCGCGAGCCGCCTTCTTAAAGCCGCGATCCCCGCCACCGAATTGGTACGGCGCCAAACCCCGTTAGCCCCCGGTAAGGCAATATCGAGTGCCGCCTTAGATACATCGACGGCAACATATTGGTTCGACATCATGTTTCTCCACCTTGCATACGAGCTCAAGGCTCAGGCAACCGTTCGAGACGATCATGGATGGAGCGGACGGCTTTGCTGAGGATCGCGAGCTTTATGCCCAAGGACAGGCACAGCCTATCCGCTCCGACCTGTCCGGGGTCATGACCCCAGACAGGTCGGCACCAATTCAACCAAGGCTGAAATAAATGCCAACCCCAATATGCAAGGACAGGCTTGATCCGGGGTCCATGAGCCTCCCCCTCTCAGTAACGCCAAACGGTTGAGCCAATGGATGCCGGGTCAAGCCCGGCATGACGGCAAGGGTGGGTAGCGGAATGTCGGGTTATGAGACGGATCAGGCAGAAGCGGAAATAGCTAATGGTTCATTCCATACCAAGCGGTTCCGAAAGCCACTTCGACCATAACCCTTTTCTTTTTGCCTGTAGAATCGCTAGGCGCGTAACGATTAGCTTGATATTCAAAGTATTTCGTCAAGAACTCTTGAGCATTACAGAGCCCTTCAACGTGAGCGTTTACGCTGATTTTGGTCACGCTATAAAGATATACGGTCGAATGCACGTCTGGATTGCTCTGGCTTTCTTCATCAGTAACTTGGCGCGAGGATTGCGAGCAGAAGCAGAGAATACGGCAGAGAGGATTGGCGTTCGCGCTTAGCGGTTCGGTTTCATGGCAGATGAGTAGCGTATCTCCATCTCGCCCGCCGTGGTAACTGAGATAGTGACCTGAATCGCCGCAGCCAGTGGAGCGATCAGGACGAAGATAGAAGAAGCCGTCTGGGATCGGCAATTGCATAAAGCTATCATACCAGTCAGGGGATAACATTAATCTGTTTCGGTTATGACCGCTATTGGGAACGGCTTGCAACCTCCAATATGTCAATACATGGTCGTTAGCTGATAGGCTCAAAGATCGTGACTGGTTGAGATAGCCATGTAGATCATCCAGCCCAACACCGCATTAACACCCAAGACGCATATAATGCCTAGGGCTGCCTGCGCTCGTTTCCCTTCTACAAGGTCTTGAAACCCACGCCAAAACCCAAACCCTATATTCAATATCCAAACCAGCGAGGCTGCAATTAACAAGGCGATCACTCCCATGTCTCAAACGATATATGGCAGCTTTTGGGGTCTCATCGGAAGAGGCTGAACGGCAAGAATTGGTCGATTCTTTGCGGAAGGTCCGCTCCTAGCGACACTGCGGATCGCGTTGACCATCGGCATCGCTCCGCCTGCAAGCGCGTCATAGCCAACCTGTCAGCGACAGCACGGACAGACCGTCCCTCACCGATCGATCATCATCAGCGCTGATGGTTTGCCGCCACCGCCTTCGCCACGCCCTGCATCAACGCCCAGCGTTCGGGGATCGACACGGTGGTCGATCCGATCAGCACGGCCACCGCATAGCTGGTGCCATCGGGCGCGGTCATGATGCCGATGTCGTTATAGCCGGTCGAGCGCGGGGCGAGATCTTGGCCTGTCCCGGTCTTGTGCAGATAGGACCAGCCCAGCGGCACTCCGCCCTTGATCCGCTGCGGCCCGGTCTTCGCTTCGGCCATGACGGTCAGCAACAAGCGGGTGGATTCGGCCGACAGCATGTCGCCTTGCTTGAGCTTCGCCAGCGCGCCGACGATCGCGGTGGGGGCCGCGCCGTCCGGCGGATTGGCGAGATAATTGTCGAGCGCCTTGACCCGCGCCGCCATCGGCAGCCGTGATCGCGCGGTGTAGAAATTGCGCCCGATCGAATAATCCTGCCGCCAGTCGAGGCCCGCCGTCGTCGCCTGCAACAGCCGCTCGCCAGGGCCGAAGCGAACATCCTTGATCATCCGCCGCGCCAGATAGCTGCGCACCGCGTCCGGCCCGCCTACCGCGCGCAACAGCGTGTCGTTGGCGGTATTGTCGCTCTGCGTCATCGCCCGGCGCATCAGGTCGGAATAGCTGGTGGTCCAACCGCCCGCCTTCACCATCGCGGCCGAGGGTTGATGGAACAGGGTCAGGTCGTTTTTCGTAATCGTGGTCGTATCGGTCAGGCGCAGCTTGCCCCGGTCCACCGCGTCCAGAAACGTCAGCGCCACCCAGAATTTCGATACGCTCTGCTGCGGGAACAGGGCGGTGCCGTTCCAGGCGACGGTCCAGTCGGCATCGATCCGGCGAACCGCGATGCCGACCTTGCCGCGGAATCCCTGGCCCAGATTGCGGATCGCGCTGACCAGGGTCGGCGATGGCGCATCATTCTGGCTGACCGCGCGATAGGGCAGCGGTGGATTGGGCGCCTGGCGGATCGGCCAGCTATTGGTCGCCGGGCGCGATGTCTGCGGCGCGCTCGCCGCCGCCTGGGCCGGGCGCGGATCAGGCGCGCTCACACAGGCCGACAGGGCCATAACCAAGAGGACCAGGCGCGCGACCCCGCCCCGGTTGTCATTCGATGCCATATAATCCCCGCACTTTGCGCGAACATAGGGGCGGCCCCCGCCCGGACGGGCAAGGACGATGCGACGAATGAGTCCACAAATGCGATGATAGGAGCCTGACGGATGCAACCCTTTGACCTTGGGCATGATCGCTCAGTTGCGGTTCAGCGAGCGGCGGGCAATAGCGGGCGGATGACAATGAAAGCTATAAACAGGCGCAATTGGCTGCTCGGCGCATTAGCCACCGGCGGCTTGCTCCAGGCGGGTGCCGTGCAGGCCGCCCCTTTTGCGTCGCGCCGGATCGCCGTGACGGTGCGGGGCACGGGTCGCGATGTGCTGCTCATCCCCGGCCTCGCCAGCGGCCCCGGCATCTGGAACGGCGTGCTGGCGGCGGTTCCCGGCTATCGCTTTCACCTGGTCCATGTGCGCGGCTTTGCCGGGTTGGCGGGGGAAGCCAATGCGGGCGGCGGTGCTCTGCTCCAGCCGATCGCCGACGAGATTGCGCGCTATGCCAGTGCCACGGGATTGAAGCGTCCCGCGATCGTCGGCCATTCGATGGGCGGCACGCTGGCGATGCTGCTTGGCCTCAAAGGCCTGGCGAGCCGGGTCATGGTGGTGGACATGCTGCCCGCTGGTGCCGCCATGGTCGGCGGCACGGCCAGCGGTCTTGGCTATCTCGCCGACCAGATTGGTGGCTATCTGACCGGCACCGCGGCGGGGCGGCGCTATCTGGGGCAGATGGTGGCGCAGACGCCGGGCGCAAAAGGCAGCGATCCCGATGTCATCGCCCAGGCGTTACGTGATCTGGCCAACACCGATCTTGGCCCGCAATTGCCGCGCCTCACCGTGCCGCTGGAGGTCGTCTATGCGATCGGATCGGATCGCGAACAGGCCGCCGCCATCGCCAGCCGGTTCCGCGCCGCCTATGCGCCCAAGAAGGATACACTGCTCCGCGCCATCGGTCCCAGCGGCCATATGCTGATGGCCGATCAACCGACGCGCTTCCATGCCGCGCTGGGTGATTTTTTGAAGCGCATTTGACGAGCGTCAAAGCCGATGATGGTGCAGGCGCATACACCGAAGACCCCGGACAGGCTTTCAGCATGTTCCCCTCCCCCTCAAGGCGCGGCGCCCCCCGGCGACCGCGCCGCTTTTTTACGGCGCCAGCACCGTGTCGACCGCCGCGTCCAGCATGTCGGGATAGTCGAGCGTATAGTGGAGGCCGCGGCTTTCCTTGCGATGCAGCGCCGATCGGACCACCAGCCGCGCGACTTCCAGCAGGTTGCGCAATTCGATCAGGTCTGGCGTGACGCGGAAATTGCCATAGTAATCGTCCACTTCCCGCGCCAGCAGGTCGATGCGATGCTGGGCGCGTTCCAGCCGCTTGGTGGTGCGGACGATGCCGACATAATCCCACATGAAGCGGCGGATTTCCTTCCAATTATGCTGGACGATGACTTCCTCGTCACCATTGGTGACGCGGCTTTCGTCCCACGGCCGGATCGGCGGCGGGGCGGGCAGGTCGTCCCAATTGGCGCGGATATGCTTGGCCGCCGCTTCGCCGAACACGAAACATTCGAGCAGCGAGTTGGATGCGAGGCGGTTGGCCCCGTGCAGGCCGCTCTCGCTGACTTCGCCCGCCGCATAAAGGCCGGGCAGGTCGGTGCGGCCGTCCAGGTCGATCACCACGCCACCACAGGTATAATGTTGCGCGGGCACGACCGGGATCGGTTCCTTGGTGATGTCGATGTCCAGGTCCAGCAGCCGGGCATAGATGGTCGGGAAGTGATGCTTCACAAATTCCGGCGGCTTGTGGCTGATGTCGAGATGGACATAGTCGAGGCCGAGCCGCTTGATCTCATGGTCGATGGCGCGCGCCACCACGTCGCGCGGCGCCAGTTCCTCGCGCGGGTCGAAGCGCGGCATGAAGCGCTCGCCGCCGCCCGGCACGCCGGGGGGCAGCTTGAGATGTCCGCCTTCGCCGCGCACCGCTTCGGTGATCAGGAAATTCTTGACCTCCAAATTGTAGAGGCAGGTGGGATGAAACTGGTTCATCTCCATGTTCGACACGCGGCATCCCGCGCGCCAGGCCATGGCGATGCCGTCGCCGGTCGCGCCGCGCGGCGCGGTGGAGAAGAGATAGGTGCGCCCCGCGCCGCCGGTGCATAGGATGGTCGCGCGACCGAGCAGCGCATCGACCCGCCCCGTCCGCTTGTTGAACGCATAGACGCCCCAGACATGGCCCGCCCCCGAATAGCGCTCGCCATGGCGGGAGGTGATGAGGTCTATCGCGACCATATCCTCCATCAGCGTGATGTTGGGGTTGGCCCGCGCAGCCTTGAGCAAGGCGACCTGCACCGCATGGCCGGTCGCGTCATCGACATGGATGATGCGGCGGTGGCTATGCCCGCCCTCGCGCGTCAGATGCCAGCGCTCGCCAAATTCCTCGCCGCCGTTGAAGGGCACGCCCAGCGCCGCCAGCCGGTCGATCGCGGCGGGCGCTTCGGACACGACGAACTCGACCGTCGCCCGATCATTGAGGCCCGCGCCCGCGACCATCGTGTCATGGACATGCGCCTCGAAACTGTCACCCGCGTCGAGTACGGCAGCAATGCCGCCCTGCGCCCAGTTGGTCGACCCGCCATCCAGCGCGCCCTTGGCCAGCACCAGCACCTTGCGGTCCTGCGCCAGGTTGATGGCGGCCGTGAGGCCCGCTGCGCCGGAACCGATGATGACGACGTCGTAGGTGGTGATGGGCATAAGCGTTCTTGCTGCTTCTTACTTACTCCCCTCCCGCAGGCGGGAGGGGTTGGGGGTGGGCCTGCGCAAGGATCGCTTTGATGTGCGACACCACGCCTTCGAGGTTTGTCATCACATCGTCATTGGAAATGCGCAAGATTTGGAAGCCGAGTGAACGGCAATAAGCATCACGCTGTATGTCATGCTGGACGTTTTGATCGTGGCTCGTGCCGTCAAGTTCGATGATGAATTTCAGTTCTCGACAGAGAAAGTCAGCGAAATAAGGCCCAACCGGCATTTGGCGGCTGAATTTCTGCCCTAATTTTCGACCTTTCAAGCATTGCCAAAGCAATTGCTCCGGCGCGGTAGAGCTGTTGCGTAATGCCTTCGCGCGAAGAGTAGCGCGCTGCTTGAAAGGTCGCGCTGGCCCACCCCCTAGCCCCCTCCCGCCTGCGGGAGGGGGGACAGAAGGTGCCTCACCCATCACGCAGCCGCCGCCGTCAAATTCAAGAACACATCTTCCAAATCCGGGTCGCGGGTCACCACGTCGACGATCGCCAGCCCGCTCGCCTGCACGGCGCTCAGTATCTGGCCCGCATTGGCGCGGTCCTTGAGATAGGTGATGGTCAGCGTGCGCTCGCCCGTCAGTTCGATCTTTTCGAAGCAGGGGGCATCCGGCACCAGGGTCACGTCGCGATCGACCGTGACCTGCACCACCTTTTCCTGCGCCATCGCCAGCAATTCGCGGGTGGGTTTGTCGGTGATGAGCTGGCCATGGTTGATGATGCCGATGCGGTCGCACAGTTGCTCGGCTTCTTCGAGATAATGGGTCGTCAGCACGATCGTCACGCCCAGGGCGTTGAGTTCACGCACATATTCCCACAATTGCTGGCGCAATTGCACGTCAACGCCTGCGGTCGGTTCGTCCAGCACCAGGATTGGCGGGCTATGCACCATCGCCTTGGCCACCAGCAGGCGGCGCTTCATGCCGCCCGACAGCGTGCGGGCATAGGCGGTGGCCTTGTCCTCCAGATGGACGGCGCGCAGCAATTCCATCGACCGGCGCTTGTCCTTGGGCACGCCATAGAAGCCCGCCTGATTCTCCAGCGTCTCGAACGGCGTGAAGAAGGGATCGAACACGATTTCTTGCGGCACGATGCCGATGCTGTTCTTCGCATTGCGCGGATTGGCGTCGATGTCGAAGCCCCAGATGCTGACCGACCCTGCGGTCTTGTTCACCATCCCGGCCAAGATGTTGATCGTGGTCGACTTGCCCGCGCCATTGGGGCCGAGCAGCCCGTATATCTGTCCGCGCGGGATCGACAGGTTGATCCCGTCCAGCGCGCGCTTGCCGCCCTTATAGACTTTGGTGAGGTTGCGAATGGCGATCGCGGGGGGTGGGGCGGGGGGCGGGCTGTCGGTCATGGCTGATCTCTATGGGGATCGAGGGCAGGGAAGGAAAGAGGGCTGATTGTCCTGCGGCGCGCACGGAGTGACGCGACAGGGCGAAGTTCACACCGTCGTCGAGGGTCGTCGGGCCGATTCGCAGAAATTGGGACAGGGAAGCGACAGTAAAGCAAAGGCGACGTACTGCCGACGCGACACCCGCGCGACAGGTGCGTCCCATTGGCGCGTCAGGGACGCGACAGGCATCAGAGCGCTTTGTGCGGGGTGTCGTGAACGGCGCCAGTGGCGAAGGGATCGGCCATGCGATCGGCGTGCAGGGCCAGGGCCTTGTCCCATGTGCGGTCGAAAACGGTCCCGGCCAGCCGCACGCGGAGGCGATGCGCGCTCGACCGCGACATGCCCGCCGCCCGCGCCGCGCGCGAGACATTGCCAGTTTCGAGCAGCGCCGCGAGAAAGAGGCGCTGCCGGGCCGGGGTCCAATGGGTGCGATCGGGCTGGACGGTCGCAGGCGAGGGGGTGGGGATATGGTGCTTCATCTGACAGGATAAAGCAGAGGAAATCCTACATTGGAAGGGGGGTGGTCCGCAGCGTAGGTGTTGCGCAGGCCCACCCCGCTGCGACTAAATTCGCTCCGCTCATCAAGTCTCGCTGCCCTTCCCGCAAGCGGGCGGGGCGAAGAAAGCCTACGGTCCGCAAACTACCATCTCTGCTCCGGTGGATTGGTTGCTTTGCTCGCCGCTTTTCTGCCGCTGCTTTCCACCCACATCCTCCCGCGCAATTGACGCGGTGCAGCATTGGCGTCACTCAGAGGCGAAGAGGCTTTGGATTGATGCGAATCGTCATCATCGACGACAGCGGGCTGCGCGCGACGGTTCTGGAGGAGGGGCTGCGCGAGGCGGGCTATGACGATATTCATATCGTGCCACCGCGCGGCGCTTTCGTCGCGCGGCTCGAACGCATGGCGCCCGACGTCGTGCTGATGGATCTGGGCAGCCCCAGCCGCGATACGCTGGAGGAAATGCTCATCGTCAGCCGGGCGCTGGCCAAGCCGATCGCGATGTTCGTGGACCAGTCCGACGATGCGATGATCGGCGCGGCGATCGATGCCGGGGTGTCCGCCTATGTGGTGGATGGGCTGCGCAAGGAGCGGGTCAAGCCGGTGCTGGAACTGGCGGTGCGGCGGTTCAACGCCTTTGCCAAGATGCAGAACGAGTTGGACGAGGCGCGCACCGCGCTGTCGGATCGCAAGATCATCGACCGCGCCAAGTCGATCCTGATGAACCAGCGGTCGCTCAGCGAGCAGGATGCCTATGCGTTGCTGCGGTCGGCGGCGATGAACCAGGGCAAGAAGATCGTGGAGGTGGCGCAAGCGCTGATCACCGCCAGCGAGTTGTTGGGAGGGGGAGTATGACGACGGGCCTGCGGATCGCCTTCCTGCCACTGACCGATGCGGCCGTGCTGGTCGCGGCGCGCGAGCGGGGCTTTGCGGAGGCCGAGGGCATTGCGCTCGATCTGGTGCGGACGACAAGCTGGGCGACGCTGCGCGACCGGCTGGTCTATGGCCAGGTGCAGGCGGCGCATATGCTGGCCCCGCTGGCGGTTGCGGTGACGCTGGGGCTTAGCCAGCAGCCTGCCGCTTTGGCCGCGCCCTATAAGCTCAACGTCAACGGCAATATGCTGGTGATGACCTGCGATTTCGCCGCTGCGCTGGAACCCGATGTGGCGGCGCGGCTGGCCGATCCGCTGGGGACGGCGCATGATTTTGCCGCCGCGATCGGGCTGTGGCGGCGCAAGCCGGTGATCGGTGTCGTCCATCGTTTTTCCAGCCATGCGATCATGCTGCGCTATTGGCTCGCGAGTGCGGGTGTGGACCCGGATCGCGACGTGGTGCTGCGCGTGCTGCCGCCGTCGCTGACGGTCGAGGCGATGCAGGCGGGCGAGATTGATGGCTTCATCGCGGGTGAACCGTGGGGCAGCGCAGCGGTCGAGGCGGGCCTGGCCGAAGCCGTGGCGATCGGCGAGCGGATCTGGCGGCGGGGCGTCGAGAAGGTGTTGGCGTTTCGCGAGGCGTGGGCGGAGGAAAATCCCGATATGGTCGATCGTCTGCTGCGCGCGCTGGTGCGGGCGGCGGCCTGGTGCGATGATCCCGCCAACCATGGCGATCTGGCCGGGTTGCTGGCGGCGCCTGCCTATGTCGATCAACCCGCCGATCTGATCGCGCGGGCTTTGTCGGGGCAGATCGTCGCGCGGGCGGGTGAAGCGCCGATCGCCAGCCCCGATTTCATGCTGTTCGCGCGTGAGGCGACGCCCTTTCCGTGGCGCAGCCAGGCGCTGTGGATCTATTCGCAACTGGTGCGGTGGGGGATGGTCGATCATGACCCCGCGGCGGCGGCGAAGGCGGGCGCAGTGTTTCGGCCCGACATCTTCCGCCGCGCGCTGGCGGACAGCGATGTGCCGATGCCGGGCGCGAGCATGAAGCTGGAGGGGGCGGTGGGTATGCCGCTGGCGGTCGGGTCGCGCCGCGGCGAGCTGACGTTGGGGCCGGATCGATTCTTCGACGGGCGCGTGTTCGACCCCGAACGGATCGAGGAGTTTCTGGCGGGCTTTACGCCGCTACGTTGAAAGCAGGCGCAAAATTGTGCCTTGCAACATGATGCGAATCGGGAGATAACATAGGCGTCGCGCGATGAAGCGCGCCTATATCTGGATGCGCTCTCCCAAGGACGGGACCGCCATCCCCATCCACATCGCAGCAAAGCCGCTGACCGGACTACGCCCTTCGTGCGTGCGTCCGGCCTGCGGCTTTTTTCGTGTCCATTTCCGTTTATTGGGGGACGTATCATGGCTACCGCTTATTGGGATCGCGACAAGGAGGGTGAACAGCCCGCCGCCGCGATCAGCTTCTGGAAGGCCGGCCACACGCCGACCCTTGTTGCCGCCTTTCTCTATTTCGACCTCGCCTTCATGGTGTGGGTGCTGCTCGGCCCGCTTGCGCCGATGATCGCACAGACATTGGCGCTGACCCCGGCCGAAAAAGGGCTGATGGTCGCCACGCCGACATTGATGGGCGCGCTGCTCCGCGTCGTGAACGGCCTGCTGGTCGACCGGATCGGGCCGAAAATGTCGGGCGCGATCAGCCAGTTGATCGTGATTGCCGGGTTGCTTGTGGCCTGGCTGATGGGGGTCAGCAGCTTTGAAGGCACGCTGGCGCTGGGGGTCGTGCTGGGCTTTGCGGGCGCGAGCTTCGCGATCGCGTTGCCGCTGGCGAGCCGCTGGTATCCGCCTGAGCATCAGGGCAAGGCGATGGGCCTGGCGGGCATGGGCAATTCGGGCACCGTGCTGGCGGCATTGTTCGCGCCGGGGCTGGCCAAATTATTCGGCTGGAACGCGGTGCTGGGCCTCGCCTGCATCCCGCTGACCATCGTGTTCGTCATCTATATGATCATGGCGAAGGACGCGCCCAACGCGCCGCCGCCCAAGAAGATGATCGACTATTTCCAGCCGCTGAAACAGGCCGATGCCTGGTTGCTGATGGCCTTTTATGCGGTGACGTTCGGCGGTTTCGTTGGCCTCGCCGCCAGCCTGCCGATCTACTTTACCGACCAATTCGGCCTGACGCCGGTGATGGCGGGCTATTGCACCGCAGGCTGCGTGTTCGCCGGGTCGCTGGTTCGCCCGATCGGTGGGGCGCTGGCTGACAAGATTGGCGGCGTAAGAACGCTGATGATCGTTTATCTGATTGCCGCGATCGCGCTGGCAGGCGTCGCCTTTGCCACGACGCTGGTGACGGCGCTTGGCCTCTTCGTCCTCGCCATGCTGGCGCTGGGCACGGGCAATGGATCGGTTTTCCAGTTGGTGCCGCAGCGGTTCCAGGCGGAAATCGGCGTGATGACCGGCCTTGTCGGCATGGCAGGCGGGATTGGCGGCTTCTACCTTGCCAGTTCGCTCGGCTTTGCCAAGCAATTGACCGGCAGCTTTTCGGCCGGGTTCCTGATCTTCGCTGGCCTTGCGGTCGTCGCCTTCATCGGCGTGGCGCTGGTCAAGGCGCGGTGGCGGGCGACCTGGACCAGCGGCGCGCGCATCTGACTTTGGAGGGGCGGGGGCGGACCGGCATAGCCAGGCCGCCGCCCCAGTCGTTATCGCAAACTCCTCCCCTACGCTGGGAGGAGCTTAGCGAAGTCCGAGGGGGACAGATTTCCATGAAATATCTATTCGCAACGGCGGCCTCTTTGGCCGTCGCAGGGACCGCTTGTGCCCAGGAAGTGACGCTCAAGCCGATCGCCGAAGCGCGGTTGCGCTATGAACAGGCCGATCAGGCGGGGCTGGCGACCGAGACGTCCGACGCGCTGACCATCCGGGCGCGGGCCGGGCTGTCGGTGAGCAGTGGTGGTTTTTCCGCGACGCTGGTGGGGCAGGGGTCGCTGGCTGCCATCGATGACTATTATGACGGGCTGAACGGCGCAGCGACCCGGCCGATCATCGCCGACCCGGAGAATATCGCGCTCTATATCGCCCAGCTTCAATATCGGACCAAGGCGGTGACGCTAACCGGCGGGCGGCAAAGAATCGTGCTGGATGATGAGCGGTTCGTGGGCAATGTCGCCTTTCGCGACAATGGCCAGACATTCGATGCGGTGCGCGCCGAATTGACCCCGGCCAAGGGGCTGAAGCTCGACCTGTCCTATGTGTGGAGCGTGCGGACGATATGGGGCTTTCAGGGGCGTGGTGCGCGGCAACAGGCGGTCGGCGGCGACACCATCCTCGCCAATCTGTCCTATGCCACGCCGGTCGGGGCGCTGACGGGCTTTGCCTATCTGGTCGATCAGGATGAGGCGGCGATGCAGGGCTATCGGCTGTCGAGCCAAACCTATGGCGTGCGGCTGGCGGGGGCGCGGCCTTTGTCCAAGGCGGCGAAGTTCAGTTACCAGCTCAGCTATGCGCGCCAGTCGGACTATCACCGCAATCCCAATAGCTATAGCGCGGATTATTGGCTGGCGGATCTGACGCTCGACGTGAAGGGCTGGAAATTGAATGCGGGCTATGAGGTGCTGGGCGCGAGCAGCGGCACGCCGTTGACCAGTTTCCAGACGCCGCTGGGCACTAATTTCAAGTTTCAGGGTTGGGCCGACAAGTTCCTGACCACGCCCGCCAATGGCATTCGCGACCTCTATGTCGGCGGCGGCTATGGCTGGAAACAGGTGGGGCCGCTGAGCGGCGTGTCGGTGCAGGCGGTGTGGCATCGATTCGACAGCGATCGGCTGGACCAGCATTATGGTGATGAGATCAACCTGATCGCTTCGGCGAAGGTCAGGAAGACGGCGCTGTCGGTCCGCTATGCCCGTTACGATGCCAAGACGATGGCGACCGACACGCAGAAATTATGGGTGCAGGCCGATTGGGCCTATTGATCGGGCCATGAACAGGAATCGCTTGAGGCATCGGGCGATTCTGTTATGGTGCAGTGCAAGAGGACAAAGCTGTCCTTCCAACCATAGCCAAAGCGATCCAGGGACGGATCGACCAGGCGCATATGATGGCAAAGCCGCCATCCTGACTTCCGGTTCTCACCGGGGGTCAGGATGGCGGCTTTTTTGTTTTCTGGAGTCACGAATATGGAATTTCAGATCGGAACGGCGCCGATGGCAGGCAGCGAGGCGACGATCCCTGTCCCTGCCGATGAGGGGCGCGACCATCTGGTCGTGATCGGCAACGGCATGGCCGGGTGCCGCGCGGTCGAGGAATTGCTGGCGCGTGATGCGGGGCGCTATCGCGTGACCATCTTCGGCGCGGAACCGCATGTAAATTATAACCGCATCATGCTGTCCCCGGTGCTGGCGGGCGAAAAGACGTTCGATGAGATCATCATCAATGACCGCGCCTGGTATGCGGACAATCGCATCGAGCTGATCGTAGCCGATCAGGTTGTCGCGATCGACCGGACGGCCAAGACCGTCACGAGCCAGTCGGGCCGCACCGTCGCCTATGACAAGCTGTTGATCGCGACCGGCTCCGACCCGTTCATCATCCCGGTGCCGGGCAAGGATCTGCCGGGCGTCATCAGCTTTCGCGACATGAAGGATGTCGATGCGATGCTGGACGCGGCCAATCGCGGCGGGGACGCGGTGGTGATCGGCGGCGGGTTGCTGGGGCTGGAAGCGGCGCATGGCCTGACGCTGCGCGGCATGAAGGTTACGGTGCTGCACATCATGCCGACGCTGATGGAACGGCAATTGGATGAGGCGGCCGGCTGGCTGCTCAAGAGCGCGCTCGAAGCGCGCGGCCAGACGATCTTGACCGGGGCCGACACGGCGGAAATCTGCGGCGATGGCAAGGTCGAGGGCGTGCGGTTGAAGGACGGCACGCTGATCCCCGCCAGCCTGGTGGTGATGGCGGTGGGCATCCGCCCCTGCGTCGCGCTGGCGCGGGCGGCGGGGTTGGACATCGGGCGCGGGATCAAGGTGGACGACCATATGGTCACCAGCGATCCCGATGTGCTGGCGGTCGGCGAATGCGTCGAGCATGACGGCAATGTCTATGGGCTGGTCGCGCCGCTGTGGGACATGTGTCGCAGCCTGGCCGATGGCCTGACCGACCGGCATACGGGGTATAAGGGTTCGGTGACATCGACCAAGTTGAAGGTCGCCGGGTTGGACGTCTTTTCCGCCGGTGACTTTTCGGGCGGCGAGGGGTGCGAGGACATCGTCCTGCGCGATGCATCGCGCGGCGTGTATAAACGGGTCGTGGTGAAGGAGGATCGCGTCATCGGCGCGGTGCTCTATGGCGATACCGCCGATGGCGGCTGGTATTTCGACTTGTTGAAACGCGGCGAGAATGTCGCCGATATTCGCGACCTTCTCATCTTTGGCCAAGCCTTCGCCTCTGGAGGGGGCGCGCTGGACCCTAAGGCGGCCGTTGCAGCGCTCTCGGACGATGCCGAGATTTGCGGCTGCAACGGCGTATCCAAGGGCCAGGTGGTTGCCTGCATCAACGCAGGCGCATGCAGCCTGGACGCGGTTCGGGCCGGGTGCAAGGCGTCGGCGAGCTGCGGTTCCTGCACCGGGCTGGTCGAAACTATCCTGGCGTTGACGCTGGGGGAGGATGTCCAGTCCGGGCCGAAGACGATGTGCAAATGCACCAGCTTTGGCCATGACGATGTACGGCGCGAAATCGTGGCGCAGGGCATGACGTCGATCCCCGAAGTGATGCAGAAGCTGCATTGGTCCACGCCCGACGGCTGTTCTTCCTGCCGTCCCGCGCTCAATTATTATCTGCTCTGCGCGCTGCCCGGTGCCTATGTCGATGACCAGCAGAGCCGCTTCGTCAATGAACGGATGCACGCCAACATCCAGAAGGACGGCACCTATTCGGTGGTGCCGCGCATGTGGGGCGGGCTGACCAATCCGCGCGAATTGCGCGCGATCGCCGACGTGGTCGAGAAGTTCAACGCGCCGATGGTCAAGGTCACTGGCGGCCAGCGGCTCGATATTTTCGGGATCAAGAAGGAGGATTTGCCCGCCGTCTGGGCGGACCTGAATGCAGCGGGGATGGTATCGGGCCATGCCTATGGCAAGTCGCTGCGCACGGTGAAGACCTGCGTCGGGTCCGAATGGTGCCGCTTCGGTACGCAGGACAGCACGGGGCTTGGCGTCAAGGCCGAGCGGATGACCTGGGGATCGTGGATGCCGCACAAGTTCAAGATCGCGGTGTCGGGCTGCCCGCGCAATTGCGCCGAAGCCACGATCAAGGATTTCGGCATCGTCTGCGTCGACAGCGGCTATGAGCTGCATGTCGGCGGCAATGGCGGCATCCATGTTCGCGTCACCGACCTGCTGTGCAAGGTGGCGACCGAGCAGGAGGCGCTCGATTATTGCGCCGCCTTTACCCAGCTTTACCGTGAAGAGGCCCGCTATCTGGAGCGCACCGCGCCGTGGATCGAGCGGGTCGGGGTCGATTATGTGAAGGCGCGCATCGTCGAGGATGATGCAGGCCGCGAAGCGCTGCGGGCGCGCTTCCTCTTTTCGCAGCAGTTTATGCAGGACGATCCCTGGGCGGAGCGCGCCGCGGGCCAGCATGCCGAACTGCATCAGCATATCGCGCAAGTGCGCCCGTTGGAGACCGTATGATGACCGGAGACTGGCTCGATATCGGTTCGGTGGATCAGATCACGCCGGGCAATGCCCGCACCCTGCCAGTGCTGGGCGGCGAGGAGATCGCGATCTTCCGCACGACGAGCGGCGATTTCCATGCCCTCGTCAATCGCTGCCCGCACAAACATGGACCGCTCAGCCAAGGGATCGTCCATGGCGGGGTCGTCACCTGCCCGCTGCACAATTGGAACATCTCGCTCAAGACTGGCGAGGCGTTGGGCGAGGATAAGGGATGCGTGCCGGTGATCCCGCTCAAGGTCGATGCCGGGCGCATCTTCCTGCTGCGCGATGCCGTCATCGGGAAGCGCGCGGCGTGAGTATCCTCCCCGGCACGGGGAGGGGGACCGCCGGCGAAGCCGGTGGTGGAGGGGGGTGGCCGCTAGGTGCGACCTCTCCTTCCGCTGCGCCTGACGCTCGCCCCCTCCACCAGCCTACGGCTGGTCCCCCTCCCCGTACCGGGGAGGATTTATGACGAACCCCATCCGCACGACCTGCGCCTATTGCGGTGTCGGTTGCGGTATCTCCGCGACGCCGACCGGGCCGCGTGCCGTCACGATCGCGGGGGATGCGGCGCATCCGGCCAATGGCGGCAAGCTTTGTTCCAAGGGCACGCATCTGGGCGAGACGGTCGGGCTGGAAGGGCGGCTGCTTCATCCGATGATCGGCGACAAGCGGGCAAGCTGGGACAAGGCGCTGGACCTTGTGGCCAAGCGCTTTCGCGAGACAATCGCCAAGCATGGGCCGGACAGCGTCGCCTTCTACGTCTCAGGCCAGTTGCTGACCGAAGATTATTATGTCGCCAACAAGCTGATGAAGGGCTTTATCGGGTCGGCCAATATCGACACCAACAGCCGCCTGTGCATGTCGAGCGCGGTGGCCGGGCATATGCGCGCGTTCGGCGAGGATGTGGTGCCCGCGAGCTATGACGATCTGGACGAGGCAGACTTGATTGTCCTCGTTGGCTCCAACACCGCCTGGTGCCATCCGGTCGTCTATCAGCGGATACAGGCGGCGCGGGCAGCGCGTGGCACCAAGCTGGTGGTGATCGACCCGCGGCGCACCGAAAGCTGCGAAGGGGCGGACCTGCATCTTGCCTTGAAGCCCGGCAGCGACGTGGCGCTGATGAACGGGTTGCTGGCCTGGATGGATCAGGCCGGGCAACTGGATGCGGACTTTCTGCGCGATAGCGTTGCTGCGCCCGATGGTTTCTGGGACGCGATCCGAGACGGTAATGACCTTTGGACCACGGCCAGGGCGTGCGACTTGCCGCCTGCCGAATTGCAGCAATTTTACGAGATGTTCGCCGCGACCCCGCGCACCGTCACGCTGTTCAGCCAGGGAATCAACCAGTCGATCCGCGGCACCGATCAGGTCAATGCGATCATCAATGTCCACCTCGCCACCGGCCGCATCGGCAAGCCGGGCGCTGCGCCTTTTTCGATCACCGGCCAGCCCAATGCCATGGGCGGGCGCGAGGTTGGCGGGCTGGCGACGACGCTGGCGGCGCATATGGATTTCGCGCCCGACAATGTCGCGCGGGTCGGGCGCTTCTGGGCCGCGCCGAATGTCGCGACCAAGCCGGGGCTGAAGGCCGTCGACCTGTTCCGCGCGATCGACGAGGGGCGGATCAAGGCGCTGTGGGTGATGGCGACCAACCCCGCCGTCTCGATGCCCGATGCGGGGCGCGTGCGCGCGGGGCTGGAAGCCTGCCCGTTCGTGGTCGTGTCGGATGTGATGGCGACCACCGACACCGCCGTTCACGCCCATGTGCGGCTGCCCGCCGCTGCCTGGGGCGAGAAGGACGGGACCGTCACCAACTCCGACCGGACGATCAGCCGCCAGCGGGCGCTGCTGCCGCTGCCCGGTGAGGCCAAGCCCGACTGGTGGATCGTCACGCAGGTCGCGCGGCGGATGGGGTGGCGCAATGCCTTCACCTATGACCGGCCCGCCGACATCTGGCGCGAACATGCGCGACTGACCGCCTATCAGAATGATGGCGCGCGGCTGCTCAATCTGCGCGCGCAGGCGACGATCGGCAATGACGCCTATGAAGCGATGGAACCGTTCCGCTGGGGCGGCATGCCCTTTGCTGATGGCCGGTTTCCAACGCCCGATGGCAAGGCGCGGTTGGTGCCGGTGACGCAGATGGCGTTGCAGGGGCCGCTGCGCGACTGGCCGATGACGCTCAACACCGGGCGCTATCGCGATCAATGGCATACGATGACGCGCACCGGCCTGTCGCCCAAACTGGCGCGCCATCGCGAGGAGCCCTTGGTCGAACTGCATCCGCGCGACGCGACGGCGTTGGGCATTGCGGATGGCGATCTGGCGCGGGTGTCGACGGCGCAGGGCGAGAGCCTCTTCCGCGCGCGGATCAGCGAGGGTCAGCGCCGCGGCGAGATATTCACGCCGATTCACTGGACCGACCAGCAATCGAGCGGCGGCCGCACCGGCCTGTTGCCGCGCCCGCTGGTCGATCCCCATTCGGGGCAGCCGGGGTTCAAATCCACGCCCGTTCGGGTCGAAAAGATTGCTACCGAATGGAAAGGCTTTCTCATCCTGCGCGGGGCTGACCCGGTGCGCGTCCCGTGCCTCTGGGCCACCCGCATCACCGTGCCGGGCGGCGCGCTTTATGAAGTGGCGGGCAATGGCGATCCGGCGCGGCTGGAAGCCTGCCTGCCCAAGGGCGAAAGGGTCGAGGCGATCGACCAGACGCGCGGTACCCGCCGCGTCGCGATCATCCGCGAAGGGAAGCTCGCGGGCGTGCTGATCGTGACGCGTAGCGGCCTGTTGCCAACGCGCGACTGGCTGATCGGGCAACTCGCGGTCGAGGGCGTGGGCGCGTCCGTGCTGGCCGCGCGGGGACCAGGCAGCCAGCCCGACAAAGGCGCGGTGGTGTGCGTCTGCTTCGACATCGGCCTCAACCAGATCGTCGCGGCGATCCGCGACCAGCAGCTGGTCGATGTGCCCGCGATCGGCGCGGCGATCGGTGCGGGGAGCAATTGCGGGTCATGCCGTCCAGCGCTCACCAATATTCTAACCCAAACCTCGCAGGAGACGTTGCATGCAGCCGAATGACCTGATCGCGCCGGGTGACGTCTGGCTGGTGGGGGCGGGGCCGGGCGACCCGGACCTGCTGACGCGCAAGGCGGAAAAGCTGATCGGCGCGGCGGACATCGTCTTCTACGATGCGCTGGTGGGACCGGGCGTGCTGGATCTGATCCCCGCTGGTGTCGAACGGGTGAGTGTCGGGAAGCGGTCCGGGCGGCACAGCAAGCAGCAGGGGAGCATCAACGACCTGCTGCTGGCGGCGGCGCGGGCGGGCAAGCGCGTCGTGCGGCTGAAAGGCGGCGATCCGTCGATCTTCGGCCGGTCGGCGGAGGAGATGGCGCACCTGGGCGAGGGCGGCGTGCGGGTGCGGATCTGCCCCGGTATCACCACCGCCAGCGCGGCGGCGGCGAGCGGCCATGCCTCGCTCACCCTGCGCGGCAAGGCGCGCGGGCTGACGCTGGTGACGGCGCATTTGAAGGCAGGCGAACCGTTGAAGCTCGACTGGGCCGCGCTGGCGCAACCGGGCGGGACGATCGGCATCTATATGGGCCGGGCGGCGGCGGGCGAGATTGCCCGGTCGTTGATCGCAGCGGGGCGCGACCCGGAAACGCCGGTGATGGTCGCGGTCAATGTCTCGCTGCCGAGCGAAAGGCTGATCCGGGGGAAGCTGTCGGCGCTGGCCTTTCTGGTGGCGACGATCAGCGACGAAGACCCGACCTTGTTGCTGATCGGGGAGGCCGTGGCGGGGACAGGGCTGTTGGCGGAGATTGCGGCGAGCGTGGCTTTGCCAGCTTAACTCCCTTCGCTCGAAACGAACGGGCGTTGAGCGTTACAACCCCTCCAGATCCTCTGGCCGGTTGATGTTGGGCAACACCAGCCCCGGTATCTCCACCACCCGTGCGCCGATGCGGTCGAGCCAGCCATGGATGGAGCGGTTATTCGCTTCGGCCAGATGCGCGTCGAGCGTAGGCGCAAGGGTGGCGGGCCACCAGCCGAGCAGTTGCTGGCCCTTGAGAATCGCGGCGTCCTCGCCGATCAGCGCGGCGGACAACTCTGCCGGATAAAGCGGCATGTCGCAGCCGGTGGTCAGGACGCCATCAAAACCATGGGCAAGCGCATGATGGAGCGCCGCGTTAAGCCCGCCCAATGGTCCCATGTCCGGCGCTGGCCGATCAGGCAGGCCGCCCGCGCGCCCGCAAATCACCACCTGCGCGACATGGGGCGCTAAGCCTGCCATCGCATGGTCGATTAGGGTGCGGCCATCGGGCATCTGCGCCAGCGCCTTGTCACTGCCGAAGCGGCTGGAACGCCCCCCCGCCAGTACCGCGCCCAATATCCGTCCTGCCGCCATAGCGCTTCCTTGATAGCTTCGCTCTATAAAGCCTATAGCAAAGCGATGCAGACCCGGCTTGTCGAATATTTTCTGGCGCTGGAGCGCGAAGGCCATTTCGCGCGGGCGGCGGCGCTATGCCATGTGTCGCAGCCCACGCTGTCGGCGGGGATCGCGACGCTGGAGGCGCAATTGGGCAAGCGTCTCATCCGCCGTGACCGCAAATATGGCGGGTTGACGCCGGAGGGGGAGGCGATCTTGCCCTGGGCGCGGCAATTGGTGGCGGCGGCCGAGGCGCTGGGGCAGGCGGCGGAAACCGCGCGCGGGCCGTTGCGGGGCGAACTGCGGCTGGGCGCGATCCCCGCCGCCATGCCCGCCATCGGTTGCCTGGCGACAGCGATGCTGGAACGCTATCCGGGGCTGAACATTTCGGTACGGGCGCTGACCTCGCGCCAGATCGAGCGCGAGTTGGCGGCGTTCGAGCTGGACGCAGGGCTGACCTATCTCGATTTCGAGCCGCCCGCCCATGCGCTGTCGGTGCCTCTCTATGCCGAGCGGGCGATGCTGGTAAGCGCGGTGGGCGGCGTGCCGATCCCCGCCGTCATCGACTGGGCGGATCTCGCCGGCCTGCCGCTCTGCCTGCTGCATCAGGGGATGCAGAACCGGCGGATATTGGATGCACGGCTCGCCGAGCGCGGGCTGGCGCTGCGGCCGCTGGTGACCGCGGACAGCTATGTTGCGCTGCTGGGGTTGGTGCAGCAGGGGCGACTCTGCTCGATCATCCCCGACAGCCATGCCGCCTTGCTGGACGGGCTGCGCTGGGCGCACACCACGCCGCTGCCCGATATGGGGGAGGGCAGCCGGGTCGGCGTCATCGTATCCGACAGCGCGCCGATGGGGCCATTGGCGCAAGCGGTGCTGGCCGTCGCGCGGGAACTGCGCCTGCCGCCGGGCTTTACGACGATTTAGGGCAAAAATATCCTCCCCTGTAAGGGGATCGTTGCGAAACATCGGCAACCCCTTAATTCATCGTCAACCCCGCGGAAGCGGGAATCTATCTCCCACCTTATCGTCTTGATGTTACGTCCGGAGATGGATCCCCGCCTTCGCGGGGATGACGAAATTTGGAGATGATGCGAACTTAGTAATATCACCGGCCGGGGAGGGATCACTGCAAAATTTCCGATTCTGATAGACAATCTCTATTAAGCATCGCTGGCTTCGATTTGACCGACGCGCCCCGCCGCCGCATTATGGCGCAAAATTGCGGCCATAGGGCAGGGTATCGGGATGGACGAGTTTATCGAAGGCTGGACGGCGCAGCATGGCGCGACGCGCGACCAGTTGCTGCCGTTGCTCCATGCCGTGCAGGAAGAGGCCGGGCATGTCGATGATGCGGTCGTGCCGGTCATCGCCAAAGCGCTGAACCTGTCGCGTGCCGATGTGCATGGCGTCGTCACCTTCTATCATGATTTCCGCCGCACGCCGCAGGGTCGCCATGTCGTGAAACTGTGCCGCGCCGAAAGCTGCCAGGCGCGCGGCGGTGCGGCGATCGAGGCGGCGGCGGCGCAGCGGCTGGGCGTGGCGATGGGGCAGACGCGCGGCGATGGCGCGGTCAGTCTGGAGCCGGTCTATTGCCTTGGGCTTTGCGCGATCGGGCCGAATGCGCTGGTGAATGGTCGCCCGGTGGCGCGGATTGATGGCGCGGCGCTGGAGCGGATCGCGGCGGAGGTTGCGGCATGAAAATCTATGTGAGCCGCGACATGGCCTCGGTCGCGCTGGGCGCGGATGATGTGGCGCACGCCTTTGCGGAGGCCGGATGCGACGTGATCCGCACCGGATCGCGCGGGCTGTTCAGTATCGAACCGCTGGTCGAGGTCGAGATGGCTGACGGCCGGATCGCCTATGGCCCGGTCTGGCCGGGCGATGTGGCGGCGGTGCTGGATGGCAGCCACGTCAACCGGCTGGGGCGCATCGACGCGCTGCCCTTCTTTGCCGGGCAGCAACGCTTCACCTTTGCCCGCTGCGGCGTGATCGATCCGGTATGTCTGGAAGATTATGCCGCCACAGGCGGATGGAAAGGCCTGAACGCGGCGCGCGCGCTTGCTCCGCAGGCGGTGGTCGATGTGGTCAAAGCGTCGGGTCTGCGCGGGCGCGGCGGCGCGGGTTTCCCGACCGGCATCAAGTGGCAGACGGTGCTGGATGCGCCTGCTGGCGACAAATTCATCGTCTGCAACGCGGACGAAGGCGACAGCGGCACCTTCGCTGATCGGATGCTGATGGAGGGCGACCCCTATTGCCTGATCGAGGGCATGGCGATCGCCGCCCATGCCGTCGGCGCGCACCATGGCTATATCTATATCCGCTCCGAATATCCGTTCGCGATCTACACGATGCGGCTGGCGATCGAACGCGCGGCGCAGCGGATCGCGCCCTTCACGCTGGAAGTGCGCGAAGGGGCCGGGGCTTATGTCTGCGGCGAGGAAACGGCTTTGCTCGATTCGATCGAGGGCAAGCGCGGCCAAGTGCGCGCCAAGCCGCCCTTGCCCGCGCTCAAAGGGTTGTTCGGCCAGCCGACCGTCATCAACAATGTGCTCAGCCTCGCCGCCGTGCCGTTCATCTTGGCGGAAGGGGCGGAGGCCTATGCGGGCGTCGGCTTTGGTCGGTCGCGCGGCACGATGCCGGTGCAACTGGCGGGCAATGTTCGGCATGGGGGCCTCTATGAGATCGGCTTTGGCATCACGCTGGGCGAGTTGGTGAACGATATTGGCGGTGGCACGGCGAGCGGTCGTCCGGTCCGCGCGGTGCAGGTGGGCGGGCCGCTCGGCGCTTATTTCCCGCCCAGCATGTTCCATCTGCCGTTCGATTATGAAGCTTTTGCAGCAGCGGGTGGCCTTATCGGCCATGCCGGGATCACCGTGTTCGACGACAGCGTCGACATGGCGCATATGGCACGCTTCGCGATGGAATTTTGCGCGGTGGAAAGCTGCGGCAAATGCACGCCCTGCCGGATCGGATCGACGCGCGGGGTGGAGATTGTCGATCGGATCATGGTGGCGCGACCATCCTCTCAATCCGTTCGGGCTGAGCCTGTCGAAGCCCTGTCCTTTTCTTCAAGAAAGGAAGGCCCTTCGACAGGCTCAGGGCGAACGGGGGAGGGGTATATCGATAAAGCCCTTTATTCCCGTTCCCCATCCCGCATCGACACCTCCCTCGACGCGCAATCCGACCTGCTGCGCGACTTGTGCGACACGATGAAATATGGCTCGCTCTGCGCGCTGGGCGGCTTCACTCCCTATCCTGTGCTGAGTGCGCTCGACTATTTTCCAGAGGATTTCGGGCTGGCCAAGTCCGTTCAGGAGGCTGCGGAATGACCTACACCCGCGAAACCGACCATGGCACCCCGGCGGCCATCGCCACCAGCAAGTCCGTCACCCTGACCATCGATGGCCAGGCCGTGACCCTGCCCGAAGGCACCAGCATCATGCGCGCCGCCTCCCTGCTGGGCGGCTCCATCCCCAAACTCTGCGCAACCGACAATGTCGAAAGTTTCGGCTCCTGCCGCCTCTGCCTGGTCGAAGTGGAGGGCCGCAACGGCTATCCCGCCTCCTGCACCACGCCGGTCGCCGAGGGCATGGTGGTCCGCACCCAGACCGAGCGCCTGAAAAAGCTGCGCCGCGGGGTCATGGAACTCTACATCTCCGACCATCCGCTCGATTGCCTGACCTGCGGCGCGAATGGCGATTGCGAATTGCAGGATCAGGCCGGGGCGGTCGGCCTGCGCGAGGTGCGCTATGGCTATGACGGCGCGACCAATATGGGCCAGGCGAAGGACCAGTCGAACCCCTATTTCGATTTCGATCCCAGCAAATGCATCGTCTGCTCCCGCTGCGTGCGCGCCTGCGACGAAGTGCAAGGGACGTTCGCACTGACGATCGAGGGCATGGGGTTCGACTCCAAGGTCGCCGCGTCGCAGGGCGAGGATTTTTTCGGCTCCGAATGCGTGTCCTGTGGCGCCTGCGTTCAGGCCTGCCCGACCGCCTCGCTGATCGAGAAGAAGGTGGTGGAGGTCGGCACGCCCGACCGCGCCATCGTCACCACCTGCGCCTATTGCGGCGTAGGCTGTACCTTCCGTGCGGAAATGCGGGGCGAGGAACTGGTGCGGATGGTGCCGTGGAAGGACGGCAAGGCCAATCGCGGCCATAGCTGCGTCAAGGGGCGCTTCGCCTGGGGCTATGCCCAGCATCAGGACCGCATCCTCAACCCCATGATCCGCGCCTCGGTCAGCGAACCCTGGCGCGAAGTGTCGTGGGACGAGGCCATCGCCCATACCGCCAGCGAATTTCGCCGCATCCAGGCGAAGTACGGCACCCGCTCCATCGGCGGCATCACGTCCAGCCGCTGTACCAACGAAGAAACCTTTCTGGTTCAAAAGCTGATCCGCCAGGGCTTCGGCAATAATAATGTCGATACCTGCGCGCGGGTCTGCCACTCGCCGACCGGCTATGGCCTCAGCAAGACCTTCGGCACCTCGGCAGGCACGCAGGATTTCGACAGCGTGATGCAGGCGGACGTGATCCTGGTGATCGGCGCCAATCCCACGGACGGCCACCCTGTATTCGCGAGCCGCATGAAGAAGCGGCTACGGCAGGGCGCGAAGCTGATCGTCATGGACCCGCGCCGCACCGATCTGGTGAAATCTCCCCATGTCGAGGCGGATCATCATCTGCCGCTGCGGCCCGGCACCAATGTCGCGATGCTGACGGCGATGGCGCATGTGATCGTCACCGAGAAATTGTACAACGAAGCGTTCATCCGTGAACGCTGCGACTGGGATGAATTTGCCGACTGGGCCGAGTTCGTCTCGCAACCCGCCCGCTCGCCCGAAGCGATCGAGCCGCTGACCGGCGTGAAGGCGGACGAGGTGCGCGCCGCCGCCCGCCTCTATGCCACCGGCGGCAACGGTGCCATTTACTATGGCCTTGGCGTCACCGAACATAGCCAGGGCAGTTCGACCGTCATGGCGATCGCCAACCTCGCCATGGCGACCGGCAATGTCGGGCGCGAAGGCGTAGGTGTGAACCCGCTGCGCGGCCAGAATAATGTCCAGGGTGCCTGCGACATGGGCAGCTTCCCGCATGAATTTTCGGGCTACCGTCATGTCTCCGACACCGCGACGCGCAGCCTGTTCGAACGGGCCTGGGGCGTGTCACTCGATGCCGAGCCCGGCCTGCGCATCCCCAACATGCTCGACGCCGCGACCGACGGGACGTTCAAGGGTCTGTTCGTGCAGGGCGAGGATATTCTCCAGTCCGACCCCAACACCCATCATGTCGCGGCGGGCCTCGCGGCGATGGAATGCGTGGTGGTGCAGGATCTGTTCCTCAACGAAACCGCCAATTACGCGCATATCTTCCTGCCCGGATCGACCTTCCTGGAGAAGGACGGCACCTTCACCAATGCCGAACGCCGCATCCAGCGGGTGCGCAAGGTGATGGCCCCGCTCAACGGCCATGCCGATTGGGAGATCGTGCAACTGGTCGCCAACGCCATGGGCCTCAACTGGACCTACAGCCATCCGTCGGAAATCATGGACGAGATTGCGGCGCTCACCCCGACCTTTGCGGGCGTCCATTATGACCGGCTGGAAGCGGAAGGATCGCTGCAATGGCCCGCCAATGACGCAGCGCCCGACGGCACGCCGACCATGCATGCCGATGGCTTCGTGCGCGGCAAGGGCAAGTTCGTCGTCACCGACTATGTGCCCACCGACGAAAAGACCGGCCCGCGCTTCCCGCTGCTGCTGACCACCGGGCGCATATTGTCGCACTATAATGTCGGCGCGCAGACGCGGCGGACGGCCAACACTGCCTGGCACCCGGAAGACAGGCTGGAAATCCATCCGTCCGACGCGGATAATCGCGGCCTCAAGGATGGCGACTGGGTGACGTTGCGCAGCCGGGCGGGAGAAACGACATTGCGCGCGCAAGTGGCCGAGCGCGTCGCGCCGGGCGTCGTCTACACGACCTTCCACCACCCGGAAACGCAGGCGAACGTCATTACCACCGACTATAGCGACTGGGCCACCAACTGCCCCGAATATAAGGTGACGGCGGTGCAGGTGATGCCATCCAATGGCCCCAGCGACTGGCAGCAGGATTATGCCAGCCAGGCGCATAGGAGCCGTCGCATCGCGCCGCTGGAAGCGGCGGAATAGGACCAGGCCGATGAGCGACGAACCCCAGATCATGTCCACCGCCGATCGGCTGGTCTATATGGCGCATCAGATCGCCCGCAATCTGGCGACGATGGGCGAGGCCAAGGCGACCGAAACCCTGGCCGAGCATCTGGCGAGCTTCTGGGATCCCCGGATGAAAGAGCGGATCATCGCCATGGCGCGGGACGAGCCTGATCGCTTTTCGCCTGTCGTCGCGGCGGCCGTCGCCCGGCTTGCAGGCGGCAGGCCAGTGCCGCAGGACCAGGCGACGCCGTTCAACGCGGTGAATGAAGCCGGGCATTGCGACGCGGGTTGACCATCGCTACCCTCACCCGATGATGGACAGGCCAGCCGACCATGGGACGATGCGGTTCGACCGGCTGACGCCCGATGGCGCGACGCAGCCGATCGATCGCGCGCTGGCGCAGGAAGTCCCGGTCGCGATCGAGTTGAGCGGCATCGGCTATGCGGTGCTGATGGCGACACCCGCGGACATTGATGACCTGGTGCTGGGCTTTGCCCTGGCCGAACGGTTGATCGAGCCGGGCGACGGGGCGTTCGCTGTCGATGTCCATGCAACGCTGCAGGGACTGGTGGCGCGCGCCACCCTGCCGCCCGAACGGGTCGAACGGCTGCTGAACCGGGTGCGGCATCGCGCGTCGGATTCGTCCTGCGGCCTGTGCGGCATCGAAAATCTGGAACAGGCGATCCGGCCGCTGCCACCCGTCACGGCGCAGGGAAGGGCCGACCGGGCGGCGATCTTCCGCGCACTGGCGGCGCTGGGCGATCATCAGCCGTTGAATGCCGCGACGGGCGCGGTCCATGCCGCCGCTTGGGTCAGCGCGGACGGCGCGATCCGGCTGGTGCGCGAGGATGTCGGGCGCCACAATGCGTTCGACAAGCTGATCGGCGCGATGGCGCGCAGGGGGGCGGACTGGGACGGCGGCTTCGCTTTGCTATCGTCACGCTGTTCCTATGAACTGGTGGAAAAGGCAGTGCTGGCCAACTGCCCCCTGCTCGTCACCATTTCCGCCCCGACGCAACTGGCGGCGGACCGCGCGGCCGCAGCGGGCCTGCCACTGGTCGTCCTGGCGCGCGCCGATGCGGTGCTGGCGTGTGGCTCCAAAAATCCTCCCCTGTAAGGGGAGGTGGCTGGCCGTAGGCCAGACGGAGGGGTGTCGCCCCATCGATAGGGCGATACCCCTCCACCGCCTTCGGCGGTCCCCCTCCCCTTACAGGGGAGGATTACCGATCACCGAAACACCCACTGCCGATTAAGCACGAATACCAAGGCCGGTGTAACGAACAGCATCGCCGGGATCGGCGACCAGGCGGGCCAGCCTATATGGGTGACGCACAGCCACACCCACAGCGCGTTGAGCGCATAGCTGACCAGCGACACGGCAATGAACTTCGCCCCGCGCGCCGCATGGCCGTCATTCGCCCCCTGACCGCGAAAGGTGAAGGCGCTGTGCGCGATATAGCCGATGACGACCGCCGCGCCATAGCCGATCAGATTGGCGATCTGGACATGCAGCCCGGCATAGGTGGCAAGGGCCCAGTAGATCGCGGCCTGGCAGGCAGTGACGAACAGGCCGGTGACGCCATAGCGCAGGATCTGCCAGAACAGCGCCCGGTGCTGCGGCGACACGCGTTGCGCGAATTTCATGGCTGGCCCCCGTTGCGCTTTGATGCGCAGCCTCTAATCCACGGGCATGACCTTGCATAGCGGCGAAACCCTGCGCGCCCGCGCCTGCCACATCGCGGCCTTCCTGTCCGTCCATGGCGCACGCCATTGGAAATGGCTGACCTTTCTGATCTGGATCGCCATTGCGGTGACGATGGTGGCGACGCGCTGGTCCGCCATTCACTGGCTGGTGCTGGGCGATACCGACGACAATATCCGCTATGTCCAGGTCAAGGACTGGCTGGCGGGGCAGGGCTGGTACGACCTGCGCCAATATCGGCTCGACCCGCCGGGCGGGGCGAATATCCACTGGTCGCGGCTGGTCGATTTGCCGCTCGCCGGACTGATGCTGTTCTTCCGCGCCTTCGTCGATCAGGGCATGGCCGATCGGCTGGCCTGCGGGGTCGCACCCTTGCTGCCGCTGTTGCTGCTGATGCTCAGCCTCGGCTTCATCGGGCGGCGGCTGGCGGGGCCGAATGGCTGGCTGCTCGCCGTGCTGGCGCCCCTGGCGGCGCAAATGGGCTTTGGCATGTATGCGCCGATGCGGATCGACCATCATGGCTGGCAATTGGCGCTGGCGCTGACCATGCTGGCCGGGGTGATCGACACCAACCGGCTGCGCGGCGGCATCATGGCCGGGGTCAGCAGCGCGCTGTCGATCGCGATCGGTATGGAGATGATCGTCTATCTGGCGGCGGGCGGCGGGCTGATCGCGCTGCGCTGGGTATTTCGCGACGGTGCCGAGCGGCGGATGCTGCCCTATGCGCTCAGCCTCGGTGGCGCGACCTCGCTCTGCTATCTGGTGTTCGCCAGCACCGCCAATCGGGAGCAGGTCTGCGACGCACTCTCGCCGATCTGGGTCGCGGTATTCGGCGCGGCATCGGCGGGCATGGTGCTGCTGGCGCTCGCCCCCTTGCGCGGCTGGATGGCGCGGCTGGGTGCAGGCGTCATCGTGGGCGGCGCAGTGGCGATCTTCTTCTGGCTCAACTGGCCCCAATGCCTCAGTCCTTATCAGATTTCGCCCGAACTGGAGCGGCTGTGGCTCGCCAACATCCGCGAGGCCAAGCCGATCACCGCGCAGGCCCAGTCGATGGTGGTGCCGTTACTGGCGATTCCGCTCGCCGGGCTCGTCGGGCTGCTCTGGGCCTTGTGGGATGCGCGGCGCGACGCTGAGCGGCTCTGGGCCTGGGCCACCGTGGGGCTGATG